>NZ_JBKBEX010000006.1:0-187784 GCF_047303325.1 Polaromonas sp. CT11-55 | reverse complement strand
GCCTTTTCTTTTGCTTACTTTTCTTTTGGCGAAGCAAAAGAAAAGTGAGTAGCTGCCGGGCTACCCCCGGCCAGCAGGAGTCAGAGGGGAGCACACCGCCGGAGCAAAAACAATTCAAACCACGTTTGGCAATCGCTCCAACAACTTGTCAAGCGTGATGGGATAGTCCCTCACCCTCACCCCTGTCGCGTTATAAACCGCATTCGCAACCGCAGCAGCAATCCCACAAATCCCAAGCTCGCCAACCCCTTTAGCCTTCATAGGCGAAGAAACCGGATCGGTTTCATCAAGAAAGATCACATCTTGGTGCGGGATGTCGGCATGCACCGGCACCTCATAGCCTGCGAGGTCGTGGTTCACAAAAAAGCCGTGGCGCTTGTCGACCGCGAGTTCTTCCATGAGTGCCGCGCCCACGCCCATGGTCATGGCGCCTATGACCTGGCTGCGCGCGGCCTTGGGGTTCAGGATGCGGCCCGCGGCGCAGACGGCTAGCATGCGGCGCACGCGGATCTCGCCGGTGGCGGCGTCGACGCCGACTTCGACGAAATGCGCGCCGAAGGTGGATTGCTGGTACTTATTGCCCAGGTCGCCGTATTCCATGAAGTCTTCGGCGACCAGGCCGCTGTCGCCGGCCGCTTGGGCGACTTGGGCGAGCGGCACGGCGCGGTCGGCGACGCGGACCATGCCGTCTTCAAAAATCGCCTCGAGCGGCGTGAAGCCGGCGCGGGTGGCAATGGTTTCGCGCAGCTTCATGCAGGCCGCGTAAACACCGGAGGTGGAGCTGTTGGCGCCCCACTGCCCGCCTGAGCCGCAGGAGACGGGGAAGTCCGAATCGCCCAGGCGCACCAGCACTTTGTTGAGGGGCACGCCCATGACTTCAGCGGCGGTCTGCGCGATGATGGTGTAAGTGCCCGTGCCTATGTCGGTCATGTCGGTTTCCACCGTGACCACGCCATTCTTGTCGAGCCGCACGCGCGCGGCGGACTTCATGAGCAGGTTGTTGCGAAAGGCCGCGGCCACGCCCATGCCGACCAGCCACCGGCCGTCGCGCACTTGGGCGGGCTGGGCCTTGCGCCGGTTCCAGCCGAATTGTTCGGCGCCCAGGCGCAGGCATTCAACAAGCCGGCGCTGCGAGAAAGGCCGCCCGGCTTGCTCCGGGTCAACCTGGGTGTCGTTGAGCGCGCGGAACTCGATCGGGTCCAGGCCGAGTTTTTCGGCCATCTCGTCCATGGCGATTTCCAGGGCCATCAAACCGGGCGCCTCGCCAGGCGCGCGCATGGCGTTGCCTTCGGGCAAGTCGAGCACGGCCAGGCGTGTGGCGGTGAAGCGGTTCGCGCCGGCATACAGCAAACGGGTCTGGTTGGCCGAGGTTTCGGGCTGGCCTTCGGGCAGGTCGCCGGACCAGCATTCATGGCCTACGGCGGTGATCTTGCCGTCGCGGCCCGCGCCCAGGCGTATGCGCTGCAGGGTGGCCGGCCGGTGTGTGGTGTTGTTGATCATCAGCGGGCGCTGCAGCGCGACCTTGACGGGCCGCCCCGCCGCGCGCGCGCCCAGGGCGGCCAGCAGCGCATCGGCGCGCACCCAGAGCTTGCCGCCGAAACCGCCGCCGATAAAGGGCGAGACCAGGCGCACATTGGCTTTCGGTATGCCCAGCGTGGCGGCCATGTCGCCCACGCTCCAGTCGATCATCTGGTTGGCCGTCCAGAGCGTGAGCTTGTCGCCCTGCCAGGCGGCGGTGGTGGCGTGCGGCTCCATCATGGCGTGCGACTGGTCGGGTGTGCTGTAGCTGGCGTCCAGCTGCACGGGCGCGGCGGCGAAGGCACCCGGGAAGTCGCCGACCTTGGTCTCGGACGGCCCGGCGAAGTCGGAAGGCTTGGCCAGCGGCGCGGTTTCTTTTTGCGCGGCGAGGTCGAACTTGCCCGGCGTGCGTTCGTATTCGATGCGCACCAGCTGCGCGGCGGCGCGCGCCTGTTCAAAGGTATTGGCCACCACGAGCGCGAGCGCCTGGTGGTAGTGGTCTATCTCGGGCCCGCCCAACAGTTTGGCGGTGTTGAACTTGCCCTTGCCGAGCTTGCCGGCGTTGCGCGCGGTGACGACGGCCAGCACGCCGGGCGCGGCGCGCGCGGCGTCCAGGTCCATGGAAGCGATGCGGCCCTTGGCGATGCCGGCGCCGACGATGTAGCCATAGGCCGGGTCCTTCACGACGTCATGGCGCTCATAGGCATAGGGCGCGGCGCCGCTGGTCTTGAGCGGGCCGTCGATGCGGTCCGTGGGTTTGCCTATGACCTTGAGCTGGTCTATCGGGTTGCGGGTGGCGGGGGTGTCGAATTTCATGCGGCGCTCCTGGCCTGGGCCAGCACGGCGGCGAGGGTGCGCTCCACCAGCGGCAGTTTGAAGGCGTTGTCATGCGTGGGCTGGGCGCCGGCGAGCAGGCGCGCCGCAGCGGCTTTTGCGCCCTGCGGCAAGGCGGCATCGGCGGCATCGTCGCGCCAGGGTTTGTGCGCCACGCCGCCCAGGGCGACGCGGCCCGTGCCGTCGCGTTGCACCACGGCGGCCACCGAGACCAGCGCGAAGGCATAAGACGCGCGGTCGCGCACCTTGCGGTAGATGTGGGTGCCGCCCGTCGGCTTGGGCAGGCTGACCGAGGTGATGAGCTCGCCGGGCTGCAGCGCGGTCTCCACGTTCGGCGTGTCGCCGGGCAGGCGGTGGAAGTCGGCAATCGGGATGACGCGCCTGGCGCCGTCGGGCTTGACGGTTTCCACCGTGGCGTCGAGCACACGCATGGCCACGGCCATGTCGCTGGGGTGGGTGGCGATGCAGGCCTGGCTGGCGCCTATGACGGCGTGCTGGCGCGTGTGGCCGCCGATGGCGCTGCAGCCGCTGCCGGGCTGGCGCTTGTTGCAGGCCTGGTCGGTGTCGTAAAAATACGGGCAGCGCGTGCGCTGCAGCAGGTTGCCGGCGGTGGTGGCCTTGTTGCGCAGCTGGGCCGAAGCCCCGGCCAGCAGGGCGCGCGACAGCACGCCGTAGTCGCGCCGCACGCGTTCGTCGGCGGCCAGCGCGGTGTTGCGTACCAGCGCGCCTATGCGCAGGCCGCCCTCGGGCGTGGCTTCCACCTTGTCGAGCGCCAGGCCGTTGACGTCGACCAGGTGCGTGGGCGCCTCGATCTGCAGCTTCATCAAGTCCAGCAGGTTGGTGCCGCCCGCGATGAATTTGGCGCCGGGGTGGCGCATGACGGCGGCCGCGGCCTCGGCCGGGCTGCGGGCGCGCTCATAGGTGAAGGGTTTCATGCCGCCCTCCCTGCAACTTCGGTGATGGCCTCGACGATATTGGAATAGGCGCCGCAGCGGCAGAGGTTGCCGCTCATGCGTTCGCGCAGCTCATCGGGCGACAGCAGGGGCCGGGTGTTGAGGTCGGCGCTGACGTGGCTGGGAATGCCGCGGCGCATTTCATCGAGCATGCCGACGGCCGAGCAGATTTGCCCCGGCGTGCAGTAGCCGCACTGGTAGCCGTCGTGTTTGACGAATGCGGCCTGCATGGGGTGCAGGCTGTGCGGCGTGCCCAGGCCTTCTATGGTGGTGACTTTCGCGCCCTCGTGCATCACGGCCAGCGTGAGGCAGGCATTGATGCGTTCGCCGTCCAGCAGCACGGTGCAGGCGCCGCACTGGCCGTGGTCGCAGCCTTTTTTGGTGCCGGTCAGGTGCAGGTGTTCACGCAGGGTGTCGAGCAGCGTGGTGCGGGTGTCCAGGTTCAGCGTGTGCGCCTGGCCGTTCACGTCGAGCGTGACGCGGGCCGTGGGCACGGCGCCGGCGGAGCTGGGAGAGGATTCAGTCATTGCCATGGCTTTCTTGGGGAGTGAACCGGCGGCCGCGGATGCGGCGCCCGCGGCGCACCTGTCTGATTAAAGCAGCAAGTCAAAGCCCCAGCATCCGTGTTGACGATAAGCCGCGCCGTAGGACGGCGGCGGGGACGGCCGTGGGCGCCTGCCTTGGGCCTGTAGCACTATTGACTCAACAGCGAATGGGGTAAGAAGGATTGCAATCCAGCAATCGAGAGATACAAGAAGCAAGGGGCGCGGCGACGTCACTGCTTCAAAGCTGCTTTTATCTGTGCAATCCGCGGATTAATTTTTATCCACAGATTTCGCAGATTTACGCAGATTGAAGAAAAGAAACCTAGGACTTCTTTTTGTCGCCATACGCCGGGCGCGCGGCCTTGCGCCATGATGGTCCTTATCTGTATGAATCTGCGGAAATCTGCGAAATCTGCGGATAACTCTCCCCGCACTAGTCAATCAACACCGAGCCTTCGTGAAAAGGAAACGGCCCTTCGTAGCTTCCACTCGCCACCGTGTGGCTCACCAACCGCCCGCCGCGCGGCAGCACATGCAGGCCAAAGCCAGGCGGCTCCAGCATCCAGGCTGAGGCCGCGTCGGGCGCGAGGTCCAGCCGCACCTGGTGAGCCGGTGAAGGCACAGTCGCCGCGACAGTGCCGCCAAAGCGCACCTGGATGGCGCGGTGCAAATGGCCGCAGAGGATGCGCTCGACATTCGGGTAGCGGCTGACCAGCGCTTCAAGTTCGGCCGCACCGCTGAGCAGGCCTATGTCGTCCATATGGCCTATCAGGGTCTCAAAGGGCGGGTGGTGCATGGCGATGACCACGGGCCGGCCGCGATGCGCTTCGAGCTCGCGCGCCAGCCAGGCTAGCCTTTGCTCGCACAGGCTGCCTTCGCTGGCGCCTGGCACCACGGTGTCCAGCGCGATCAGCTGCAGTCCACCTATGGCGACGCTGTATTGCACGAAGCCATCACTTCCATCACCTCCATCACTTCCGAGGTAGGTGTGGTCGGGAAAACTCAAGCGCAGCTGCGCGCGCTCGTCGTGGTTGCCGGGCATCAGGTAGACCGGCATGGTCAGGGGCGCGAGCAGCTCACGCAGGTGGGCGTACTCGGCCGCGCGGCCGAAGTCGGTGAGGTCGCCGGTGATGACAACCGCATCGGGCTGTTGCGGCAGCGCGAGGACGGAGGCGACGGCCCGCGCGAGGTAGGGCGCGGTGTTGATGCGGCCGTAGGCCAGGCGACCCGGTTCGCGGATATGCAGGTCTGAAAGTTGCAGCAGTGAGGTGGTCATAAGGATGTGAGTTATGCAACAGCCAGTTCGCTGCCGGGCATGAGGTGATGCGGCTGTATGCGTATGCCGACGGCGTCGCCCACGCAGGCCGGGTGGTCGCGCCCGACTTCGGCATTGACGCAGGTCTGGTCGGCCAGCAAGAGCTTGAGCTGGATGCGGTCGCCGAGGAAGACGCGCTGCGACACCACGGCATCGCCCCAGCCAGCGGCGACCTCGCCGACCTCGATGTCTTCGGGCCGCACCAGCACGCTGTCCTGCGCCTGCCAGGCGGGCGGGCAGGCAATGTCCATATCGCCCAGCCTGACGACATGGGCGGCGCGCGCGGCCTCGTCGCGCGCCAGCCGATTGACGCGGCCCAGGAAGCTCGCGACAAAAGGATGTTCAGGCGTGCGGTACAACGCCTCGCCGCGGCCGACCTGCACAATGCGGCCGGCCTGCATCACGGCCAGCCTGTCGGCAATCGCCAGCGCTTCCTGCTGGTCGTGGGTGACGTGGATGGCGGTGATGTGCAGGCGCCGCAATAGTTCGGCGAGTTCGTCGCGCACCGATTCCTTGAGCTTGGCGTCGAGCGCGGTGAGCGGTTCGTCAAGCAGCAGCACGCGCGGGCGCACGGCCACGGCGCGGGCCAGGGCCACGCGCTGGCGCTGGCCGCCCGAGAGTTCGGCCGGGCGTTTTTTCTCAAGGCCGTTCAGGCGCACCAGGTCTATGAGTTCGCCGACCACGCGGCGCTTTTCGGCTTCGTCCACACCGCGCACGCGCAGGCCGTAGGCGATGTTGGCTTCGACGCTCATCTGCGGGAACAGCGCGTAATGCTGGAACACCATGCCTATGCCGCGCCGCTCCACCGGCAGGTGGGTGACCTCGGTGTCGCCGAATGTGATGCGGCTTCCGGCGTCGGGCACTTCGAGCCCGGCGATAAGGCGCAGCAGTGTGGTCTTGCCGCAGCCCGAAGGGCCCAGCAGGGCCAGCACTTCGCCGGGCTCTACCGAGAGCGAGGTGGGCTGCAGGCCGCGCGTGCCGTCGGCATAGGTTTTGGCGCAGTGGAAAATATCTACGCGGGTGATGTCCACGCGTGTGCGTTCAACGTCCATGGTGTTTTTCAATCAAGGTGCCGGCGGCCTGCAGGCCCCACAGCACGGGGAGGATGACAAGGAGAAAGACGAGGGTGTAGGCGGAGCCGATTTCCAGCCGCATGGAGGCATAGCTGTCGGCCAGGCCCACGGGCAAGGTGCGCGTGAGCGGCGTGTGCAGCATCCAGGTGAGGTTGAACTCGCCGACCGAGAGCGTGAACACCATCAGGCAGCCGGCCACGATGGCGGGCAGCACGGCAGGCAGCAGCACACCCATAAAGCGCTGCGCGAAGCCAGCGCCCAGCGTGCGCGCGGCCTCTTCGAGCGCATACAGCTCGGGCCGCTGGAAGGCCGAGGACACGGTGCGCACCATAAAGGGCAAGGTGAACACCATGTGGCCCACCAGCACGAAACCATAACTTTGCCGGAAGCCGCTGATCTGCCCATAGGCCAGGATCAGCGCCAGCGCGGTGGCCAGGCCGGGCACGGCCACCGGAAGCGTGAGCAGCTCTTCAAACACCCTGGCCATGCGCGAACGGCTGCGCGCCAGCGCATAGGCGCAGGGAATGCCGATCAGCAGGTTGCCCAGCACGCACAGCAAGGCCAGCAGTAGCGAGGCGGCGACGGTGCCGCCGTAAAGCTCCCACACTTCAGCGAGCCAGCGCAGCGTGAGCCCGCTTTTAAGGCCGGCGCTGTAGTTGTTGACCAGCCCCGCGAGCACCGAGAGCACGATGGGCGCGACCATGAACACGGCGACCAGCGCCGTCAGCAGCACAAGCGGCAGGGAAACCTGGCGAGGCGTTTTCATGGCATCAAGCCCCCGCCGCGGCCGGGCCGGCGGCACGGCGCGAGAGAAACAGCACCAGCCAGGTGATCAGGCCCAGCATGATGGACAGGCTGGCGGCCAGCGCGAAGTTGGCGTAGTTGGTGAACTCGCTGTAAATCGTGATGGGCAGCACCTCGAACTTGCTGGCCAAGGTGAAGGCCGTGCCGAAGGCGCCCATGGCGGTGGCGAACACAATCGCGCCGCAGGCCAGGGTGGTGGGCGCAAGCTCGGGCAGCCAGACGTCGCGCACCACGCGCCAGCGCGAGGCGCCCAGCGAACGCGCGGCTTCTTCGAGCGGGAAGTCCATGGCGGCGGCCGCGGCCGTGTAACTCACAATGGCGCGCGGCAGCGAAAAATACAGGTAACCGAAAAACAGCCCGGCCAGGCCGTAGGCAAAGGTGACGCGACCCAGTCCCAGCACATCGGCAAGGTCGGCCACCAGGCCCTGGCGCCCGCCCAGCAGGATGATGAAGAAACCGATGATGACGCCCGGGAAGGACAGCGGCAAGGCCAGCAGCGAGAGCAGCAGCTTGCGCCCCGCGAAACGCGCCCTTGCCAGCGTGATGCCCACCAGGCCGCCCAGCACCAGGGTGGCCAGCGTCACTGCCAGCGACAGGCCCAGGGTTTGCAACAGGCTTTGCAGGTAACGGGTGTTCGTGAGCACCACAAAATAAGTCCCCCACCCCAGCTTGCCGGGCAAGGCCAGCAGCTGCACTGCCGGCAAGAGCCAGAAGGCCGCGAAGAAAGCAACTGCCGGCGCCGCGCAGGCCAGCAGCAGGCGCGGGGGCGCGAAGGTGGAAGAACTCATGGGTGCTCTCAATACCAGGCTGGTTTACTGGGCTTCTTTTACCAAGCTTCTTTTACTGGGCTTCTTTCAGGTAGCGGTCGGAAAAGCCTTTTTGCACGGCGGCCATGCGGGCGTAGTCCACGCTTTTGGCACGCGCGTATTCGCTGGCCGGCAGGAAGCGCGACTGGGCTTCTTTCGAGATCGCGCTGGCACGCACCGGACGCAGGTAGGCATTGGCCCAGATGGCCTGGCCTTCGTCGGACAGCACAAAGTCCAGCACCTTCTTGCCGTTGTCGGCATTGGGCGCCTTGGCCACCAGGCTCATGACGTAGGGGACAACGATGGTGCCTTCGGCCGGGATCACAAACTCGACGTTGGCCTTGTCCTTGTACTTGGCGCGGTAGGCGTTGAAGTCGTAGTCAAGCAGGATGGCGATTTCACCGGACAGCATGCGCGCATACGAGGTCTGCTTGGGAACGATAGGCTCATTTTTCTGCAGCGCCTTGAAGTACTCGATGCCGGGCGTGAAGTTGTCCAGCGTGCCGCCGCGCGCCTGGTTGACGGCGACAGCGCCCACATAACCGACAAAGGCCGAGGCCGGGTCCAGGTAGCCGACCAGGCCTTTGTACTCGGGCTTGAGCAGGTCGGCCCAGGAACGCGGCACGGGCTTGCCCTTGAGTGCGTCGACGTTGACCATAAAGCCCAGGGTGCCCGAGTGGATGGTGAACCAGTGGCCTTGCGGGTCCTTGAGGCCGTCGGGAATCTCGTTCCAGGCGGCGGGCTTGTAAGTGCCGACCACGCCGTCCTTCTGCGCCTGGATGGCGAAGGTCACGCCCAGGTAGGTCACGTCGGCCACCGGGTTGGCTTTTTCGGCAATCATCTGCGCGAGCGACTGGCCGGAGTTCTTGTTGTCGGGCGGCACGGTGACGCCGGTCTTGGCCTTGATGGCCTTGAGCTGCGTCCCCCAGTCGGCCCATTCGGGCGGGCAGTTGTAGCAGATGGCAGTCTGGGCCAGGGCATTGGTGCCGGCGGCCAGGCCAAGGGCCAGCACGGCGGCGTGGGCGAGTCGTTGCAAAGATGTTTTCATGGGAGCTCCGTTGTGGATGAAGTGAAAGTGAGGGGACTAGGAATTGACTGAGGGCGCGGCGCAGGATTCGCCTTCGCGAAAACCATGGGCCAGCGAAAGGCTGCTGGCTGGCGTCAGGGCGGCGCCGCCGGCCAGCGCCTGCACCAGCAGCTCGACGCTGCAGCGGCCTATGTCGGCATTGGGCTGGGTGATGGTGCTCAGCATGGGCCGCAGGTCTTCACCGAGCGCGATGCCGTCAAAACCGACCACGCTCAGGTCGCGCGGCACCGAGAGCCCGGCCAGGTGCGCCGCGCGCAGGCTGCGTATGGCCAGCAAATCGTTGGAGCAGACCAGCGCGCTGGGCAGCGGCTCGCGCAGCAGCAGGGCCGTGATGTCGCTGACGGCGGTTTCCACAAAAGGCACTTCCAGCACCTGCGGGTCTGCCAGCCCGGCCGCCGCCATGCCTTGCAGAAAACCGCGGCGGCGCTGCTGGGCGCGGTCGGAGGCGCTGAGCTGGCCGCTGACCATGGCGATGCGGCTGTGGCCCATGGCCGCGAGCCGCGCCACCAGCGCCGCGACCGCCTGCTCGCTGTCCACCGACACGCAGGGATGAGCGGGGTGGCGGTTGTAGGCCAGCACATAAGGCAGTTGCGCGACGCCCAGCCGCTGCAGGGCCACGGAAGTCTCCGGGCTGGACACCACCAGGATCATGGCGTCGACGCTGCCGGCCAGCAGCAGGTTGACGGCTTGTTCTTCCTCTTCAAGCCGGTAGTTGGTGGTCAGCGGCAGGATGGCGTAGCCGGCGCGCGTGGCCGAACGCGCGATGCCTTCCAGGCATTCGGCGAACACCGGGTTGAGCAAGGTGGGCAGCACCACACCGAGCACGCGGCTGCGCTGGGTGCGCAGGGAGCGCGCACTGGCATTGGGCAGGTAGCCGCGTTCGCGCGCGGCCTTCTCGACCAGCGCACGGGTTTCGGGGCTGACTTTGCCGGGCGAGTTGAACACCCGCGACACCGTTGCCACCGAGACCCCCGCCTGTTCCGCCACTGCCTGAATGCTCACCCGCGCTCCTCATGTAATCGTTTACATTGGAGCCGCCAAAAATGACCGCCTTATGACATGAAGCCGGACAGGCCCGGACTCATGTCGGGACTGTCACCGAACCGTCATGAAGGGGCTACACACTGTGGGACCTCTTTCTGAACCTGACCCAAGTTCCCCCTCCCTGAATGGACATCACTTACGGCGCCGACAAGACCGGCCTGCTCTGCGGCTACCGCTTTGAAAACGGCGCGCCCGGCGTGCCTGTGGACCTCATGGAGGCGGCGGCCTGGCTCAAGAACGATGCGCCCAAGGGCAAATCGGATTTCGTCTGGCTGCACTTCAACCTCAGCGACGCGGCGGCCGAGGCCAGCATACGCAAGCACCTGAACCCGGTGCCGGAGTTTTTTGAGGCGCTGCACGAGGGCTCGCGCTCCACGCGCATCGAGGACGCCCACGACACCTTGATCGCCGTGGTCAACGACGTGGCTTACGAATTCGCTTTCGACCCGGCCGAGATGGCCAGCCTGTGGCTCAACGTGGGGCCGCACATGGCGCTGAGCGCGCGCTCGCATCCGCTGAGGTCGATTGACCGGCTGCGCGACGCGGTGAAGAACGGCAAGAAGCCGCTGGCGTCTTCGGTGTCCTTCCTCAACCATTTGCTGCGCGAGCAGGGCGACGTGCTGGTGCGCATCGTGCGCGATGCGACAGTGCAGGTCGACGTGGTGGAAGACAAATTCCTGGTGGGCCGGCTGCACAACCGCCGCGCCGACCTGGGCAAGCTGCGCCGCGTGCTGGTGCGGCTGCAGCGCCTGCTGGCGCCGGAGCCGGGCGCCCTCTTCCGTTTGCTGCGCCTGCCGCCGCCCTGGGTCAGCGAAGGTGACCTTGAGGAACTGCGCCAGGCCACCGAGGAGTTTTCGCTGACCATACGCGACCTGTCGGAGCTCAAGGAGCGCATCAAGCTGCTGCAGGAAGAAATCGCCGCCCAGGTCAGCGAAGAAACCAACCGCAGTGTCTTTACCCTGACCATGGTGACGGTGCTGGCCCTGCCCATCAACATCGTGGCCGGCCTGCTGGGCATGAATGTGGGCGGCATTCCCCTGTCACAGCACCCGCATGGCTTTATGGTGATCGTGGCGATCATCGGCGTGTTCACCGCCTTTGCGGCCTGGTACGTTTACCGGCAGAAGCAATAAGCCCCCTCGTAATAAGCCCCCTCGTGCCGTAGCCCTTTTCCACTACGGGGCTCTGCCAAATCCGGCCCCGCGCCGGCCCGAAAACCCCGAAAATACAGGGGTGTCCCAGCTCCCCTTCCACCCGGCTGTTTCCGTCTGGCTAGCAGGCCGGTTCGGCCGCGCCACCGAGGTGCAGGCCCAGGCATGGGCGGTGACCTCGCAGCGCCGCCATGCGCTGATCGCGGCGCCCACGGGCTCGGGCAAGACGCTCGCGGCTTTTCTGTCGGCAATTGACGAGCTGGTGCGCGAGGGCCTGGACACCGGGCTTTCGGACGAGGTGCACGTGCTTTACGTGTCACCGCTCAAGGCGCTGTCCAACGACATCCGCAAGAACCTCGAGGAGCCCCTGGCCGGCATACAGGCCGGGCTGGCCGCGATGGGTCTGCCCGACCTCGGCATACGCGCCGTCGTGCGCACGGGCGACACGCCGCCGGCCGAACGCGAGCGCATGCGCCGCGCGCCGCCGCACATCCTGGTGACCACGCCGGAGTCGCTGTACATCCTGCTGAGTTCCGACTCGGGCCGCGCGATGCTCAAGTCGGTGAAAAGCGTGATCGTCGACGAGCTGCACGCGGTGGCCGGCGTCAAGCGCGGCTCGCATTTGATGCTGTCGCTGGAACGGCTGGAGGCGCTGTGCGACAAGCCGCCGGTGCGCATAGGCCTGTCGGCCACCGTGAAGCCGCTGGACGAAATGGCGCGCTTCCTCATAGGCAACCGCGATGAAGCGGTAGCAATCATAGACACCGGCCATGTGCGCGAGCGCGACCTCGCGATAGAAATGCCGCGCTCGCCGCTGACCGCGGTGATGCCTATCGAGGTCTGGGACGAACTTTACGACCGGCTCACCGAGCTGGTGGCGCAGCACCGCACGACGCTGATTTTTGTCAACCAGCGCCGCGTCGCGGAGCGCGTGGCGCGCCACCTGGCCGAGCGGCTGGGCGAGGAGCACGTCACCGCCCACCACGGCAGCCTGGCGCGCGAGCATCGCCTGAACGCGGAGCAACGGCTCAAGCAGGGCGAGCTCAAGGCGCTGGTGGCCACCAGTTCGCTGGAGCTCGGCATCGACATCGGCGACATAGACCTGGTGTGCCAGATCGGCTCGCCGCGCGCGATCAATGCCTTGCTGCAGCGCGTGGGCCGCGCCGGCCATGCCATAGGCGCCATCCTCAAGGGGCGGCTGTTTCCGCTGGCGCTGGACGATTTGCTCGAATGCAGCGCCTTGCTGGCCGCGGTGGAGCGCGGCGAACTGGACCGCATCCACGTGCCGGAAAAACCGCTGGACGCGCTGGCGCAGCACATCGTCGCCGAAACCGGCTGCCGCGAATGGCCGCTCGATGCCTTGTACAGCTGCCTGTGCCGCGCCCATCCCTACCGCAACCTTTCGCTGCGCGAGTTCGAGCAGGTGGTGCAGATGCTGGCCGACGGCTACAGCACGCGCCGCGGCCGGCGCGGCGCCTACCTGCATTACGACGCGGTCAACCGCATGCTGCGGGCGCGCCGCGGCGCGCGCCTGGCTGCCGTCACCAACGCGGGCGTGATCCCCGACCAGTTCGACTACGAGGTGGTGCTGCTGCCCGACGGCCACCGCGTGGGAACGCTCAATGAGGACTTCGCCTTTGAAAGCCTGCCGGGCGACATCTTCCAGCTCGGCAACGCGTCCTACCGCATCGCCAAGGTGGAGACCGGCAAGGTCATGGTCGAGGACGCGAGGGGCCAGCCGCCCTCCATGCCTTTCTGGCTCGGCGAGAGCCTGGGCCGCAGCGATGAGCTCAGCGAAGCGGTGTCGCGCCTCTGCGAAACCGCCAACACCCTGCTGGAGGATGGCGTGCCGGCCTGCGAGCGCTGGCTGCGGGATGAATTGCAGTTGCCCGCCGCCGCGGCGCAGCAGCTCGCGCTTTACCTCGCCGCCTCCAAGGCCGCGCTGGGCGTGCTGCCCAGCCGGCGGCATATTGTGTTTGAGCGCTTTTTCGACGAGGTGGGCGACACCCACCTGGTGATCCACTCGCCCTACGGCTCGCGCATCAACAAGGCCTGGGGCCTGGCGCTGCGCAAGCGCATGTGCCGCAAGTTCAATTTCGAGCTGCAGGCCAGCGCGCTGGAAGACAGCATCGTGCTGTCGCTGGGGCCCACGCACAGTTTCGCGCTCGAGGAGGTGCGGCACTACCTGAAATCGGCCAGCGCGCGCGAGGTGCTGGTGCAGGCGCTGCTGGACGCGCCCATGTTCGGCACGCGCTGGCGCTGGAACGCCACCGCCTCGCTGGCGGTGCGCCGCATGAACGGCGGGCGCAAGGTGCCGCCGCAGTTCCAGCGCTCCGACGCCGAGGACCTGCTGACGGTGGTCTTCCCCGACCAGCTCGCCTGCGCGGAGAACCTGGTGGGCGAACGCGAGATTCCCGACCACCCGCTGGTGGCGCAAACGCTGCACGACTGCCTGCACGAGACCATGGACGTCGACGGCTTTGTGCGGTTGCTGGCCGGCATGGAAGCCGGCGAGGTGCGCATCAGCACGCGCGACCTGGCCTCGCCCTCGCCGCTGGCGCACGCCATCCTGAACGCCAAGCCCTATGCCTTCCTGGACGGTGGCGCGGCCGAGGAGCGCCGCACCAAGGCGGTCAGCGCCAAGCCCCTGATGGACCTGCAGACGGCCGCCGACATCGGCAAGCTGGACCCGCAGGTGATCGCGCAGGTGCGCGAGGACGCCTGGCCCGACATCCGCAGCGCCGACGAGCTGCACGATGCGCTGGTGGTGCACGGTTTTCTCAGCGCCACGGAAGCACCCCTTCCCGATGTTCCCGATTACATAGCCGCACTCTCGCAACAGCGCCGCATCAGCCGCCTAGGCCTGCCGGCGGGCGGCGCGCTGTATGTCGCGGCCGAGCGCCTGCATGAGTTCCAGGCTGTCTTCCCCGATGCGCCGTTGTCGCCGGCCATCGCGCCGACCTCGGCCGCGCGGCCCACCGCCGAGGACGCACTGCGCGAAATCCTGCGAGGGCGCCTGGACCTGCTGGGCCCCGTGACTGCGCAGGCGCTGGCCGCGCCGCTGGAAATGGGCGGCGAGGCCGCGCTGACAGCCCTGCTGCAACTCGAGGCCGAGGGCGCGGTGATGCGCGGCGGCTTTACCGCCGCCGGCGCCGACGAATGGTGCGACCGGCGTCTGCTCGCGCGCATGCACCGCAACACGCGCGAAAAGCTGCGCGCCGAGTTCCAGCCGGTGCCGCCGGCGCAGTTCATGCGCTTTCTGTTCCGCTGGCACCAGCTGGGCAATACCGGTGGTGATGGCCAGGGCGACGAACGCCGCGAAGGCGAAGGCGGGCTGGCCGACGTGCTGCGCCAGCTCGAAGGGTTTGCGGCGCCGGCCGGGGCCTGGGAGGACGAGCTGCTGGCCGCGCGCGTCAAAGGCTACCTGCCCGCCATGCTGGACAAGCTCTGCGCCATGGGCCGTGTGGCCTGGTGGCGGCCTGTCGAGGCCGGCGATGCGGCCGGCCGCAAGACCGGGCCCATACGCGGCACGCCGGTGCTGCTGTGCGAGCGCGAGGCGCTGGCCCACTGGCAGCAGGCGGCCGGCGCGGCGGTGGTCGACGACGCCTTGCTGTCGGGCCCGGCGCGCCAGGTGCTGGACGTGCTGCGCGCGCATGGCGCGAGTTTTTTTGCCGACCTGCAGCGCGACGCCCGGCTGCTGGGCACCCAGGTCGAGCAGGCGCTGGCCGAGCTGGTCGCGCACGGCCTGGCCACTTGCGACTCCTTCGCCGGCCTGCGCAGCCTGGTGATGCCCGAGGACAAGCGCAACAAGCTGCGCCGCCGGCGCGGCGCGCTGGACCCGATGGACGAGGCCGGCCGCTGGTCGCTCACGCGGCGGCCGCGGCCGCCTGAGCCCACGCCGGGCGCGCTGGCCGAACCGCATGTGGAACACATCGCACGCGTGCTGCTGCGGCGCTACGGCGTGGTGTTCCGCAAGCTGCTGGAACGCGAGGAAGGCCTGCCGCCCTGGCGCGAGCTGTTTTACGTGCTGCGCCGGCTTGAGGCCCGCGGCGAGGTGCGCGGCGGCCGGTTTGTCAGCGGCTTTTCGGGCGAACAGTTCGCGCTGCCCGAGGCCGCCACGGCCCTGCGCCGCATCGCGAAGGAGCCGGGGAATGAGCGGGTCGCGATCTCGGCCGTCGACCCGCTGAACCTTGCCGGCATTTTGACGCCGGGCGACAAGGTGGCGCGCCTGCCGGGCAACCGCCTGCTCTTCGAAGCCGGCGTGCCGGTCGCCGTCCAGTGCGCCGGCGAAATCCGCTACCTGCGGGAAGGCGATGCGGCGCTGCAGTGGGAAATGAAGGGGCTGCTGATTCGCCGCCAGGGGCAGTTCCAGCCCGCGTGATCGCTGGTCGCCGCGGCTATTTGGGCAGCGCGGCCTCGAAGCGTTTCAGCTCTTCATCCACGGTGCCGCGCCCGCCGAAATCCCGCTTGGCCCGGCCGTACCAGTAGGCGGCGTTGTCGAGATCGCCTTCCTGGATATGCAGGATGCCGTGCAGCCAGGCGCCCAGCGGGGATTCATCGCTTTGCGCCAGGGTGTGTGCCTCTTCCCAGCGTCCCGCGCGCGTGCAAAGCAGGGCTTCGCGAAGAATGTCCATTTTTGAATACTCCTTGAATTGAATGTCGGCAGGGCTAGGAGGCCTTTCGCGACCCGCGCGGGCGTGGGGCCGGCGTCGCCCGCTCCTTGCGCTCACGCGGGCCGCCGACAGGCGCGTGTTGTGCCATCAGCCCGGCCACCCATTCGATAAACACCCGCAGTTTGGCGCTGACATGGCGGTTCGGCGGAAAGGCCACGTAGAGGGGCATGGGATCCAGGCGCCAGTCCTGGAACAGCGGCACCAGCTCGCCGCTGTCCACATGCGCCCCGGCCATATAGTCCGGCAGCCAGAGCACGCCCAGGCCCGCCAGGCCGGCCGCGAGGTAGGCGTTGCCGTCGTCAAAAGCGAACAGGTGGCGGCCCTGCACCTTGAGGCTTTCGTCGCCGCGGTGCATGGCATAGGGAAAGGCCTTGCCGGTGCGCGCCCACAGAAAGCCCACGATGTAGTGTTGCGTTCCCTCCAGATCCCGCGGGTGCGAGGGCGTGCCGATGCGGTCCAGGTAACCGGGCGCGGCATACACGCCGAGCTGCAGGTCGGCCACGCGGCGGGCCACCAGCGACTGGTCGGTGAGCTCGCCGCCGCGCACCACGCAGTCCACGTTGTCGCCTATCACGTCGACCACGCGGTCGCTGACGCCCATGTCGAGCTGGATCTCGGGGTAGCGCGCATGAAAGTCCGGCAAGGCCGGCACCAGGATCATTCGGGCCAGCGGGCTGGGCACATCGACCCGCAGCCGGCCCCGGGGCGAGGCCGAGGCGCCGGACAGGCTGGTCTCGGCATCATCCACGTCGGCCAGCACGCGCAGCACCCGTTCGTAATAGGCCGCGCCGTCGGCCGTGAGCTTGACCTGGCGTGTGGTGCGGTTGAGCAACCGCACGCGCAGCCGCGCCTCGAGCTGCTGCACCAGCTGGGTCACGCTGGTCTTGCTCATGTGCAAAGTCTCTGCCGCCCTGGTGAAGCTGCCCGCTTCCACCACGCGCGCGAAGGCCTGCATTGCGTCGAAACGGTCCATCTGTGCTTCCCGTGCTTTCCCGTGCATTCCCGGCCTGGGTGATTGTTTGGATTCTACGAACAGTGATGGACAGGCTTGCCTGTTTATCGGGAAGGCACTGCGCCCTACAGTGTCTTCATCGTCAACCACAGGCCGGCTTCGGCCTATTTGCAAGGAGAAAGATGAATGGCACAACGTGAAGTTGTTTTTCCGCCCGGGCGCCGGGCACTTTATGACCGCAACCGGTATTCACCGGCGCTGAAGTCCAACGGTTTCCTGTTTGTATCGGGCCAGGTCGGCAGCCGCGAGGACGGCTCCCCCGAACCCGACCTGCAGACGCAGGTCCGCCTCGCCTTCAACAACCTGAACGCCATCCTGAAAGCAGCGGGCAGCAGCTTTGAGGACGTGGTGGACGTGACCGTCTTCATGGTGGATCCGCAGTCGACCTTCGAGACCATCTGGCAGGTGGTGCCCGAGTACTGGGGCGAGGCGCCCCATCCCACGCTGACGGCCGTCGGCGTGACCTGGCTCTATGGCTTTCAGTTCGAGATCAAGGTGATTGCCAAACTCCCGTCAGCCTGATGATTCCCTGTACTTCGCGGCCTCGGCCTCTATCCAGGCCCTGAACAAGGCCAGCATGCTGTTGCCCAGTTTCTGTTCGGGGCAGACCAGGTAGTAGCGGCGATCGCTCAGGAACTCGTGCCGGGTCAGTTGCACCAGGCGGCCCTGCGCCAGGTCGTCTTCGATCAGGAAGCGCGGGATCAGCGCCAGGCCTTGCCCATGGATGGCCGCTTGCGCGGCCATCGAGAAAAGCTCCATGCGCGCGCCGGCCATGTCGCCGGCAACTTCGAGCCCCAGGGACGCGAACCACTGGCGCCAGGCATAGGGCCGTGTGCTCATCTGCAGCAGCGGCAGGCCCGCTACGTCGTCGGCCTTGAGCACGCGCCTGGGTGTCACCAGCGCCGGGCTGCCGACGGCCACCATGCTTTCGTCCATCAGGAAGGACGATTGTGTGCCGGGCCAGCCCGCCTCGCCGGCGCAGATGGCGGCGTCCAGCGTGGTTTCGGCAAACAGGAAAGGCCGTGTGCGGGACGACAGGTGCACCGTGATCTCGGGGTGCTGGTGATGGAAGCTACCCAGCCTGGGCAGCAGCCACTTGGCCGCGAAGGTAGGCACCACGCCCAGTTCCAGCACGCCGCCCGTGCCGCCCCGGGCCATCATCTCCAGCGTGTCGCGCTCCACATCGTCCAGCCGCGCGCGCACCCGGCGGGCGTAGTGCATGCCCGCGTCCGTCAGCAGCACGCCGCGTTTGGTACGCCTGAAGAGCTTGACGTCCAGGAAATCCTCCAGCCCCGCGACCTGCCGGCAGACGGCGCTCTGGGTCACCGAATGCTCCTGCGCCGCGTGGGTGAAGCTCTGGTGGCGTGCCGCGGATTCAAACAGGGCGAGTGCGGTGGTGGAAGGAATTTTTCGGCGCATGGGGGTGGGCTTTCCTGCGGGCAAGGTTTCGGAATTCTTTTTGGGCACACACCGGTGCCGAATCATCGTTTGTGAAGGGCGGCTTGCGCCTTTAAGCTTTTCCCATTGACTGCTTCTTTGCTGGAGATTCCCACTCATGGCTTCCCCTTCTTCCGCGCTGCGCCCACCGCCGCTGAGCGGCATCCGCGTGCTGGACTTGTCGCGCGTGCTGGCCGGCCCCTGGGCCGGACAACTGCTGGCCGACCTGGGCGCGGACGTCGTCAAGGTCGAAAAGCCGCAGGGCGGCGACGACACCCGCGCCTGGGGGCCGCCTTACCTCAAGGACGCCTCGGGCCGGGACACCGGCGAGGCGAGCTACTTTCTGTGCGCCAACCGCAACAAGCGCTCGGTCGCCATCGACATCGCCACGCCCGAAGGCCAGGCGCAGGTGCGGGCGCTGGCCGGCCAGGCCGACGTGCTGCTGGAGAACTTCAAGGTGGGCGGCCTCAAGCGCTACGGGCTGGACTACGCCAGCCTGAAGGACGGCCACCCGCGCCTGGTGTATTGCTCCATCACCGGCTTCGGGCAGACCGGGCCTTATGCGGCGCGCGCGGGCTACGACTTCCTGATCCAGGGCATGGGCGGCCTGATGAGCGTGACCGGCGGCGCGGACGGCGAGCCGGGCGCCGGCCCGCAAAAAGTCGGCGTGGCGCTGACGGACATCATGACCGGCCTGTACGCAACGGTGGCGGTGCAGGCCGCGCTGGCGGAGCGCGAGCGCTCCGGCCTGGGCCAGCACATCGACCTGGCGCTGCTGGACGTGCAGATCGCCTGCCTGGCCAACCAGGCCTCCAACTACCTGGCCGGCGGGCAGTTGCCGCGCCGCATGGGCAATGCGCATCCCAACATCGTGCCCTACCAGGACTTCCCGACCGCGGACGGCGACATCATCCTGGCGGTCGGCAACGACGAACAGTTCGCCCGCTTCTGCGCCGTCGCGGGCCACGCCGAATGGGCCCAGGACCCGCGCTTTGCGAGCAATGCGCAGCGCGTGGCCCACCGGGCCGTGCTGCTGCCCTTGCTGAGGCAGGCCACGGTGGCGCGCAGCTCGGCGGACTGGATCGCCGCGCTGGAAGCCGCCGGTGTGCCCTGCGGCCCCATCAACCGCATCGACGAGGTGTTTGCCGACCCGCATGTGCAAGCCCGCGGCCTGCGCATGGCGCTGCCCCATCCCCTGGCGGGCGAGGTGCCGCTGGTGGCCAACCCCATACGGCTTTCCGGCTCGCCCGTCAGCTACCACAGGCCCCCACCGCTGCTGGGCCAGCACACGGCCGAAGTGCTGGCGCAGTGGCTGGCCGGTGGCGCCGCGAGCCATAGGGTCTGTTAAGCCAGCACACGGCGGAAGTGCTGGCGCAGTGGCTGGCCGGTGGCGCCGCAAGTCACTAGTGCTCGCCCGGCGCGGCGCGAAGGCGCGCGACCGTGGCGGGCAAGTCTTGCCAGGCGGGTTCGGCCGGCGCGTAGCGGCTGCGCATATAACTGGCCAGCGCCGCGACCTGGGTGTCGTCCAGGCTGTGGCGGAAGGCCGGCATAAAGCCGATGTCCTTGCCGGCGGGCGCGCTGATGCCTTGCAAAATTGTGCGCAGCAGGTTGTCGGGCCGCGCGCTGTGCAAATTGCTGTTGAGCGCCAGCGGTACGTTCACGCCGAGCAGGCGGGGGCCGTCGCCATCGTGGTGGCAGGAGGCGCAGGCGCCGTTGAACAGGCGCTGGCCGGGGCCGGGCAGGCTGGTGGCGGACTGCTGCGCGGACAGCACCGCCTGCCGCGCGCGTTCGGCGCTTTCGGCCTCAGGCAGCGCTTCGTTGAAAGACGACAGGTAGCTGGCCATGGCGCGAATGTCTTCATCGGGCAGCGCGGACAGTTCCTTCACCACGGGCGCCATGGGGCCGGCGGCAATGCCGTGCTGCGGTGCATACCCCTGGCGCAGGTAGGCGTAGAGCTCTGAGGACGTCCAGGGCACGGGCGCGCGCGACAGCGCCGTGAGCGCGGGCGCCTCCCAGCCGTCGACCATGGCGCCGCCCAGGAAAGCCTGGCCGCCGCGCTCGGCGCCCAGGGCGTTGCGCGGCGTATGGCAGGCGCCGCAATGCCCCAGGCCGTTGACAAGGTAGGCGCCGCGGTTCCATTCGGCGCTGCGCTGCGGGTCGGCGCTGTAAGGCGAGGGATCATGGAACATCGCGTTCCAGCCGGCCATCAGGGGGCGCACGCTGAAAGGAAAGTCCAGCCGTGTCGCGGGCGTGGCGGAGCGCACGGCAGGCTGCGCCATCAGGTAGGCATACAGCGCGGTCAGGTCTTCATCACTGGTCTTGGCGAAGGCGCTATAGGGAAAGGCCGGGTACAGGTAACGGCCGTCGCGCGAAATGCCTTCGCGCATCGCGCGCTGGAAGGCGCTGAAGGACCAACTGCCTATGCCTGTTTCGACGTCGGGCGTGAGGTTGGTCGTAATGATCTTGCCGAAGGGCGTGTCCATGGCCCGGCCGCCGGCATTGGGAATGCCGCCCGGCGCGGTGTGGCAGACCACGCAATCGCCGGCGGCCGCCAGCTGGCGGCCGCGCTCCAGCGTCGCGGCGGTGTAGATGGAGGCGCCGGACTGCGCCGCCGGCATCATCGGAGCGATCGCCGACCGACCGCCCAGCAAGGCCCATGCAACGCCAACCACGCCCGCCAGCAAGGCGCCGGCGCGCGACCATGCACTCAATCCTTTAGGCCATGTGGCACCCTCTGGCATGCGCGCGGCCCGGCGCTTGGGCATGGACAAGGCGGGCGGTGGGCTTTCGGGCTCGGGGTTGAGCGCGGCGCGCACCACCTCGGGCGTGAACGGCGGCTGGCGAAAGCGCACACCGGTGGCATCAAAAATCGCATTGGCGATGGCCGCCGTGCCCGGCACCGACGAAGACTCGCCCGCGCCCAGCGGCGGCTCGCCGGGGCGCGCCATGGTAACCACTTCGATCACCGGCACGTCGCGGAAATTCAGGATGGGGTAGCTGCCCCACTCGAGGCCGACAACGGTGTTTTTTTGCGGCTCCACCGTGACCTGCTCGGTCAGGGCGCGGCTGGTTGCCTGCACCACATTGCCGTGGATCTGGTGCTGCACGCCGGCCGGGTTGATCAGCGTTCCGGCGTCATGCCCGACGACCACGCGCCTGACATGCACCTCGCCGGTCTTGCGGTTGACCTCGACATCGGCCACCCAGGCGGCCCAGGCGGCGCCAAAGCCCGGCCACTTGCTGTGCACATAGCGGGCATAAGCGAAGCCCTGCCCGTGCAGGATGTCTGTCGCCTCGCCGGCCTGCCCTTGCTGCGGCCCTGTGTGCGCCACCCAGCCGGCGCGCTCGGCCGTGGCGCGCACCAGCTCGGCGGCACGCGGCTCCTTGAGGTAGCGCAGGCGAAACTCGACCGGGTCCACGCCGGCGGCGGTGGCGAGTTCGTCGATATAGGATTCGTGCGCGAAGGAATTGGGCAGCGCCGACACCCCGCGCAGCCAGGAGGCGCGCAGCATGGGCGGCATGTCGTTGACGGCCACGCGCAGGTTGCCGTAGTCGTAGGGCGGGCGCGCGGTGCGGTCGCCCATCTCGAAGGCCTGCGCGACCGGCTCCACGGTGCGCGTCAGCAGCAGCGCCAGCGTGGGCGCGCCGTTGGACGGGTAGGAGGTCTGGAAGTCATAGGCGGCGACCGAGCCGTCTTCGTTGAGCCCGCCGTTGACCTGCATGAGCTGCGCGGCGCCCTTGGGCTCCCAGGCGTGTTCCTGCTCGCGGGTCAGCTGCACGCGCACCGGGCTGCCGACGGCGCGCGACAGCAGGGCCGCATCCGCCGCCACGTCATCGGCGCAGTTGCGGCCGTAGCAGCCGGCGGCCTCCATGCGGATCACGTCGATGTCGACATCGGCCAGGCCGGTCAGGCGCGAGAGGTCGGCGCGCAGCACATGGGGGTTCTGGGTACCGGCCCAGACCGTCAGGCGCTCCGCCCGCCAGTCGGCCACCGCGCACGAAGGGCCTATGGAGCCGTGCATCTGGTAGGGCCAGACATAGTTGCGCGCCAGCGCCTGCGCCGCGCCCGCCATGGCGGCATCGACGTCGCCCTCGTCGACAAGCTTGCGCTTCGTGGACGGGTTGTTGCGTATCGCCTGCTCGAGGTCGTCCAGCCTGGGCAGCCCGGGCCAGGATTTCCACTGGACGCGCAGCTCGCGCAGCGCCTGCTCGGCCTGCTCTTCGCGCTCGGCCACCACGCCGACAAAATCGCGTATCACCACCACGGCGCGTATGCCCGGGATGTGCGCGATCGATGACTCATCGACCGACTCCAGCGTGTTGCCGATGAAGTCGCCGTGGTCGGCCCCGGCATAGGGCGGGCGCACCACGCGGCCGTGCAGCATGCCGGGCACGCGCATGTCGTGCACAAAGGTCAGCGCGCCGGTGGCTTTGGCCGGGATGTCGACGCGCGGCGTGCTGGTGCCCACGACGCGGTAGTCGGCCGCCGCCTTGACGGGCGTGTCAGGCGCGAGCAGAAGCTGTGTGTGCTGCTGGGCCACCAGAGCGCCGTAGTCCACAGCGCGGTTTTCCTGCCCGATGACGGACACCCGCCCGTCCCGCACCGACAGCAGCGAGGCATCCACCTGCAGCACGGCGGCGGCGCGCGCCAGCAGCCAGGCCCGCGCCTGGGCCGCGGCAGTGCGCAAGGGAATGGCGTGTACCTGGATGGAGGCGCTGGCGATGGTCGCGCCCTGGTTGGGCGCACGTGTGGTGTCGCCCAGCACCATGTTGACCTGCTCCAGCGCGACGTCCAGCTCTTCGGCCACGATCTGGGCCAGCGCCGTGCGTATGCCGGTGCCCAGGTCCACATGGCCGTTGAGCGCCGTCACGCTGCCGTCGTCCCAGACGGCGACCAGGATTTCAAGGCCTTCCTGCGGGTTGCCGCTGACCAGCGCCGGCTGGCCCTTGGCAGGCGGCGGCGGCGGGGGCGGCTCGCGGCCCACCAGCAGCACGCCGGCGGCCGCGTGGAAATCCGCGCGCGTGCGCGGCGTGTCGGCGCGGCGCGTCATGCCGCCTTCCCCTGGGCCATGTTCTGCCGCGTCAGTTCGGCCGCGCGCAGCACGGCCTGCATGATCTCCAGGTGGGTGCCGCAGCGGCAGAGGTTGCCCGACAGCTCGCGGCGTATCTCCTCCTCGCTGGGCGAGGGGTTGCGCGCGAGCAGCGCCACCGTCATCATGATCATGCCGTTCAGGCAGTAGCCGCATTGGGCGGCCTGCGCCTCGATGAAAGCCTGCTGGACCGGGTGCAGCGCCTCAGGCGTGCCCAGGCCTTCCAGCGTGGTGATCTCGCGGCCGGCCACGCCGCCCACCGGGATCACGCAGGCACGCGCGGCAACACCGTCCACCAGCACGGTGCAGGCGCCGCACTCCCCCAGGCCGCAGCCGTATTTGGGGCTGTTCAGTTCCAGGTCGTTGCGCAGCACCGTCAGCAGGCAGGTGCCGGCCGGCAGCGGCAGCGTGTGCGCCACCCGGTTGACGGACAGTGTGACGGCATTCAATGTCATCGGATCAGGCTGCCCGCCGCGGTGTACATCTCAAGCTCCACAAAGCTGGAGCCGTTGTGGTTGCCGGGGCCGTATTCCACGCGGAAGTCGCCCACATCGAGCGTGCCCACGCCTTCCAGGGCCGCGATGAAGTTCTCGCGCGGGCGAATCCCGCGGCGGCCAGTGTCAGGGCCGGCAGGGCCGGGGCCAGGCGGCGTGCATTCAGGATCAGTTTCATAAGATTCCCGGTCGTGGAACGAGGCTAGACACTCAGGTAGGCGCGGCGCACTTCGTCGTTGGCCGCCAGGTCGGCCATGGAGCCTTCATAACGGATCTGCCCTTTTTCCAGCACATAGGCGCGGTCGGACACCAGCTCGGCAAAGTGCATGTTCTGTTCCGACAAAAGAATGCTGACCCCCTGGGCCTTGAGCTCCAGAATCATGTGGGCCATCTGCTCGACGATGACGGGGGCAACACCCTCGGAGGGTTCGTCGAGCAGCACCAGGTAGGGGTTGCCCATGAGGGTGCGCGCCACGGTGAGCATCTGCTGCTCGCCGCCGCTCATGCGGCCGCCGGCGCGGCCCGGCATTTCACCGAGGTTGGGAAACAGGGTGAAGAGCCGCTGCGGCGTCCACAGCGGCGCTTCGCTGCCATCGGGCCAGCGCCGCGCGGGCTGGCGCCCGACCTCGAGGTTTTCCGTCACCGTCAGGTCGGTGAAGATGCGCCTGTCTTCCGGCACAAAACCCAGGCCCATGCGGGCCGCATGGTGCGGCTCGCTTTTTGAGATGTCCTTGCCCAGGAAGGACACGCTGCCGCGCCGCTTGTCGAGCATGCCGATCAGGGTCTTGAGCGTGGTCGATTTCCCGGCGCCGTTGCGCCCCATCAGGGCCACGACCTCGCCGCGCCGCACATTGAGGCCGACGTCGAACAATATCTGGGCCGCGCCATACCAGGCCGACAGGCCGGTGGCCTGCAACAGGATTTCCTTCGCGCTGCTCATCAGGCTGCTTCCTTTACCAGGGATTTTTTCTCGAAGGTCTTGCCGCTGCCGAAATAGACTTCCTGGACCTTGGGATGGTCGCGGATCTCCAGCGGCTTGCCTTCGGCGATCAGCCGGCCGCGCGCCAGCACGATCATGCGGTCGGCATAGGCGAAGACCACGTCCATGCTGTGCTCGGTGAACAGCACCGCCATGCCGCGGTCCAGCACCAGCTGCTTGGTCAGGGCCATCAGCTCGTTGCGCTCGCGCGGCGCCATGCCCGCGGTGGGCTCGTCCATGAGCAGCAGCTTGGGGTTGTTGGCCATGGCCATGGCCAGCTCCACACGCTTGACGTCGCCATAGGCCAGCACGCTGCAGGGGCGGTCCGCCTGGGCTTTCATGTTGACCTGCTCGAGCAGGGCCAGCGCCTCGTCGCGCTTGTGGTCCGCCGCGCGGCGCCACATGGAGAACATCTTGTGGTCCGCCGACAGCAGCGTCATCTGTACGTTCTCCACCACCGTGAGCGAGGAAAAGGTCTCGGCGATCTGGAAGGTCCGGCTGACACCGCGCCGCCAGATCTCGCGCGGCGCCAGGCCGACAAGCTCCTGGGAGTCGAGCTGGATGGAGCCGCTGTCCGCGCGCAGCTGGCCGTTGACCATGTTGAAGGTGGTCGACTTGCCGGCGCCGTTGGGGCCTATCAAGGCCAGCAGTTCGCCGGCGGCGAGTTCGAAATTGATGCCATCCACCGCGCGCACGCCGCCGAAGGATTTCCCCAGGCCCGTGACCTTGAGCAAGCTCATGATTTTTCTCCCGCCGCGCCGCGCCGGTTGGCCAGCAGCTGTTTGGCAAAGCCCGCGATCCCCTGCGGAAACAGCAGAACCAGGATCAGGATGATGGCGCCCAGCATGGCGCGCCAGTAGTCGGTGTTGCGCGCCACGGTGTCGTGCAGCCAGGTGAAGGTGACCGCGCCCACCACCGGCCCGACCAGGGTCTGGATGCCGCCCAGCAGCACCATCACCAGCCCGTCGATGGATTTGCCCACATGCAGGCTCTCCGGCGAAATGCTGCCCTTGGAAAAGGCGTAGAGCGCGCCGGCCAGGCCCGCGAACGCGCCCGCGATCACAAAGGCCGCCCACTGCATGCGCTTGACGTTCATGCCGATGGCATCCGAGCGCAGCACCGAATCGCGCGCCGCGCGCATGCCGTAGCCGAAGGGCGAATACAGCATGCGGTGCATGAACAGCACCGCACCCACCACCAGGACCAGGGTCAGGTAGTAATAGACGCGCTTGTCGGCCAGCCACGCGGCCGGCCAGACGCCGGTCAGCCCGTTGCTGCCGCCGGTGAAGGCGTCCCACTGGTAGCAGATGGCCCAGGTGATTTGCGCGAAGGCCAGCGTCAGCATCGCGAGGTAGACCCCGGACAGGCGCACGCAGAACCAGCCGTAGACAAAAGCCCCCAGCGCCGCCACCAGGGGCGCCACGACCAGCGCCAGCTCCATGGGCATGTTCAGGCTGCGCACCAGCAAGGCGGCGCCATAGGCGCCCAGGCCGAAATAAGCGGCGTGGCCGAAGGAATGCATGCCGGCCGGGCCCATGATGAAGTGCAGGCTGGCCGCGAACAGCACCGCCACCAGCAGGTCGATCAGCAGCACGGTGACGTAAGGCGATTGCGCCGCGAGCGCGGGCACCAGGGCCAGCAACAGCAGCAAGGCCGCGCCGCCGACCTTGTAGAGGCGCTGCGGCCGGCGCAGGGGCTGCTCCGCCGCGCCCGCATGGCGGCTGGGCGCCTGGGGCCTGCCGAACAAACCCCAGGGCCTGGCCACCAGCACCACGGCCATCACCAGGAACTCCACCACCAGGGTCAGCTTGGAAAAGGAAATGCTGATGCCGGCGATCTCGACCAGGCCCAGCCAGATGCAGATGGCCTTGAGCTCCGCGATCAGCAGCGCCGCCACATAGGCGCCGGGAATCGAGCCCATGCCGCCCACCACAACCACCACAAAGGCGGCGCCAATGATGTTGAGGTCCATCTCGAGGTTGGCGGGTTCGCGCGGCAACTGCAGCGCGCCGCCCAGGCCGGCCAGCAAGGCGCCCAATGCGAACACGGCCGTGAACAGCCAGGCCTGGTTGACGCCGAGCGCGCTCACCATCTCGCGGTCCTGGGTGGCGGCCCTCACCAGCGTGCCCCAGCGCGTGCGGGTGAGCAGCAGCCAGAGCAGGCCCAGCACGACGGGGCCGGCCACGATCAGGAAAATGTCGTAGGAAGGAAACTGCCGCCCGAGGATGGAGACCGAACCCGTCAGGCCGGGCGCGCGCGGGCCCAGCAGCTCTTCAGCGCCCCAGAACCAGAGCACGCCGTCCTTGATCACCAGGCCCAGCGCAAAGGTGGCCAGCAGCTGGAACAGCTCAGGCGCGCGGTAGATGCGGCGCAGCAACAGGATTTCCACCAGGGCGCCCAGCACCCCGACGGCCAGCGCCGCGAGCAGCAGGGCCGGCCAGAAACCCAGGGTGCTGCCCAGCGCGGCCACCAGGGAATAGGCGACATAAATGCCGACCATGAAAAAAGAGCCGTGCGCGAAGTTGACGATGCGCGTGACGCCGAAGATCAGCGACAGCCCCGCCGCCACCAGGAACAGCGAGGATGCACCGGCCAGGCCGTTGAGCAGCTGCACGATAAAGCCTGAAAAGCTCATGAATAAACCTTTTTTGCGGGTAACCGGCAGCCCGCGGGCGCGGCAGCTTATGCGCCGCGCCCGGGGCCCCTGCGCACCGGGCAGGCCGGTGCGCCCGTGCCTTTAGTCGGCGGCGCGCATCTTCTTGACTTCGGCGGCGCCGGGCTGGACCTTGGCGCCGTCGATGTAGCGGTAGTCGACCATCACGCCCTTGCCGCCTTCATTCTTGGTGCGGCCCACATAAGCGCCCATGGTGGACTGGTGGTCTTCAGGGCGGAACACCACGGGGCCGAAGGGCGTCGTCACATGCAGGCCGCGGAAGGCCGTGATCAGCTTCTCGGTGTCGGTGGACTTGGCTTTTTTCATGCCTTCAGCCAGGGACTTGATGGCGCTGTAGCCGACGACCGAACCCAGGCGCGGATAGTCCTTGTATTTGCCGTGGTAGGCCAGGAAGAAGGCCTTGTGCTCGGGCGTCTGGATGCCGTACCAGGGATAACCGGTCACCACCCAGCCGTTGGGCGTTTCTTCCTTGAGGGGGTCCAGGTACTCGGGCTCGCCGGTCAGCAGGCTCACGACTTCACGGCCCTGGAACAGGCCGCGGGTGTTGCCCTCGCGCACGAACTTGGAGAGGTCGGCGCCGAACAGCACGTTGAAGATGGCGTCCGGCTTGGCGTCGGCCATGGCCTGCACCACGCTGCCGGAGTCGACCTTGCCCAGGGGCGGGGCCTGCTCGGCCACGAACTCCACATCGGGCTGGGCGGCTTTGAGCAGGGTCTTGAAGGTGGCCGCGGCGGACTGGCCGTATTCATAGTTGGGATAGACCACCGCCCAGCGTTTTTTCTTCATCGCGACGGCTTCGGGCACCAGCATGGCGACCTGCATATAGGTCGAGGTGCGCAGGCGGAAGGTGTAGCGGTTGCCGTTTTGCCAGACGATCTTGTCCGTCAGCGGCTCGGCCGCCAGGAAGAAGAATTTTTTCTGCTTGGCGAAGTCGGTCAGCGCCAGGCCGATGTTGGAGAGGAAGGAGCCTGTCAGCACGTCGACCTTCTCGCGCGAGACCAGCTCCTCGGCGGCGCGCACCGCGTCACCGGGATTGGCGTTGTCGTCGCGGATGAACAGCTGCACCTTCTTGCCGTTGATGCCGCCCGCGGCATTGAGTTCTTCGACGGCCAGCTCCATGCCCTTTTTGTAGGGCTCCAGGAAAGCGGGCTGGGCCTTGTAGCTGTTGACCTCGCCGATCTTGATGACGTCCTGCGCATGCGCCGTCATCATCATCGAAGCCATCAGACCCAGCAGGGTCACGGCGCTCAGCATCTTGGGGTGCATCTTCATAAATACTCCTGTTGTCGTGGATCGAATTGATGGCTGGCAGGCTCCGCGTCAGCGCAGCCCGTCCTCGCCCTTGATTTCGTGGACCTGCAATCCGCCCACGCGCGGTAGTGGCCGGCCACTGTCCGTGACGACGACAGCAACCACAATTTCATTGGCGCGCGGCGCATCGGCCACGCGCGCTTCCATGGCGTCGAAGTGGCTGCGCACAAAGGCCGCATCCTTGTGCCCCAGCGGCACGTCGATGGCCGTGCCCAGGCCGCCGCGCTTTTTGCTGGACGGCACCAGGGCCGCGCCTTTTTCCACCGCCAGCCGCAGGGGCGCTCCGAGCTTGGGATGCAGTATGGCCGCGGCATGCTCGAGCTCGCCGGCCTCGCCCACAATCGCGGCCTTGCCGTAGCTTTGCGCCTGGCCCGGCGCGATGCCCAGGGCCTGCACGCATTTCTGGCCGAGCAGGCCGCCGAGCTCTTCGCCGATGGCGATCAACTCGTCGAGCTTTTCCACGTAAGTCCCGGCAAAGGGGTTTTCAATCACGGCCATGGCCAGCGCCCGGCGTGTGGGCGGCGTGACGGGTTTTCCCATTTCGATCAGCGTCTCATCGACCTGGACAATGATTTTTCGGATCTTCGCGCTCATGGTGTTTCCTTGTCTCAATGTGTGGGGTATGCGTGGGTAGGGCTCATGCCCGCCTCAGCGCAGGCCGTCCCATTTGGCGATCGCGCCGGCGGCCAGGCCGCCGACACGCGCGTGGATGCGCGGGCCCGTGCTCATCGCGAGGATGAAGACGATTTCGTCAGGCAGGGGCGCGCCCGGCACGCGCACCTCGATGGCGTCGAAGTGGCTGCGCACATAGCTGGCATTGACATGCGTCATCGGCACGTCGAGCGCGGTGCCCGGCCCGCCCACTTTTTTGGTGGAGGGCACGATGGACAGCGCGTTGCCGGGCTGGCCGGTTTTTTCCTCGGCCTTGCCCTTGGCATAGGCATTGCGGTCGCCCTTCCAGCCCAGCAGCTCCCGCATGGCGTAGCCGCCCGGCACATGCCAGAGCGCACCGTGCTCAAGTTCCCCGGCCGCGCCGACGATGGCGCCCTTGCCATAACCCTCGATGCGGTCCGCCGGGACATCCATCGCGGCGCGCAGGCGCTGGGCCATGTCAATGCCGACGGGCTGCAGCGCATCCATCATCGGCAGGATGTCGGGCTCGTAACGCCCGGCGAAGGGATTGGCCAGCACCGCGGCAATCGCGCCGCGCAGCAGCGGCGTGGCCGGCGGCGGGCCGAACTCGTGCCGTATCTGCTCCACGTGCGTAAAGATGCGCCTGATTTCGATCATGGTTGAAGGTCCATTCATTTCATTAAGCAAATACCGAACCAGCTTGCCGTTCGCCGCGAGGCTTGTCCAGCCTTTGCACCGAGCCACCGCCGATGGCGGTGCTCATGAACTGCCCCTGGCACACCAGCACCGCCGACCAGATCAGGCCCGCCGCGTGCAAGGTCTGGGCGCGCCTGAGGCCCGCGTGCAGCGCGCGGCTTACCAGCTCGGGCTCCAGCGGCGGCACCTCCACCGTGACGGGAATGGCGCCGAGGTCGCTGTCGTCTTTCAATTCGCAAGCCGGCCTGCGCAGGATGCGCGCATCGGCGACATCCACCGCGTTGGCGATCACGGTCGCGGCCGCGTCGGCTTCGGCGGCGGTGCGCGCCAGCACGGTCACGCTGTCGGCGATGCCCAGTGAAAAGCTGCGGCCGCGCCATCCGCTGGTGGCCACGCCGCGCACAGGCAGGGCGCTGTCGACCTCGAACTGCCCGTCGGTCTGCACGCCGTCCAGGATTTCATCGACGCCCAGGCGGTCGATATCCGCATACAGGCCTATGCGCACCGACTGCGAAGGCGCAAGGTGAAGCGCGATGTCGCCGCCGTTGTTGATCCAGGCCCGCGTGATGCCGCTTGCCGTGTAGCAGGCGACCAGTTCCTGCGCCACCGCGCCGGCCACCGCAGCCATGGGGGTGATAAAGCCGCTCCGGTAGGGCCGGCAGGCATGCCACATGCGCCGCGCGACCGGGCCGCTCAGCGGACACGGCCCTTGCACAGGCAGCCGCAGCACAGGCAGCTCGCGCACCAGCTCGCCGAGAATGCCGCCGAAGCGCTGCCAGGCCTGCTCATGCGCCGCCTCCACCGCCGGCTGGCTGCCATTGGCGCCTATGACGATGTCCATGGGCCCATGCTGGAAATGCCAGCGGCCGTCGGGCAGTTGCGTGCGTTGGGCGTTCATGGCAAGCAGGCCTCAGCCCAGCAGCGGAGGACGCGCCAGCGGCCAGGGATTGGCGGCCGGCAGCGCGGTCCAGGCCAGGGCCGTGGGAGCGCCTTCGTTGTGCCAGGCGCCGCGGTGCAGCGCCTGCTCCAGCGTGCGCACATGGTCCATGTGGCCGCCCAGCGCGCGGTAGTCGTCCAGCTTCATGCTGAATTCAATCGGCGCGACGATGGCCGGCGTGGGCACGGTCCCGAAGCTGTTGTCCGGCATGCGCATGACGTCGGCCATCACCGTGATCCCGCCGCCCGGCCAGATATAGGCCGGCGCGCCGCCGCAGGTGACGTTCACCAGCGCGTCCTTGATGGCGCGCGTCAGCAAGACCGGGTTTTCGGTGACGCCGGCGCGCAGGCTGCCGCCGGCCCCGCCGAGGAAAAGCACGGTGGAGAGGGACGGTTCGCAGTTCTCGCCGATGCGCTCCACGATGCGGCGCACTTCGGGCGGCATCTCCTGCTCGACCGGGTTGAGCGCTTCGTCGAGCACATACCAGCTCGCGTGCTCCCCGGTGGTGGAAGTCATCAGCAGGCGCAGGCCCGGCCAGGCCACGGAGGCATCCCAGGTTTCGATGATGGACAGCGGGTCGGCGATGTCGGTGCCGCCCCAGCCCACACCGGGATTGGCGACCTGGAAATAGCGCCCCGGTGTGGACTTGCGCCCGCGCATCTTGATGCCGGAGGGCGGCATGTCCAGGCAGCGGCCGGCCTGGTGCTCGGTCAGCACGCCGGTGATGTGGTCGTCGACGACCACGACCTCGTCGAGCTTGCCGAACAGCTGCTTGGCAAAGATGCCGACCGTGGCCGAACCGCAGCCCACGCGCATGCGTTTTTCTTCCACGCCGTTCACGATGGGCGCGCGGCCCGCCTGGATCAGGATTTGCGAGCCGCCGTCGATGGTGAACTCCACGGCCTGCTTGTTGCCCAGCGCCTGCATCATCTCGACGGTCACGCGGCCCTCCTTCTTGCTGCCGCCGGTCAGGTGGTGCACGCCGCCCAGCGACAGCATCTGGGATCCGTATTCGGCCGTCGTCACATGGCCGACCACTTCACCCTTGCAGCGCACATTGGCCTGCTCCGCGCCCAGGAAGCGGTCGGTGTCTATCTTCACCTTGAGGCTGCAGTAGCTGAAGATCCCTTCGGTGACCACCGTGACCATGTCGACGCCGGCCGCCTTCGACGACACGATAAAGGGCGCGGGCTTGTAGTCCGGGTAGGTCGTTGACGAACCGACGCCGGTGACAAACACCTCGTCGGCCAGCAACAGGTCGCCGCTCCAGGCCGGTGCCGGTGACGGTGCCGCCGCTGGCAGGCCGCCCGCAACGCCGCCCTGCGGCGCGGGTTGCGCCGCGGCTTCACGCCCCGCAAAGGAGACCAGCTGCGGCTCCGAACCCGACAGGGTGCGGCGCAGCAGCAGCACGGGATCCACACGCACCAGCGTGCCGCCGTGGTTGGCATAGCGGTCGCAGGCGCCGCTGCGGCCGTCGGAAATCTGGCACAGCACCGGGCAGGCGTTGCACTCGATCTTCTCGCTGTTCATGCGCTCATTGCGCGGCCTGGCCTTTTCCAGCACCTGGGGAAGACCGTCCATGCCCGGCAGGCCGTCCGTTTTTGTGTGTTCGGTCATCGTGTTCGCCTTGTTCGCATCGGCCCCATCCCGGGGCGCCATTCCGGGGCACAATCCCCAATGTAGTGCGCACTTAATTTACATGTTGCATTTGCTACATTTAAATTCAATGTAGCGGATACGGAATTGCCGCGCAATAGGATTTGCACCGCGGCCTCCAATTTATTTTCAAAAATGTTGTGGACACTTAACTTAAATGTTGCGTTCACTACATTAATGTGGCACATTGCCTGCATCGACGATAGCCGGCCCGAACCGCCGCGCAAAGGAGTTCTTGTGACGCACGTAGTGACCGATGCCTGCATCAAATGCAAATACACCGACTGTGTTGACGTGTGCCCGGTGGATTGCTTCAAGCAGGGCCCGGACTTCCTGGTCATCGATCCGGACGAATGCATAGACTGTGCCGTCTGCATTCCGGAATGCCCGGTCAACGCCATTTACGCGGACACGGACACGCCCGAGCAGTTCGAGCCCTTCCTGGAAATCAACGCAAGGCTGTCCAAGCTGTGGCCCACCATCTCCAAACGCATCGCGCCCCTGCCGGACGCCGAGCTGTGGAAGGACAAGACCAACAAGCTGGCGGGCCTGGATCTCGGCTGAAAGCACGCCGGCCAGCGCGCCCCTTTTATATCCCTACCGACTCTCCACATCCACACCACCATGAGCGCCTTCAACGAAGAAACCGTCCTGTCCGTCCACCACTGGACCAACCGCCTGTTCACCTTCACCACCACCCGCGATACCTCGCTGCGTTTCAGCAACGGGCACTTCACCATGATCGGCCTGAGGGTCAACGACAAGCCCCTGCTGCGCGCCTACAGCATCGTGAGCCCCAACCATGAAGAGCACCTGGAGTTCCTCAGCATCAAGGTGGAAGACGGCCCGCTGACCTCGCGCCTGCAGCACATCCAGGTCGGCGACAAGATCATCGTCGGGCGCAAGCCCACCGGCACGCTGGTCATCGACTACCTGCTGCCGGGCAAGCGGCTCTACCTGCTCTCGACCGGCACCGGCCTGGCGCCCTTCATGAGCATCATCCGCGACCCCGCGACCTACGAGCAGTTCGAGCAGGTCGTGCTGGTCCACGGCGTGCGCCAGGCCGACGAACTGGCCTACCACGACCTGGTCGTCGAGCACCTGCCCCAGCACGAATTCCTCGGCGAGCTGATCTCCAAACAGTTGCTGTACTACCCCACCGTCACGCGGGAGGCCTACCGCAACATGGGGCGCGTCACCGACCTGATCGAAACCGGAAAGATGCAGGCGGACCTGGGCCTGCCGCCGCTGGACGCGGCGCACGACCGGGTCATGATCTGCGGCAGCCCCGGCATGCTCAAGGACCTCAAACACATGCTCGAGGGCAAAGGCTTCACGGAGGGCAACACCTCCAGGCCGGGCGACTTTGTCATTGAACGCGCCTTCGCCGAGCAATGAGGAAGAAGATGGCCCGGCGCTTGCTTCCGCCCTACACTACCCGGGAAATTTCTCCCCCGGCGGCCTCAGGCCCGCTCCTTTGCCAACCGCGACCGGACACCCATCCATGACAGTGAAGACCGCCAGAACCACCACGCCACGCGCCGCGACACCCAAACGCGCGGCAGCCAAACGGCCGGGCGTGCGGGAGCAGGCCGCGCAAACCACGCGCGACAACATACTGCGCGCGGCGACCAAAGTCTTCGCGCGTTACGGCTACGACGGCGGCAGCGTGGAGAAAATCTCCAAGTCGGCCAAGTCCTTCGACCGCATGATTTATTACTACTTCGGCAGCAAGGAAGGCTTGTTCATCGAAGTTCTCGAAGACATGTACCGCCGCATGAACGACGCGGAGCTCGAGCTGTCGCTGGACATCGAGCATCCCGTCGAGTCCCTGACGGACGTGATCTGCTTCGTGGTCTCCTACTACAGCAAGAACCCGGAGTTCATCACCCTGCTCAACACCGAGAACCTGCACCGCGGCAAGCACATCGCCAAGTCGCAGCGCGCGCGAGATTATTCGTCGCCCGCCATCGCCATCATCCGGCAGCTGCTGGAAAGCGGCGTGCGCAAGAAGATCTTCCGCTCGGACATCTCCGCCCGCAACGTCTACCTGCTCATCGCAGCGACGGGCTACTTTTACATCTCGAACCGCCACACGCTGTCGGCCTTCCTGGGCGAAGACCTGCAGTCGCCCGAAGCGCTGGCCCAGTGGCAGGCCTTCATCATCAGCACCGTGCTGCGCACCGTCATGCTGAACCCCTGATTTCCACCTTCCACACACCACTGAAAAGAGGCCATCCATGGCAGAAGCAGCATCGACCGGCAAGTCTGGAAAAGTCGTCATCAAAAACATCGGCTTGCTGCTGTCCGGCGACATAGACCGCCCCATCCTGGACGCCGACACCATCGTCGTGAACGACGGCCTGATCGTTGCCGTCGGCAAGGCCAAGGACTGCGACATCGCGCACGCGCAGACTGTGATCGACGCGCAGCAGACCTGCGTAGCGCCCGGCTTGATCGACAGCCACGTGCACCCGGTCTTCGGCGACTGGACGCCGCGCCAGAACCAGATCGGCTGGATAGACTCGACCATGCACGGCGGCGTCACCACCATGATCTCGGCCGGCGAGGTCCACCTGCCGGGGCGGCCCAAGGACATCGTGGGCCTGAAAGCGCTGGCCATCACCGCACAGCGCGCCTTCGACAACTTCCGCCCGGGCGGCGTCAAGGTGCTGGCCGGCGCGCCCATCATCGAAAAAGGCATGACCGAGCAGGACTTCAAGGACCTGGCCGAGGCCGGCGTCACGCTGCTCGGCGAAGTGGGCCTGGGCTCCGTCAAGGCGGGCTACGAGGCCAAGGAGATGGTCGGCTGGGCGCGCAAATACGGCATCCAGAGCACCATACACACCGGCGGCCCGTCGATTCCGGGCTCCGGCCTGATCGACAAGGACGTGGTGCTGGAGGCCGATGCGGACGTGATAGGCCACATCAACGGCGGGCACACGGCGTTGTCGGAGGCGCATGTCTGCGAACTCTGCGAGAAGTCCTCGCGTGCGATCGAGATCGTCCACAACGGCAACGAGAAGGTCGCGATCGCCGCCGCCCAGGCGGCGCTGCAGCTCAAGTGCCCGCACCGCGTCATCCTGGGCACCGACGGCCCCGCCGGCTCGGGCGTCCAGCCGCTGGGCATGCTGCGCCTGATCTCCCTGCTCTGCAGCCTGGGCAACATTCCCCCGGAGCTGGCCTTCTGTTTTGCCACCGGTAACACGGCACGCATCCGCAAACTCAACTGCGGCCTGATAGAAGCCGGCCGTGATGCCGACTTTGTCTTCATGGACAAAGCCCAGCACTCCGCCGGGCGCGACATCCTCGACAGCATCCAGCGCGGCGACATCCCCGGCGTCGGCATGGTGATGATTGACGGCCTGGTGCGCTGCGGCCGCAGCCGCAATACGCCACCGGCCACGCAGATCCCCCAGATCGTCGCGGCCTGAGGCTGCCTCTATTTTTTTCCGCGCGGGGCTAGCCCTGCGCGCCATTTATTCATCAAGCATCAAGGAATTGGTCAATGAAGGTCTTGGTCCCCGTCAAACGTGTAGTCGACTACAACGTGAAAGTCCGCGTCAAATCCGATGGCAGCGGTGTCGACATCGCCAACGTCAAGATGAGCATGAACCCGTTTGACGAGATCGCCGTCGAAGAAGCCACGCGCCTGAAAGAAAAAGGCATGGTCACCGAAGTCATCGCCGTCAGCTGCGGCGTCGCCCAATGCCAGGAAACCCTGCGCACCGCCATGGCCATAGGCGCAGACCGCGCCATCCTGGTCGAAACCGCCGAAGAACTGCAACCCCTGGCCGTGGCCAAGCTGCTCAAGGCCCTGGTCGAGAAAGAACAACCCCAGCTCGTCATCCTGGGCAAGCAGGCCATCGACGACGACTGCAACCAGACCGGCCAGATGCTGGCCGCGCTGCTGGGCTGGCCCCAGGCCACTTTTGCCTCCAAGGTCGAGGTCGAAGGCGGCACCGCCAAGGTCACGCGCGAAGTCGACGGCGGCCTGGAAACCCTCTCGCTCACGCTGCCCGCCATCATCACCACCGACCTGCGCCTCAACGAGCCGCGCTACGTCACGCTGCCCAACATCATGAAGGCCAAGAAAAAGCAGCTCGACAGCCTCAAGCCCGAAGACCTGGGTGTCGACGTCAAGCCGCGCATCAAGACCCTGAAGGTCAGCGAGCCGCCCAAGCGCAGCGCCGGCGTCAAGGTGGCCGACGTGGCCGCCCTGGTGGACAAGCTCAAGAACGAAGCCAAAGTAATTTAAGGACCGATGACATGACCGCACTCGTTATTGCTGAACACGACAACGCCAGCATCAAGCCCGCCACCCTCAATACCGTGACGGCCGCCGCCCAGTGTGGTGGTGAAGTCCACGTGCTGGTGGCCGGCCTTGGCGCCGAAGCCGCCGCCAAGGCCGCCGCCGCGATTGCCGGCGTCGCCAAGGTCATCCACGTCGAAGGCGAACACTTCGCCCACGGCCTGGCCGAGAACATGGCCGCCCAGGTGGTGGCCATTGCCTCCGCTTATTCGCACATCCTGTTTCCCGCCACCGCCTCGGGCAAGAACATCGCCCCGCGCGTGGCCGCGACGCTGGATGTCGGCCAGATCTCCGACATCACCAAGGTTGACGCCGCAGACACCTTTGAGCGCCCGATTTACGCCGGCAACGCGATCGCCATCGTGCAAAGCCTGGACGCGACCAAAGTCATCACCGTGCGCACCACGGGCTTTGACGCGGCAGCCGCCACCGGTGGCTCGGCCGCGATTGAAACGCCGGCCGGCGTGGCCGACAGCGGCAAGTCGTCTTTCCTGGGCTCCGAGATCGCCAAGAGCGACCGTCCCGAGCTGACGGCCGCCAAGATCATTGTCTCGGGCGGGCGCGCGCTGGGCTCCAGCGAGAAGTTCAGCGAAGTGCTCACGCCGCTGGCCGACAAGCTGGGCGCCGCACTCGGTGCGAGCCGTGCCGCTGTCGATGCGGGCTACGCCCCTAACGACTGGCAGGTGGGCCAGACCGGCAAGATCGTGGCGCCCCAGATGTACATCGCGGCCGGCATCAGCGGCGCGATCCAGCACCTGGCCGGCATGAAGGACAGCAAGGTCATTGTGGCGATCAACAAGGACCCCGAAGCGCCGATCTTCAGCGTGGCCGACTACGGCCTGGAAGCGGACCTGTTCACGGCCGTGCCTGAGCTGGTTGCGGCGCTGTAACTTGTTAGTTAACTCCCTCCCCCGCTGGGGGAAGGAGTGAAAAATTTGCAGGCCACTTGCGACGCTGCTCGCTGTCAGGCCGCGTCGGCCTGTACCCCGGGCGCGGCGCGCATTGGACGCGATCCACACAGATGGATGCCTGGTCACTGGCAAAGCCGTCTGAAAGGGTTTTGAAAGCCCCGCGCAGGCACCATCGTCTCTTCAATTCGAAGGAGACAAAACATGCACCCCACCAACATTTCCCGCCGCCGCCTGCTGGGCGCGAGCGCCGCCCTGGGCTTGGGCAGCGCGGGCATTCTCAACACCGCCGGAGCGCAACCGGCCTGGCCGTCCAAGGCCATACGCTTCGTCGTACCTTTCGCGCCCGGCGGCAGCTCGGACGTGGTCGCGCGGTCCACCGCGGCCGAGCTCACGAAGTTCCTGGGGCAAAGCGTCTTCGTTGACAACAAACCGGGCGCGGCCGGCAACATAGCCATGGCCGACGTGGCTCACGCGGACGACCAGCACACCCTGATCCTCGGCCACATCGGTACGCTGGCGGTAAACCCCTACATCTTTCCCAAGCTGCCTTATGACCCGGTCAAGGACTTCCAGGCCGTCAGCCTGCTCGCCAAGGTGCCCAGCCTGTACGTGGTGCACCCGGATGTGCCGGCGAAGAACCTGACCGAATTCATTGCCTATGCCAAAAGCAAGCCGGGCAAGCTCAGCTACGGCTCGGCCGGCAACGGCAGCGCCGGACACCTGGCATTTGAATACCTGAAGATGACCGCCGGGATATTCATGTTGCACGTGCCTTACCGCGGCACGGGCCCGCAGCTGACCGATCTGCTGTCCGGCCGGCTCGACGCCGCGGCTGTGGGTGCCTCGGCCATCCTGCAACACATCAAGGCCGGAAAGTTGCGTTGCATAGCAACGGGTTCATCCAGGCGGCTGGCGCAACTGCCGGACGTACCGACCGTGGCCGAACAGGGCTTCCCGGGCTTCGAGATGACGCAATGGTACGGCCTGCAGGCACCGGCCAACCTGAGCCCGGCCAACCTCGAAAAACTGTCGGCCGCGACCATGAAGGCTGTGAAATCGCCATCGTCCATGGAGCGCCTGGGCGCCGATGCGGCCGAGGCCATCGGCAACACGCCGCAGCAGTATGCGCAGTTCATCGCGGTCGAGCAAAAGCGCTGGAAAGTCGTGGTCGAGCGCGCGAAGATCAAACCCGATTGACGGTTCCGGCTACAAGGAACAGCCGCTAAGATCACCGCTATGCGCGCGCTCCTCGCCGAAGACGATTTCAACCTGGGGACCTGGCTTTCCAAGGCCCTGGAGGCCGTTGGCATCCAGGTCGAATGGGTCAATGACGGGCGCCTGGCCGACAAGGCACTGCAGGCCAATGACCATGACGTGCTGATCCTGGACCTGGGCCTGCCCGGCCTGGACGGGCAAGAGGTCCTGCGCCGGCTTCGCAGCCGTGACCAGCGGCTGCCGGCGATCGTGCTGACGGCGCGCGGCGCGCTCACCGATCGCGTCGAGATGCTTAACCTGGGCGCCGACGACTTCCTTTCCAAACCCTTTGCCCTGGCCGAACTGGAGGCGCGGCTGCACGCGCTAGTCCGGCGCGCTCGCGGTGTCGAGCATCCTCGATTGTCTTGCGGCCCGCTGGTTCTGGACACCGCCAGAAAACAGTTCCTGCTGGGCGGCGAGCCGCTTGCGCTGACGCCGCGCGAGGGCGCGGTGCTGCGCGTCCTGATCCAGCACAGCGGCGAGCCCATGTCCAAGCAGCAGATCCTGAGTCGCGTGTTTTCCGACGATGAAGACGTGCATCCCGAGGTTGTCGAAGTGATGGTGCACCGATTGCGAAAGCGCTTCGAATCGTCGGGCGTTCGCATCGTGACCATGCGAGGGCTGGGTTATGCGCTGGAAGCGGCGTGAAGGGCGAAGCCTTCGCGCGGCGCTGCTGCTGTTGCTGCTGCCGATGCTGGGCGCCATCACCGCGCTCGAGCTCTGGATGACGGATCGCGACGCGACCGATGCGGCCAACTCGGCCTACGACCGCTCACTGCTGGGTGCCGTCAAATCGATTGCAGCCAATGTCTCGACAGAGTCGGGCGGGCTGTCGGTCGAACTGCCTTATCGCATGTTCGAATTTTTCGAGCTCACGGCCAACGGGCAGGTGTATTTCCGGATCGCCAGTTCGGACGGCCTTGTCGAGCTGGGCAGCGCCGATCTGCCGCCCGCGCCGGGCACGCTGGGCCTGGAAACCCCGGTGTTCTATGACGCGCACTACTTCGGTGAAGCGGTACGCGTGGCGGCATACCGCATGCCCACGGGCAAGCCGGGCATGGCCGGCAATGACGATCATGCGACCGTGCTGATTCAGGTGGCCGAGAATGTGCAGTCGCGCCAGGAATTCACCTGGCGGTTCATGGCGCTGGCGATATGGCGGGACGGTGTGGTGTTCTTGCTCACACTCCTGTGCGTGGCACTCGGCGTCAGCCTGGCACTGCGTCCGCTGGCCCGCCTGGCGGCCGAAGTCGGCGCACGGCGCCCGGACGATTTGGCGCCGGTGCGCGGCACCGACCTGCCGGCCGAGGTGCGACCGCTGGTCGCCGCCGTCAACCAGCAGATGGCGCGCACGCAGCAGCTCGCGACGCAGCAACGCGCATTCATCGACGACGCCTCACACCAGTTGCGCACCCATCTGACCATCCTGCAGATGCAGGTCGATTACGTTATCGGCGAGGCCGATGCGGCACGCAAAGCCGAAGCCATAGCCGCCCTGCGCGATGAGATCGGCCGCTCCACACACACCACCAACCAGTTGCTCACGCTGGCCCGCAGCGACTCGGCCGTGCTCAACGCCCAGCCCATACACCTGGCCGCCATCGCGCGCGATGTTGCCCTGCGCTGCATGCCGGCGGCCAGGGCCAAGGGCATAGACCTCGGCGTCAGCGGGCGCGAGACCGACGATATGGCAGAGGGTGATGCGGAGTTTTTGAAGGAAGCCCTGCTCAACCTGGCCGCCAACGCGGTGGCCCATGTGCCCGCGGGAGGCGTGGTCACCGTGACGTTCTCCTCCGACATGCTGGGATGGAGCCTGGGTGTGACCGACAACGGCGCCGGACTCAGTGAGGCGCTGCGCAACACGCTTGGCCAGCGCTTTTCGCGCCAGCGCGACCAGGCGGCGCGGGCTTCGGGCTCCGGCCTGGGCCTGGCCATCGCACGCGCCGTGGCGGAACGCCATGGCGGCGCCTTGCGGCTGGACATTCCCGAAAGCGGAACCGGCCTGCACGCCAGCCTGTGGTGGCCCAGGTCCGGCCGGGACGGACCCATGACTGCGGGGGCCTGAAATGCAACGCCGACATCTGCTCTCTTTTCCTCTCGCTTTCCCCCTCGCTGCGGTGTTGTCCGCGCGCGCGGCTTCATCGCCCGAAGCCATCGCCTGCCTGGTGCCTGCCAAGGCGGGTGGCGGGTTCGATCTGACCTGCAGATTGGCCGGTGCCATGCTGGAGCACGGCCGCGCCGGCAAACGCTCCCTGGAAATCTCCTACATGCCCGGCGGCATCGGTGCGGTGGCCTTCGACCGCATCGCTTCGGGCAAGCTGGCCAATCCCGATACGCTGGTGGCGTTTTCGAGCGGCTCGCTGCTCAACCTCGCGCAAGGCAAGTTCGGCCCCCATACCGCGGCCGACGTGCGCTGGGTCGCGGCGATTGCAACCGACTACGGTGTCATTGCCGTGCACAAGGACTCACCGGTGCGCTCGCTCACGGTGCTAGCCGCGGCCCTGAAGAAGGACCTGGCGAGCGTGATCTTTGGCGCGGGCGGCACCGTCGGCAGCCAGGACTGGATCAAGGCAGCGCTGCTCGTGAAAGCCGCGGGCCGCGATCACAAGTCCATGCGCTTCGTGTCCTTCGAAGGCGGTGGCGAAGCGCTCACGGCGCTGGCCGGAGGCCATGTCTCCGTTTTCTGCGGCGATATGGCCGAGGTTGCGCAGGCCATGGCCACCGGGGCGCCAGTGCGCATCCTCGCGGTGCTGTCGCCCAAGCGGCTCAGTGGCCAGCATGCCGGCCTGCCCACGGCACGCGAGCAGGGCATCAACCTATCCTGGCCCACCGTACGCGGCCTGTATGTGGGCCGCAACACCAGCGAAGCGGCCTACCGGCGATGGGTCACCCTGTTTTCGGACGCCCTTGCAAACCCGGACATCGACGTGCTGCGCCAGCGTTACGGCCTTTATCCTTTCGCCCTCACGGGAAAGCCTCTCGAAGATTTTGTGCAGGAGCAGATTCGCGCTTACGGCGTGATGGCGCGCGAGCTCGGCTTGAGGGTGCGCGGCTGAATCCTGCCAGGCCGATTCTTGGCGTTGGGGCTAAACCTGCGTACGGCCTCCCAGCGCCCGCTGGGCCTCATTCTCCAGCGCAATGGCCTCCTCAAAGCGGCGAAGCCCGATTTCATTGAGCACCCGCTTAAAGCTGGCGGCGACTTCCGGCAAAAGCGCCGCCAGCCTGGCACCTGTCTGCCGCGAAGCGGATTCAAGTTCGGTATCGGGAACCACTTTCCAGACCAGCCCCCAGGCCTGCGCCTGGGCGGGCGAGAACTCCTCGCCCAGCAGCATCAGCGCCTTGGCGCGCGCAAGACCCGCGTAGGCGGGCAGCGTTGCCGTCAATCCACCGGTCACAAAAACCCCCAACGATGCCTCGGGCAGCTTGAAGCGCGCGCTTTCCGCCGCGAGCACGATGTCCGCATTGAGCATCCACTCAAAGCCGGCGCCCACGGTCCAGCCATGGACGGCAGCCACCACCGGCTTGGGCAAGGACACCAGCGCCTGGGCTACGGCCTGCACCAGCACCAGGTCGTCTTCCGTAGGTGGCGCGCCGACGTCCCTTCCCGCACAAAACGCCCGGCCATTGCCGCGCAGCAGCAGCACCCTGACTTTGTCGTCGCGTGCGGCCTGCCCAATCGCGGCGAGCAGCGCACGCGCCAGTTCGTTGTCGATGGCATTGAGTTTGTCGGGGCGGTTCAAGGACAGGGCCATGATGCCGTCCGCGAACTCGATGGTTAGTTTGGGGCTTGTCATGGGGGTGATTCTGAACCAGGAAACCACCCGCGTGCTGCTCGGCGACTCTATCGCCGCAAAGACAGCCACTCAATCCGGCCGGACGCCTTCATAAGCGCGCTGCAGCAATTGCCGGATCTCGCCGCGCTGCGCCTGCCCAATGGGGCGCGGGTTCCAGTAGGGGTTTTGCACGGCGAGGTCGGCCGCGCGGTCCAGGTCCGAGGCCTGCATGCCTATGTCCTTGAGCGCCACCGGCGCACCGTTGTCGCGGGCCAGGTCAAACAGCCCCGCAGCGGCACTGCCGCGGCCCGTGGCCCCAAGAGCGCGTGCGATACGGGCCATGGCCCTGGGCGCGGCCTCAGCATTAAAGGCCATGGCCTGGGGCAGTACGACGGTGTGCACTTCGGCGTGCGGCAGGTTGAAGCTGCCGCCCAGGGTGTGGCACAGCTTGTGGTGCAAGGCCATGCCCACGTTGCCCAGCACGCTGCCGCAAAGCCAGGCGCCGTACAGCGCTTCGCCGCGCGCGCCCATGTCATCGGCACGCCGGCAAATTCCGGGCAAGGCCTGCGCGATCGCGCGTATGCCCTCTTCGGCCATCAGGTCCATCACCGGGTTGCTGTCCTGGGCATACAGGCCCTCGGCGGCGTGCGCAATCGCATTCATGCCGCTGGTCACACTGAGCGCCACGGGTAAAGTCAGTGTCAGCGCCGGGTCGTAAATGACCGTGCGCGGCAGCACGCGCGCATCCCTTCCGGTCTTTTTCAAGCCGGCCTCGGTGATGCCGTAGATGGGCGTCATTTCGCTGCCGGCGTAGGTGGTGGGGATGGCCAGGATGGGCAGGCCCGAGTCCAGCGCGATGGCCTTGCCCAGGCCGGTGGTGGAGCCGCCGCCGATGGCAATCGCGCAATCGGCACCCAGCCGGCGCGCCTCTTCGCGCGCCTCGCGTGCCGTCTCTATCGGCACATGCATGACGGCCCTGGCGAAAATGCCGGCGGCGCGGCTCCCAAGGCGGTCGGCCACCCTTTGCGCCTGGTCCCGCTGCTCAGGCGTGGACAGCACCAGCGCCTTGCGCGCTCCGAGCAATTCGATTTCCCGCTCCAGGTGTTGGAGCGCGCCGGCACCAAACACCACGCGCGAGGGTTGGCCGTTGTAGATGAACTCCTTCATGGCCGGGACGGATTGAGCACGAAGTCGTATTCGACAAGGTAGCTGCCGTCGGGCTGGGGCTTCCAGTCGGCGACCAGGGACTGGCGCACGCCGAACACGGCATCCGAGTCGAGGTAGGCATCGTCGCTGCGGAACACATGGGTGATCAGGGTTTCATAGCCTTCGGCCTTGATCATGAAATGCAGGTGGGCGGGCCGCCACGGGTGGCGGCCCGCCGCCTTGAGCAGGTCGCCGACCGGGCCGTCATGCGGTATGGCATAGGGCACGGCCAGGATGGAGCGGAAGTGGTAGCCCCCTTTGGCATCGGCATTGAAGGTTCCGCGCGCCTGCGCATGGTCGATCTCCGCATGCTGCACGTCATACAGGCCTTCTTCGTCGGACTGCCAGACATCGATGTGGGCGCCCGGCACCGCCTCCCCCGCCGCGCCGCGCACCGTGCCGCGAACCAGGCAAGGGATGCCGCGCGCACCGTTGGCGATGTCCGCGCCGAGTTCGTAGTGCGGCGCGCCCTCCACATGGAAGGGGCCGAATACCGTGGCCTCGGTGCAGCCTGCCGGCTTGTCGTTGTTCATCGCCACCGTCAGCATCGACAGGCCCAGCACGTCGGACAGCAGGATGAACTCCTGGCGCCTGTCGTCGGTGATGTGGCCGCAGCGGGTGAGGAACTCAATGCCCTTGAACCATTCCTCTTCGGTGAGCTCGACCTCGCGCGCGAAGGCGTGCAGGTGATTGACCAGGCTGGTCATGATGTGTTTGAAGCGCGGGTCCGCCGCCGCGGCATGGCGCGCGAGCACGGCTTCGGTGATGGTGTTGCGGTCAAGGTTGCGCATGGCAGCTCTCCTTTTTTCGGTAATCTGTTGCGCTGCGCGCCATCCACATCGCATGAAACTGGCACGCGCAAGGCCAGCGGACGCCGTGGAACGGGCTTGGCCCGGCCACACGCGTCGTCCCCCTTGAGAGCGAAGGCGCGAAGCGACTCAGGGGGTGTTTCATCTCAGTCCAGCTGGAGTTGTGTCTGCCGTGCAATCATCCCCCACTTGGCGAAGTCTTCGCGGCTGCGTTTTTCGGATTCCTGGGGCGTTCCGGCCTCCACGCGCAGGTCCATTTCCGCCAGCCTTGCCTTGATGGCCGGCGCCATCAGTGCGGCGCGCACGTCGCGCTGGATTTTTTCCGTGACGGCGGCGGGCAGGCTTGCGGGCGCCATCAGGGTTTCGAAGAAGGTCGCGTCGAAACCGGCGTGGCCGCTCTCGGCCACCGTGGGCACTGCGGGCAGGAGCACCGAGCGCTCCTTGCTGGAGACGGCGACCGCCAGGAGCCGGCTGCTCTGCACATGCGGCAGCACCACGGAAGAGACGATAAAACCGCAGCCCACATGGCCCGCGAGCACGTCCTGCGCGGCCGGCCCCGGCCCTTTGTAGGGCACATGGGTCTGCCGGGTGCCGGTGGCCGCCAGCAGCATTTCCATGGCCATGTGGCTGGGCGTGCCCGGCCCGCCGGAGGCGTAGGTGTTGCCGGCGGGAAGCTGGGTGAACCTGGCGAGTGTGTTGACGCCGGAGGCCGGGTTGCAAACCAGCATCTGGTTAAAGCTCGCGAAGTAGGTCACCGGCTTGAGCGACTGCCGCAGATCGAAGCCCAGCTTTTTGTAGAGATGCGGGTTGATCGTGAGCACGGTGTCGGGGCCGACCAGCAGGGTGTGCTCATCCCTGGCCTGGGCCACTTCCCCGGCCGCGATATTGCCGCCCGCCCCCGGCTTGTTCTCGACGATGACGGGCTGTTTCCAAGCTGCCTGCAGGGCGGGCTGGATCAGCCTGGCAATCAAGTCGCCCGGCGTGCCGGGCGGAAAGGAGGCCACCATGCGCACGGGCTTGCTGGGCCAGGTCTGGGCCTGCGCCGGTGCGAGCAGCGCCAAGGCCGTTGCAACGGCCGGCAGTTGGAGGATTTGGCGGATTGCGTTTTTCATTCAAGTCTCCTTATTTGTGTTGTTATGGCGTTGTCATCGGCCCGTGACGCGCATCAGCACGGCCGCTGCGTCGCTCGCCGCCGCACCGCGCCAGGCAACAATCTGGTCGGGGCGTATCAGCGCCAGCGGCGCTTCATACAGCTCGCGCAGCGAGGCCTGCGGCAGCCGCACCACGCGCAGGTCGACGCAAAGCGCCCGCGCGGCCGTTTCGAAAGCGGCCGTGGAAGGCGCATCCGGGCCCAGCGCGAGCAGCGTCCATTCACTGTGGAAACAATCAAACAGCGAGCGGCCGTCGTCCAGCCAGGCATGCGGCGGCCGCCCTCCCGGGCTCGCGGTGGCGATGTAGCGGTTGGGCTCATCGGGCGGCAGCGCCGCGCCGTCGCCGGCAATGACGGGCGAGCCGTCGTAGCGGCCACCAAAGGTGACGCCGGGAATGTTGAACTCCAGCTTGGCGTGCTCGCCGAAGTAAAGGGCCGCGCGCTCGCGCTCGGCCTCGCCCTGCTCCGAAGCCTCGTCGAGCTCGGCCTTGGCGGCGAACAGCCCTACTGAATCGGCAAAGCGCCGCGCGTAGCCGGTGTTGCGTTCGGCCAGCGGCTTGCGCTCGGCCGCATAGCTGTCCAGCAGCGCCGCGGGCGCCTGGCCGCGCACAACGCTGGCGAGTTTCCAGCCCAGGTTGACCGCGTCCTCAATTGCGGTGTTATAGCCCAGGCCGCCGGTCGGCGTGAACAGGTGGGCCGCATCGCCGGCGATAAACACCCGGCCCTGCTGGAAACGCTGGGCAACCAGCGCATGGCCGGCCAGCCAGGTGCCCATCGACAGTATCTCGATGGGCAGCTCCACGCCCACGGCTTCGGCGAAGACGCGGCGGGCGTCGTCCTCGGTCCAGTTGTCGGCGTCTTCCCCGGGCCGCAGCGCGGCATGGAAGGCGTACTCCGAAACACCGTCGACCGAGGCCATGAAGGCGCGCCGCTGGTGGTTGACCGCGACATACATCCAGGCCTTGGGATGCCGCAGCACCGACAGAAAACCCGGCGCGCGCAGGTAGACGGCAAACATCTTTCCGCCCATGAACTCGCGCTGTATGCCGGTGACGCCGCCCCATTCGATGCCCAGCTGGCGGCGCACCAGGCTGCGCGCGCCGTCGGCGCCGACCAGGTATTTGGCTTTCACTTCCTGCGCCGGGCCGCCGGCGGTGGGGCGCACGCTCGCGCTCACGCCGCTTTCTTCTTCAGCGAAACGCTCCAGCGACCAGCCATAACGGAGCTCGGCCGAGGGCCAGGCTTCGGCATGGCGGCGCAGGGCCTGCTCGACGAATTTCTGCGACACGCGGTGCGGCAGTTCGGCCGCGCTCCACGAGCCGGTCATGGACTTGATCCTGACCTGCGCCTCGGCCGCGGTGGGCAGGCTGATGCGCGACAGCTCATGGCGCGCGTAGCGTGTGAAGTAGGCGATGTCGGTCGGGTGGTCGGCGGGCAAGCCGAGCGCGCGTATCTCGTGGGCAAAACCCAGGCGCCGGAAGTGCTCCATGGTGCGGGCCTGGGTGGCGTTGGCCTGCGGATTGAAGGCGGTGCCGGGCTTGGCATCGACCACCAGGCAAGACACGCCGCGTCGGCCCAGTTCGTTCGCGAGCATCAGGCCGCAGGGGCCGCCGCCAGCAACCAGGACATCGGTCTCGAGCAGCTGCGGCTCGGTTGGGGGAGGCATGGCGTTTTATTCCTTTGTGGTGGTGTTTGCTGAAGAACTTGCCCTCAGCCATGGCGCCGCCGCAATGACCCGGGTGGCCGGCCCATGCGACAGGCAAAGCCCGACAGGCAGGCGGCAAGGGCCGTCGCGCTCAGTCGCCCTGTATCTTGCGGTCGCGGATCAGCTTGCCGAAGCGCTTGGAGTCTTCCGCGCCCTTGCGGCCGAACTCCGCGGGTTTGAGCGGCAGCGCCACGTTGCCGATCGCAAGAATGCGCTCCTTGGTCGCCGCCTGGTTCAGCACACGATTGACTTCGGTATTGACACGGTCGATCACGGCCTGCGGCGTGCCCGCGGGTGCGTAAAGGCCGAACACCGCATCGGCATCAAAACCCTTGAGCCCCAGTTCATCGAGCGTGGGCACCTCGGGCACCTGCGGGGCACGCTGCGGACTGCCGACCGCCAGCATGCGCAGCTTGCCGGTCTTCACATGCTGGAGCGCGATGCCGGGATCAAACAGGAAGTCGATCTGCCCGCCCAGCAGGTCGGTCAGGGCCGGTGCCGCGCCGCGGTAGGGAACGTGCACCGCGAAGGTCCCGGTCTCGCTCTTCATCATTTCCGTGGCCAGGTGCGGCGAGCTGCCGCTGCCGGGCGAGCCGAAGGCGCGCTGGCCGGGATGGGCTTTGAGGTCGGCGATCAGGCCCTTGAAGTCCTTGACCGGGCTGTCGGCGCGCACCACCAGGTAGAAAGGGACGCGGGCGACCGAAGCCACCGGTACCAGGTCTTTCGCCGGGTCGAAGCTCATCTTGGTGTACAGGTGCGGGTTGATGGACACCGTGCCACCCGACGCCATGAGCAGGGTGTAGCCGTCGGCCGGCGACTTGGCGACGGACTCGGCGCCCAGGTTGCCGCCCGCGCCGCCTTTGTTCTCGATCAGCACGGGCTGGCCCAGCGCCTCGTGCAGCGGCGGGGCGATCAGCCTGGCCAGCTGGTCGGCCGCCCCGCCGGGCGCGAAGTTGACGATGATCCTGATCGGTTTGTTCGGCCAGTTTTGGGCGTGTACGGGCAGGCCCGCGCACAGGCCGGCCGCGAGCAGGAGGGATGCGAGCAATGATTTCATGGTGGGTCTCCTGCTGTCAGAACGGGTAGTGGCGGGGCGTGGTCTGCACCGTGATCCAGCGCAGCTCGGTGAAGGCATCGATGCCGGCGCGGCCGCCAAAGCGGCCGTAGCCCGAGTCCTTGACGCCGCCGAAGGGCATTTGCGCCTCATCGTGCACCGTGGGCCCGTTGACGTGGCAGATGCCCGAGTCGATGCGGTTGGCCACCTCCCAGGCGCGCGCGACGTCGCGCCCGAACACCGCGGCCGACAGGCCGTAGGGGTTGTCGTTGGCGACCCGAACGGCCTCCTCCACACCGTCGACGCGCACGATGGGCTTGACCGGCCCAAAGCTCTCGTCGTGGTAGATGCGCATGGCGGATGTCACATGGTCCAGCAGGGTCGCGGGCATCAGGGTGTTCTCCGCCTTGCCGCCGCACACCAGCTTGGCGCCTTTGGCGAGCGCGTCGTCGATCAGGGCGTTGCAGCGCTGCACCGTGCTGGCATCCACCACCGAACCCAGCACCACCGGCCCCTTGCGCGGGTCGCCCAGCGGCAGCTTCACCGCCTTGGCGGCGAGCCGCTGGACAAAGGCATCGGCGATCTTGTTGTCGACCACGATGCGTTCGGTGCTCATGCAGATCTGGCCGCTGTTGGCAAAGGCGCCGAAGGCCGCGCCGTTGACTGCGGCGTCGAGGTCGGCGTCGTCGAGCACCACCATGGGCGCCTTGCCCCCAAGCTCGAGGACCGCTTGCTTGAGGTATTTGGCGCAGGTCGCGGCCAGCAGTTTGCCGACACGGGTCGATCCCGTGAAGTTCACGCGGCGCAAGGCCGGGTGGGCCACGATGGCCTCCACCACGGCCGCCGCATCGGCCGGTGCGTTGGTGATGAAGTTGACGACGCCGGGCGGAAAGCCCGCGTCCTTGAAGGCCTCCACGATCAGGCCGTGCGTGGCGGGGCTCAGTTCGGAGCCCTTGAACACCACCGTGTTGCCGCAGGCCAGCGGCGTGGCGATGGCGCGCACGCCCAGGATCACCGGCGCATTCCAGGGCGCGATGCCCAGCACCACGCCGGCCGGCCGGCGCACCGCCAGCGCCAGGCTACCGGGAACGTCGGAGGGGATGACCTCGCCGCTGATCTGTGTGGTGAGGCCGGCCGCTTCCTGCAGCATGCCGGCGGCCAGGTGCACGTTAAAGCCGGCCCAGGGTGCGGCCGCGCCGGTTTCCGCGGCCATGGCCGCCGTCAGCTGCTCCGCCTTGGCTTCAAGCGCATGCGCCGCCTTGAGCAGCAGCGCGCGGCGCTCGCCCGGGCCGGTGCGCGACCAGGTCTCAAACGCGGCGGCGGCCGCATCGACCGCCGTTACTGCGTCGGCCACCGTCGCCGCGGGGGCGGTGGTGGCCACCGTGCCGTCGAGCGGGTTGCGGCGCTCGAAAGTGGCGCCGTTGGCGGCCTGCCGCGACTCGCCATTGATCAACATCGATATCTTGCTCATGTCTTTTGTCTCCTTGTGTTTTGAACCGTGTTTGTTGTTTTTGGTTTTTGCCTTGCTGTCTCCTTCAGGCAATCTCGACTTCGACCAGCATGGGCTCGGTGGACCGCAAAGCCTGTTCGAGCGCGGGGCGCAGCTGGTCGGCGCGCGCCACACGCAGCCCGCGAACGCCCTGGGCCGCGGCCAGGCCGACGAAGTCAAGGTCGGGCAGCTCGGTGCCCGGCACGGGTTCATCTGGCTGGTAGCCGAAGATGCGCGCGAAGTCGTGCAGCGCCGCATAACGGCGGTTGTTCAGGATCACGATGGTCATGGCCAGGCCGAGCTGCGCGGCGCTCCACAGCGCCTGGATCGCGTACATCGCGGAGCCGTCCCCCACCAGCGCGATGACGCGCGCGCCCGGCTTGCCCATGGCCACGCCGACCGACGCGGGCAAGCCCCAGCCCAGGCCGCCGCTGCACATGGTGTAAAAAGTTTCCGACTCGAAAATCGGCAGGTGGCCGTGCATGGTGGGCCGCGCACTGGGCGCCTCTTCGACGATGATGCTGTCGCGCGGACGGACATCGGTCAGCGTCTGCAGCACCCAGGCCACCGGCAGGCGCTCGCCCGGCAAAGGCTCGGGCACGCGCGCGGGCCGCACATGCAGCGCAGGTGCCGCCCTGGGCGCGGGCGCGGGGCGGGCCAGCAAGTCCAGCAAGCCCAGCCGTATGCTGCCGACCACCGAGGTCCCCGTCGGCGCCCAGGCGGCGACCTGGGGGTCTTCGGTCAGTTGTACCAGCCGGGCCCCTTCCGGCAAGTGTGCGCCCTTGCTTTCGACGTGGTAGGTGAAGGCCGGCGCCCCAAGGGCGAACACCAGGTCGTGGCCGGCCAGGCGTTCAACGATGCGGTCGCGCATGGCCGGCAGAAAGCCGGCCCACAGCGGATGGTCTTCCGGGAAACTGCAGCGCCCCGACATGGGCGCGACATAGACACGCGCGTTGTGGCGCTCGGCCAGCTTGATGGCCTCGCTCCACGCGCCGTCGCGGTCGACCGAGGCGCCGACCACGATGGCCGGCGCGCGGGCCGTGTCCAACGCATCGCCGATTTTGGCGAGCAGGCCGGGCTCGGGACGCAGGTAGCGGCTGACCTCGCGCGCGTCGACCGGCAGCGTTTTCACCGCCCAGTCGTCCGAGGGGACGGACACCAGCACCGGCCCGCAAGGCGGCGTCATGGCGATGTAATAAGCGCGCGCGATCGCCAGGGGCACATCCTCGGCGCGCGCGGGCTCCACGCTCCACTTCACGTAGGGCTTGGGCAGCTCGGGGGCCTGCGTGGAGCCGAGAAAGGGATCAAAGGGCAGGATGGAGCGCGCCTGCTGGCCGGCCGTGATCACCAGCGGCGTGCGGTTGCGAAAGGCGGTAAAGATGTTGCCCATCGCATGGCCCACGCCCGCGGCCGAGTGCAGGTTCACAAAGGCCGCGTTGCGCGTGGCCTGCGCGTAGCCGTCGGCCATGCCCAGCACCACACATTCCTGCAAGGCCAGGACGTAGTGGAAGTCTTCCGGGAAGTTCATGAACATGGGAAGCTCGGTCGAGCCCGGGTTGCCGAAGACGGAGGTCATGCCGAAGGAGCGCAGCAGCCTGAACACCGCCTCCCTGACCGTTACCAACTCCACCGCTTCGCCCTGGCGGGTCGCGGCCGGCACAACAACTTGATCCATGAATGTCTCCAACTTGAATGGCACTTGAATGAAGGCAAGTCTCGCAAGGGCGGCAACATGCGTCAATGCAATGAAACGTATACCGTAAAATTCACCGTATGAATATTGACCAGCTGGACATGAACCTGCTTCGGCTCTTCGAGGCGGTCTACCGGCTGGGCAGCGTCAGCCGCGCGGCGGACGCCATGGGCCTTTCGCAGCCCGCGGCCAGCCAGGGCCTGACGCGGCTGCGGCTCGCGCTCGGCGACGCCCTGTTCGTGCGCACCGGCGGCAGCATGCGTCCCACACTGCGCGCCGAACGCCTGGCCAGCGTGATCCAGCCGGCGATTGCGTCCATCCAGGACGTCCTTCGGGAAGACGACGCCTTCAACCCCTCACGCTCGACCATGACGCTGCGGCTGCACATGAGCGACATCGGCGAAGCCCGGCTGCTGCCCGAGCTGGTGGCCGCGCTGCACCGCGAAGCGCCGGGCATACGCGTGCAGACCGCACCGCTGCCGCACGCCCAGATCGCCGATGCGCTGGAGACCGGTGCCATCCACTTTGCCCTGGGTTTTTTGCCCTCCGTCAGCGGCACGGAGCGCATGGAGTTGCTGAGCGACCGTTATGCCGTGCTGGTGCGCGCCGGGCACCCGCTGCTCGCGGCGAAACACAAAGCAGGCAAGGTGCAGGACCTGCGGCGGCTGGAGTTCGTCGCCGTGCGCTCGCACTCCGAGACCTTCCGCATCCTGCAGGAACTCGGGCTGGACAGCCGGCTGGTGCTGACGTCGGAACATTTTCTGGCCCTGCCCGCCATCATCGAGCGCACCGACCTGGCGGTGGTGATGCCGCGCGCCATCGCGATGCGCTTTACCAACACCGAGCGCTACGCCCTGCTGTCCAACACCCTGCCGCGCAGCACTTTCACCGTGTCGCTGCACTGGAGCCACCGCTTCAACCTCGACCCGGCCCACCAATGGATGCGGCGGCTTTTTGTGGAGCTGTTCAAGAACGAGGCGAAACCCGCGGGCGGGCTCCGCCCATAAAGGCCTCCATTCAGGCCTGCTTAAACCCTTACTCCAGCTTGCCGATCCGCTGCACGACCTTGGCCATGACACCTGCTTCCTGGGCCACAAAGCTGGTGAACTCAGGCGTGTCCTGGTACTGCATATAAGTGCCGGCGGTTTGCAGGGACTGCACGACGCGTGCGTCGGTCGCCGCGAACTTCGCGGCCTCCCGCAGCCGGGCCACCACGGCATCGGGCGTTGAAGCCGGCACAAACAGCCCCGTCCACTGCGAGTAGGTCACGGGAATGCCGAGCTCCTTCAGGCTGGGAACGTCCGCAAGCGTGGGGATGCGTCCATTGCCCCATTGGGCCAGCGCCCTCAGCTTTCCCGCCTGGATGTGGCTGGTAACCGTGGAAGGTCCGGTAGCGAGAAGATCGACCTGGCCGCCCAGCAGCGCCACCACCGCCGGCCCCGCACCGGTGTAGGGGATGTGCAGCACGGAGGTGTTGGTGGCGGCCTTCAGCTGCTCCATCGGTACGTGCATGGTGCCGTAGTTGCCCGAGGAGCCGAAGGAGTAGCCGCCGGGTTTGGCTTTGGCGGCCGCGCTGAACTGCTTGAAGTCTTTCCACGGGCTGTTGGCATTCACCACCAGCACAACCGGGTCGGCGGTGAAGCGCGCGATGGGCTTGAGCTGCGACAGCGTGAACATGGGCGCGCGCTTGAGCACCGCATCGGCTTCAGGCAGCACGACGATGGACGACAGCGCCAGCAGCACGCTGTAGCCGTCGGGCCTGGCCTTGGCGACCTGCGCCATGCCGATGCCGCCGCCCGCGCCGGCCTTGTTTTCGATCACGACGGGCTGCTTGAGGTAGCGCCCCATGGCCTCCGCGACAGGCCGCGCCACAATGTCGGCCGCGCCGCCCGGCGGGAAGGGCACGACCATGGTGATGGGCTTGCCCGGGTAGGCCTCCTGCGCCATCAGCGGCAAGGCGCTGAAGAGCGCCATCGCAGCCACTACCGCCACCATCGCCACTGCCGCCGATGCGACGGGCGCCCGGTTCCTGCTTGAGTCCTTCATCTTCTTGTCTCCATCCATTGAATTGATTTGTCTTTGCTTGCCTGATGCGCGCAGCGTGAACACCGCGCAGGCACTCCTCGCGGAGTGCCCCGCCGTCACAGTGTGCGAACGCGGTTGTTCAGCTCGCCCAGGCCGGTCACCGCCACGCGAACCAGGTCGCCGTCGTGCAGAAATTTGGGCGGCGTAAAGCCGATGCCGACGCCCACGGGCGTGCCGGTCGCGATGATGTCGCCGGGCAGCAGGGTCATCGCCTTGGACAGTGTCGCGATCAGGGTCGGCACGTCAAAGATCAGATCGGCCAGCACGCCGGTCTGGCGCAACTCGCCGTTGACCCAGGTCTGGACCTTGAGCGATGCGATGGGCGACTCGTCAGCGGTGGATATCCAGGGGCCGAGCGGGCAGAAGGTATCCAATGACTTGCCGAGGAACCACTGCGCATGGTTCTTCTGCAGGTCCCGCGCCGTCACGTCATTGAGCGCGACAAAACCAAACACCTTGCCGAGCGCATCGGCCTTGGAAACATTGCGGCATTCCGCGCCTATCACCACGCCGATTTCGCCTTCATAGTCGACGGAGCTGGTGTGCGCCGGGTCAAAGCGGATGTCGTCCCGCGGGCCGGCCAGCGAGGTCGTCGCCTTGGTGAAGATTTGCGGAAAGGCGGGAATGGCCGCCGCGCCGCTGGTCGCGTTGAAGCCGCTCTTGTCGAACTCCGAGGCATGCTCGGTGTAGTTTTTGCCGACGGCGAAGATATTGCGCACGGGCACCGAAACCGGGGCCAGGAAGCTGACGTCCGCAAAACCGGCTTCACCTTCGATGAGTGGCTTCAGTTCCGCAGCGGTCATGCGGCGCTCGATCACAGCCTGCACCGGGTTCAGGTGCTGGGCAAAACTTCCGCCGACAAAAGAGACTTTGCTGCTGGCCTCATCGACCAGCACCATGCGCACCCGGCCCTGGTAAGAAACGCGTCCGATTTTCATAACACTCCAATTGGTTCGACGATCAACCCAATTTGCTCGTCTTGGTTTATTTTAGAACCAATATTAGGAATATTGCAGTCCAATTTCAGCTTAAATTATCTAATTGGTTTAAATTGGGTTGATTCAAGGCGGGTCACGCCAACCATCTTGCTATGATTTGGCATTCAAGGGAACAAGCAATGGACAACGCGGCGGTACTGAAGGACGCAATCCTGGGTAAGCTCAATTCAGGCGAATGGGCGCCCGGGCACCGGATTGATACGGAGCGGCATCTCAGCGAGTCTTTCAACATCGGCAGGTCCACGGTACGGCGGGTTTTGGCACAGCTGAAAACGGCCGGGCTCATCACCCAGACCGTGGGAAGCGGAACCTATGTCAGCAAGGACTTCCAGCCGCAAGCCATGGCGCCGGTTGCCGCGGCTGGCATCACCGAGGCGCTGGCGGGCATTTCCAGCAATATCAGTCCCGCCGAATTGATGGAATTCAGGTTTGCGATCGAGCCCAGCATTGTCGAGATGGTGATTCGCAACGCCTCCCAAAGCGACTTCGCGAAGATGCTGCACTGCTGCGACAAGGCGGAGGCGGCCCAAAGCATGGAAGAGTTCGAAGTCTGGGACGGAAGGCTGCACGAAACCATCGCGCTGGCGGCCCACAACTCCCTGGTCACCCATGTTTTCCAGTTGATCAACCGGGCGCGCGACCAGGATGACTGGGGCGCGCTCAAACGCCGCAGCCTGACGTCGGACAGGCGCCTGTCCTACCAGGCGGAACACCGCCAGCTGGTCAATGCACTGGCGGACCGCGACCTGGAGCGCGCCATCAGTTGCACCAGGGAGCACTTGCTGCATGTGCGGCGAAACCTGCTGGGCTCCTGAGGGATCACTCCGCCGGCATATGCGCACGCCCTGTCAAGGGCTCGTTCAGGCCTGCACGTAGTTCAAGAGAATCTTCGTGAGCGCTTCAGGCGCTAGCCGCGGAACATCGTGCGCGCACTCAAGCCGATGTGTGGCCCATCCAGGGTCCAGCCGCAAGCGCTCGTACAACTCGACGAAGGGGCTGCCCTCCCAGCCGAAGGCCGCGACAAAGGCCTTGCCGGGGACCTGGCGCCAATCGCCGGTCAATTTGATGGCCTGCAGAAAGGTGGCCATGGGATGGGGGCGGCATCGCTTGTCGAGATGGGCGGCCGGTGCGCAGCACAAGCCATCCGCGGCCGCGCCGGCGATGAAGCGCTCCCTGTAGTTCGGGGTGGTGAGCGACCAGAGCGAGGCACCGTTGTCCGGCACATAGGCATCGACATACACAAGGGCCTTGACGCCCGAGGGGTGCTGGTCCGCCGCGCCGGTGATGACCATGCCGCCATACGAATGGCCGACAAGCACGGCAGGCGTATCGTGCGCACCAAGCGCCTGAATCACCTCGCTGATGTGGATGTCGAGATTGGCGCCATGCGAGGGCTCGTCACCCAGTCCGGATAGCGTGAGCGCCTGGACTTCGTGGCCTTCATGGGATAGCGCCTTGCTGACCGCTTCAAAGGCCCAGCCCCCGTGCCAGCCGCCCGGCACCAACACAAATCTTGCCATCCTGTGGTTCCTCTCGCTTGAAGCAGCCGGGCAGGTGTTGAGCCATGGGCCGCAGTGTGTACCCCTGTTTCTAGAACGTCGGGAATTCAATTATCAACCGGATGAATCGGTGCAACGAGCCACCGGCGAGAGTGGCCTGTCCGACCCGCGATACCGCCTATTTGGCGAGGTGTTGATCTAGGACAAGCTCCCGTGGCTCGCGGCCCGCACAGTCGGAACTGCCGAATCGGCATAAAAGACCAAGGAAAAGCCACATGAAACGGACCCTCTCCCCCAACGCCATCGCCGCCGCCATCTGCATTCTCAGTGCGGCCTTGTCCGTGCAGGCGCAACCCGCCGCGCATCCGGCGCATGCCGCTGCCGCTCCCACCAGCACTTCCAGCGCAGCCATACCCGCCGGGACCAGGCGCTACGAACTGCACACCAACATCGTCGACGGAAAAATGGTGTTCATCGACGGCAAGGGACAGGTGAACCCGACCCTCACCGCCAATGCGGACGACACGGTAGAGATCGTGCTGGAAAGCGGGGAAGGCGCGGAGCACGACCTGGTGATCCCCGAGCTGAATGTCGCATCGTCCAAATTCAGCCCCGGTACCGGCAAGACCACAGTGCGCTTCAAGGTCCCGCGCTCCGGCACCTTCACCTACTACTGCTCCATCCCCGGCCACCGGCAGATCGGCATGGAAGGCCGGCTGCAGGTCAGCGGCCCCGCCAGCGCCAAAGCCGCCGCGCCGGCCGGCAGCGACTCCAGCCAGGCCGCGCTTGCGCTCTACACCCCGGCCCCCGTGCCGCAGCGCGCAGCCGACCCGAACGCGGTCAGCGTGGCCGCCAACCCGGCTGCGGTGCCGGCCGCGGTGGGGACCCGGGCGCCCACGACCCTGAAGTACCGCATGGAAACGGTCGAGTTGCCCGGCAAGCTCGATGACGGCACAAGCTTTACCTACTGGACGTTCAACCGCCAGGTGCCCGGCCCCATGCTGCGCGCTCGAGTGGGCGACACCATAGAACTGACGCTGGCCAACGCCCGCGACAGCAAGATGATCCATTCGATCGACTTGCACGCGGTGACGGGCGGCCACGGCGGCGGCGAACACACACAGGTCGCTCCGGGCCAGGAAAAAGCCATCACCTTCAAGGCGCTCAACCCGGGCCTGTACGTGTACCACTGCGCCACGCCTTTGGTGCCGCAGCACATCGCCGCCGGCATGTACGGAATGATCCTGGTCGAGCCCGAGGGCGGCCTGCCCAAGGTGGACCGCGAGTACTACGTGATGCAGGGCGAAATGTACACGGGCCGTCCGCACGGCGCCAAGGGCCACCAGGAGGCCGACCTCGAGAAGATGGCCAACGAACTGCCTGACTACTACGTCTTCAACGGCGAAGTCGGCGCGCTGAACAAGACCCACAAGCTGCAGGCCAAGGTGGGTGAAACCGTGCGCATCTACTTCGGCGTCGGCGGCCCCAACAAGATCTCGTCTTTCCACGTCATCGGCGAGATCTTCGACAACGTGTACAGCGAAGGCTCCTTCACCGGCCTCAAGCACGACGTGCAGACCACGCTGGTGGCGCCCGGCGGCGCAACCATCGTCGAGATCAAGGTCCAGCAACCCGGAAGCTACCTGCTGGTGGACCACGCCTTGTCGCGCGCCGGCAAGGGCGCGGTTGGCGTGCTAGAAGTCACCGGCGAAGCGGTGCCCGGCGTCTACAAGGCCGGCGTGCTGTAGGAGAATCTTCATGGGCCCCTACAAAAAACTCTGGTTCACGCTGATCGGCGTGCTGATCGTCACCTTCTCGCTGCTGGGCTACTACGGCACCGAGGTCTACCGCCAGGCGCCGCCGATTCCCGCGCAGGTGACCGCCCCGGACGGCAAGGTCCTGTTCGACCGCGAGGGCATCCTCGACGGCCAGACGGCCTGGCAGTCGGTGGGCGGCATGCAGCTGGGCTCCATCTGGGGCCACGGGGCCTACCAGGCACCGGACTGGACCGCCGACTGGCTGCACCGCGAACTGACAGCCTGGCTGGAGCTGGCCGCGCAGCAGCTGCACGGCAAGGCCTACGCCGCGCTCGACGGGCCGGCGCAAGCCGCGCTGCGCGAGCAGCTCAAGACCGAGTACCGCGGCAACCGTGTCGACCAGGCGGATGTGCTGAAACTGTCGGAACGCCGCGTCCAGGCCATCGCCCAGACGGCCGGGTACTACGACAAGCTGTTCTCCGACGCGCCCTCGCTCCAGAAAAGCCGCGAGCACTTTGCGATGAAGGAGAACACGCTGCCGAGCGCCGAGCGGCGCCGGCAGATGACGCAGTTTTTCTTCTGGACCGCCTGGGCCGCCGCCACCGAGCGCCCCGGCCAGAAAGTCACTTACACCAACAACTGGCCGCATGAACCGCTGATCGGCAATCGGCCCAGCAGCGAGAACATTGTCTGGTCCATCGCCAGCATCGTGGTGCTGCTGGCCGGCGTGGGGTTCCTGGTCTGGGCCTGGGCCTTCCTGCGCAAGCATGACGAGCCGCTGCCGGAGCCCGCCGCGCGCGACCCCTTGACCACCTTTGCGCTCACGCCCTCGCAGCGAGGCCTGGGCAAGTACCTGTTCCTGGTCGTGGCCCTGTTCATCTTCCAGGTCTTCATAGGCGGATTCACCGCGCACTACACCGTCGAAGGGCAACAGTTCTACGGCCTCGATGTCTCGCGCTGGTTCCCGTATTCGCTGACCCGCACCTGGCACATCCAGGCCGCCCTGTTCTGGATCGCCACCGGCTTCCTCGCCGCGGGCCTGTTCCTCGCGCCGCTGATCAACGGCGGCAAGGACCCGAAGTTCCAGAAGGCCGGTGTGGATGTGCTGTTCTGGGCGCTGGTGGTCGTGGTTGTCGGTTCCTTCACCGGCAACTACCTCGCTATCGCGCAGCTGATGCCGCCCGAATGGAATTTCTGGCTCGGACACCAGGGCTACGAGTACGTGGACCTGGGGCGCCTGTGGCAGATCGGCAAGTTCACCGGCATCCTGCTGTGGCTGGTGCTGATGCTGCGCGGCGTCGTCCCGGCGCTGCTGAAGAAGGGCGGCGACAAGAACCTGCTCGCGCTGCTCACCGCCTCGGTGGGCGCCATCGGCCTGTTTTACGGCGCCGGCCTTTTCTACGGCGAGCGCACCCACCTGTCGGTCATGGAATACTGGCGCTGGTGGGTGGTCCATCTCTGGGTGGAAGGCTTCTTCGAAGTTTTCGCCACCACAGCGCTGGCCTTCATCTTCTCCACGCTCGGCCTGGTCTCGCTGCGCATGGCCACGGCCGCGAGCCTGGCATCGGCGTCCCTGTTCATGCTGGGCGGCATTCCCGGAACCTTTCACCACATGTACTTTGCCGGCACCACCACGCCGGTGATGGCGGTCGGCGCGAGCTTCAGCGCCCTCGAGGTGGTGCCGCTGATCGTGCTGGGCCACGAAGCCTGGGAGAACTGGCGGCTCAAGGCGCGCGCCGCCTGGATGGAAAACCTCAGGTGGCCGCTGATGTTCTTCGTCGCCGTCGCCTTCTGGAACATGCTGGGCGCCGGTGTTTTCGGCTTCATGATCAACCCGCCGATGTCGCTGTATTACATCCAGGGGCTGAACACCACGCCGGTGCACGCACATGCCGCGCTGTTCGGGGTTTACGGATTCCTGGCGCTGGGCTTCACGCTGCTGGTGCTGCGTTACCTGCGCCCGGACTATCGCTTCAGCGCGCCCTTGATGAAGACCGCGTTCTGGGGCCTCAACGCCGGCCTGGTGCTGATGATCTTCACCAGCCTGCTGCCCATCGGAATCATCCAGTTCCACGCCAGCGTCAGCGAAGGCCTGTGGTATGCGCGCAGCGAGGAATTCATGCAACAGCCCTTGCTGCAGAACCTGCGCTGGGTGCGCACCTTCGGCGACGTCGTGTTCATAGTCGGAGCGATTTCGATGGCGCTGCAGGTGGTGCTGGGCTTGATGAACAAGGCACCAAAACTGCCGCAGCCCGAGCCGCGCCTGAGTGAGGCACGCAGCTGAGCATGGCGCCGATCAGGGTACCTTGATCGACGCCAGCACCCGGTCGATCATCACGCCTCTCGCATGAAACAGCGGGGCAGTGCCTCGCTCACGCGGCAGCGCGCGCCTTGCTGGGCGGGTGGCCTATGACACGCTTGAATGCCCGGCTGAAGGAGGCCTCCGAATCGAAACCCAGCCGGTCGGCGGCCGTGGTGACACGCATGCCGTCCTGCGCGATCCAGTTGCGGGCCTGGAACATGCGGATGCGGGCCACGTAGCGGGCCGGGCTCTCGCCCACCGATTCCTTGAAGGCCTGGGCAAACCGAGAGCGCGAGGCGCCCATGATGTTTGCCAGTTCCGGCACGCTCCAGTCCTGCTCGGGCGAGGCGTGAATGGCGGCCAGCACCTTGCCCACGCCGGGCGAGCGCAGTGCCGCGATCCAGCCCGTCGAGTTGCTGCAGGCGCATTCCACCCAGGCGCGGATGATGCTCGCGGCCAGCACGTCGGCCATGCGGGCCAGAATGCCGCAGGCGCCTATGCGGTTGAGCGAGGCTTCGCGCTCCATCGCCTCCAGCAGCATGGGCACGCCCGGGTCGCGCTGGGCCAGCTCGCTGGCGCGTATCACCTCGGGCATCATGGCCAGCAAGGGGTGCAGAGGGTCGAGGTTGAAGGTCATGCTGCCGCAGAACATGGTGTGGGACGGCGCTTGCGCCGCGGGCGTTGCATCGCGCAGCAGGTAGATGTCGTCCGCCAGCCGCTGGCGATCAAAGCTCGCGAGGTCCAGCGGCGGCACCTCGGGTGAACTGGCCAGGGTATGGGCCGTGCCGCGCGGCAGCAGCACCGCGTCACCGGCCTTCAATGCCATCCAGCCGGATTGCGGCGTGTGCATCCAGCAGTCTCCGCTGACGACGAAGTGAAAGCGCGCGGCGGCCTGCGCAGCAAAGGAAATCGCCCAGGGCGCATGCACCAGGCAGCGGCCGTATTCGACGCCTTCCAGGCGCAGGCCCAGCAGGACCTGGGTGAGGGGATCGGGCCCGGCGGCGGGCAAGCCCCCATCTTCCTGGGGAGGCTGAACAACGGGCGTGAAAGTTCTGGAGGAATCGTCAAGCATTTCGGCTCTTTCGCCATGGAAAGCTGTCGATGCTAGGCCTAAGCTGGCAACCCTGTCTCCAACAAGGCTTCACATCCCATGTCATCCAATTCCTGTTCTGCCTGCCTGGATCCGCTGGACGCCGGCGCACTCCCCGCAAAAAATCCACCCGCCGAGGCCGCCGCGCTCTGGCCGGCGGTCGCATCCCTCTCCCTGGGCGTGTTCGGCCTGGTCACGGCGGAATTCCTGCCGGCCAGCCTGCTGACCGCCATGGCGGCCGACCTGCACGTCACGGCGGGCGCCGCGGGCCAGGCCGTCACGGCCACGGCGCTGGTCGGCGCGGTGGCCGCGCCCACCATTCCCTTGCTGACGGCGCGCTTTGATCGCAAGCGGGTGCTGCTGACACTCACCGCGCTGCTGCTGGTGTCCAACCTGCTGGCCGCGACGGCCGGCTCGCTTTCGGTGCTGCTGTTCGCGCGCGTGGTGCTGGGCGTCGCGCTCGGTGGCTTCTGGTCCATGGCGGCGGCGCTGGCCATGCGCCTGGTGCCTGAGCGGCTCTTCCCGCGCGCGATGTCGCTGGTGCTGACCGGCGTCTCCATTGCCACCGTCTGCGCGGCGCCCGTGGGCGCCTGGATGGGCAGTCTCTGGGGATGGCGCAGCGCTTTTGTCGCGGCAGGTGTTGTCGGCTTGCTGGCTTTTGTCGTGCAGTTGGCGGCCTTGCCGGCCCTGCCGCCGCGCGACCAGGCCAGCCTGAAGGGCCTGCGGGACCTGCTCACGCGCGGGCCGGTGCGCATTGCGCTGCTGGCGGTGCTGCTGGTCATATCCGGCCACTTCGCGGGCTTCACCTATATCCGGCCCGTGCTGGAAGACGTGACCAAACTGCCCGTGGCGGCGATTTCCGCCGTGCTGCTGGGCTATGGCATAGGCGGCTTCTTCGGCAACTTCGCGGGCGGCTGGCTGGCGGGGCACGGTGAGCGCTACGCCATCGTCGCCGGCAGCGCGATGATCGCCGTGCTGGCGGCCGCACTGCTGGTGGGCGGCAGCTCCACCGTGGTCACCGCCGTGGCGGTGAGCTTGTGGGGTTTTGCGTTCGGCGCATTTCCGGTCGGCTTTCAGACCTGGATCGTGCGCGCCGCGCCCGACCAGGCGGAGGCCGCGGGCGGCTTGCTGGTGGCCGCCTTCCAGATCGCGATTGCCACGGGCGCCATCGCGGGTGGCCTCATCGTCGACCGGACCGGCGCGCTCGGCGCCCCCGCATTTGCCATGGTGGCCGTGGCCCTGGGCGGGCTGCTGGCCTGGCGTCGCGGCCCTGTTCCCGCCATGGCCGGGGTGCGAAGCTGATCATGACAAGCCCGCAAGCACACGCCCCCATCAACCGGCGCATCACTCTGGCGGCGCACCCGCGCGGCCTGCCCGTCGCGTCCGACTTCCATCTCATGACCGGGCCCGTGCCTCAGCCGGTCCAAGGCCAGGTGCTCCTGCGAACGCAGTTCCTTTCGCTGGACCCTTAGAGCCTGTTCAATGTCTAAACGGGGCCGCGTTGGGGTGCAATCGGGATGAGTGGGCCGACCGGGCACGCCGCATGGGCTAATGCCCATGCAAGGGCCTGGGTGGCTCAATCGCCCGATTTCACCCCAACCCGGAGGGCAAGCGCCTTCTCGGGCGGTCTGCGGCGTTGCGGCGCTAGCCCATAGATGAACTATGGGCGTCGCACCGCGCCTTGCATCCCATCCCGGGAAGGTGCTTGCGCGGCCCCGTTTAGACATTGAACAGGCTCTTATGCGCAACCTGATGGACAAAACCGGGCCCGGCTACGCGCCACCCGTTCCGCTGGGCGGCACCATGCCGGGCGGCACCGTCAGCCGCGTCATCGAATCCAGGCATCCCGCCTATCGCGCCGGCGACCTGGTGCTCGCCAACAGCGGCTGGCAGGACTATGCCGTGAGCGACGGCAACGATCTGCAGGCCCTGGGCGACATGGCCAGGCCCTCGCTGGCGCTGGGCGCGCTCGGAATGCCGGGCTTCACAGCGCATGTCGGCCTGCTGGACATAGGCCGGCCCAAGGCTGGTGAAACCGTGGTGGTCGCCGCCGCGACCGGCGCGGTGGGCGCCATGGTCGGCCAGATCGCGAAACTCAAGGGCGCGCGCGTCGTGGGCATTGCCGGCGGTGCTGACAAGTGCCGGCAGGCCGTCAACGAGCTGGGCTTTGATGCCTGCATTGACAGGCACGACCCCTTGTTTGCGGCGCAGCTTGCCGCCGCATGCCCGGCGGGCATAGACGTGTATTTTGAGAACGTCGGCGGCGAGGTGCTGCTGGCGGTGCTTCCGTTGCTCAATATCGACGCCCGCATGCCGGTGTGCGGCTTTGTCGCGCACTACAACGACGCGGCCGGCTCATCCGGCCCCAATCACATGCCGCAGTTCCTGGCTGCGATTTTGCAGAAACGTATGCACGTGCAGGGCTTCATCATTCTGGACCACTACGGCCCCCGCTTTGATGTGTTCCGCCGTGAGATGGAGCAATGGGTCAATAGCGAGAAAATCCAGGCACGAGAGAGTATTGTGGACGGCCTTGAGCACGCGCCCGCCGCCCTGTCAGACCTGCTGCAGGGCCGGCACGCCGGCAAGATGGTGGTGCGCCTGGAGGCGTAGCGCCGAAGGCAAGATCACCCGGTAATAGCGCCCCCTCGCCGGTGCGAGGAAGAAAGGAACCGGGAAAGCGCCGCACAGCTGCAATGGCAATTTCATGCAGCAGACAGGACTGCGCGGCTCGCCCAGGAAGTCAGGCGCTGAAGCTGAACCGTCCCTCTGCAGCCAGCTGTACCAGCGGCAAACGCCCATTGGGTGTCTCGCGCGCCTGCAGCCCCTCGGGAAGAACGCCCTTATCCCCCCGCTTGCCGATGGCCACCACCGCCTCTATCGCATAGGCGTCAGGAACAGCCACGGCTTGTCTCAAACGGTCGGCATCGAAGCCAGCCATGCCGTGCGCCGACCAGCCCGAGAGTGTGGCCTGGAATGCAAGGCTTGCCCAGGCCGCGCCGCAGTCAAACGAATGCCATGCGTTAGGCGCGGCGTCAGCCGCACCTGGGAACACAGCCTGCTTTGCTGAAACGATGACCACCAGAGCGGCGGCGCGCTTCGCCCAGCCCTGGTTGAATTCCACCAGCGTGTCAAAAATCGGCAGCCAGCTCGCGGTATCGCGCCGCGCGTAGATGAAGCGCCAAGGCTGCAAGTTGTAAGCCGAGGGTGCCCATCGAGCAGCCTCGAGCGTGCTCAGCAAAGCGGCCTCGGGGATGGCCTCGCCCGTGAACGCGCGCGGCGACCAGCGATCGGTGAAAAGGGGATTGATCGGATGATCGGGTGTGCGTGCTTGTGTCATGGTTTCCTTTTTTCCAGTTGTTGCAGTTGTTGCAGTTGAGTGAATGTGAGTACCGGCCCTGAAGGGTCTTGCAGGTTCGGCATGAGGGGGAACTTAAAATTGGGGGGTTCAAATCTGGGTGATCATCTTGGTCACCAGGAAGCTGTCGAAGGACTCGGTGCCGCCTTCGCTGCCGAAGCCGCTGTCCTTCACGCCGCCAAAAGGCAGTTCGGGGTGTGCCATGCCGGAGTGGTTGATGTTGACCATGCCGGCCTCCAGGCCGTTGGCCACACGCGTCGATATCTGGATTGATTGCGTGAAGATGTAGGCGGCCAGGCCGAAGGGCAGTGCATTGCCCAGGCGCAGCGCGTCTTCCACCGTCTCAAAACGCGCCAGTGCGGCGATCGGCCCGAAGGGTTCTTCACGCATCACACGGGCGCTGTCGGGTACGTCCGCCAGCAAGGTAGGCGCCAGGAAGTGGCCGCGCTCACCCAGGCGTTGGCCGCCCGTCAGCACCCTGGCACCCGCGTTTTCGGCATCACTCACAAGATCGCGCACGGCTTGCAGGCGGCGCCCATGGATCAGCGGCCCCATCTGGACACCGGGCTCCAGGCCCGAACCTACTTTCACCTCGCCCAGCGCTTCGGCAAAGCGGACGGCAAAGCGGTCATAGACGCCGGACTGCACAAAAAAGCGCGAGGGCGATACGCACACCTGCCCGGCGTTGCGGGTTTTCATGCGCGCCAGCAGGCTGGCGGCCTGGTCCACATCGGCATCGTTGAACACGAGCACCGGGGCATGGCCGCCGAGCTCCATGGTGGTGCGCTTCATATGGGTTCCCGCCAGGGCCGCGAGCTGCCGCCCCACCGGCACCGAGCCGGTGAAGGAGACCACACGCACCAGGGGCGACTCGATCAACTGGCGCGAAATCTCGCTGGGCACGCCCCAGACGATGTTGAACACTCCCGCAGGCAGCCCCGCGTCATGGAACAGCTGCGCCATGGCAACGATGGCGCTCGGTGACTCTTCCGGGCCCTTGAGCACCACCGTGCAACCCGCGCCGATGGCGGCCGCGACTTTTTTTGCGGCCTGGCCGAAGGGAAAGTTCCACGGACTAAAGGCCGCCACGACGCCGGCGGGCTCACGCACCACCAGTTGTCGCACCGCGGGGTTGCGTGAAGGCACCACCCGGCCATAGATGCGCCGGCACTCTTCCGCGTGCCACTCCATGTGTTCGGCGGCGTTGAGCACTTCGGCCACGGCTTCAGGCAAGGGCTTGCCGTTGTCCAGCGTGATGCCATGCCCAATCACATCGGCGCGCTCACGCGCCAGTGTCGCGGCGCGGCGCAGCACTTCGGAGCGCTCCATCGGCGAACGGGTCCGCCAGGCCTGGAAGGCCCGATGCGCGGCACCGAGCGCCGCGTCAATGTCGGCCGGCGTGGCCCAGGGCAGATGGCCCAGGACCTCAAAGGTCGCAGGGTTGTGCACGGCTTGCCCCGGGCGGCCATCATCCCCCGGGAAATGGCCGTCGATGTAGAAAGAAAGTTCCGGATACATCACAGGCTCCTCAGGCATGCACCAGCTGGCGCGACTCGATATCGGTTGTTGTGCTTGCCTTCTCCGCCGGGACCGCATCCGCATGCGGCAAGACGGCGTCGCAGAAGGCCGTGAGCTGCCGCACGGCGTCATCCGCCTTGCCCGCGGCGGCGATAAAGCGGTCCGGGCGGATCAGCACCCAATCGACCTTCTTGTCCTGAAACCAGAAATTCAGCGTGTTGTCGACGTCTTCGATGCGATGTCCCGAGGGCGTTTCAATCAGAGTGCTGCGCGAGCGTTCCGCCAGGTAGTGGTCGCAGCCCAGGCGTTCAAGCTGCGCACGCAGCCCGGTGGATGCGCCTGCCAGCGCGTCGATGCGCCAGCTCAGCAGCGCGAAGCGCGGCCCGACCACGTCATCAAAGCGCTGCGTGCGGCCGGCTTCCCGTTCGACGTTGGGCTGGATAAACATCCGCCCCACCAGCTCGTCGCGCCGCGCATCGCCGCTGTCCTGGACGATGCCCTTGACGAAGCGCGGCATCGGCTTGAACTTCATCTGCAGCACGTAATCTCGCACGCGAGGAATGTTCTTGATGGACAGGAAGAAGCCGTCGCGCAGCCAGGCCACGAAGCGGTTGCGCTGCGACAGCACCGCGCCGAAAAGGTCGGCCAGGTCGATCATGGCTTTGGCATGGGCATGGCGCTCGTCGTGGTAGCTCGACAGCAGCTCGGGCTTGAGCCGGCCCTGCAGTATCCAGGCAAGTTTCCAGGACAGGTTGAACGCATCGCGCAGGCCCGCGTTCAGGCCCTGGCCTATCCACGGCGGCGTGATGTGCGCGGCGTCGCCTGCCAGGCACACCCGACCGGAAACGAACGAGCCGGCCACCCGGGAGTTGTGCGTATAGACGCGGGCCCGGATCACGTTGAGCTTGTCCGGGTTCGCCACATGGCGGCCGAGCAGTTCCCGCACCTTCTCGGGCGCCAGCATCTGCTCGCCGTCCTCGCCGGGGAACAGCATGAACTCCCAGCGGCGCAGGCCGTAGGGCAGGCGCAGGCACACATAGGGCCGGGCCGGCTCGCAATGCAGCGCAGTGTAGGGGGCATCGAGCGGGTCCTGGTCGCATTCGATGACCACCCACTTGGCCGCGTGTGTGCGGCCATTGAAAGGGAGCTTGAGAATGCCTTCGCGCACGAAGCTGCGCCCGCCGTCGCACCCCACCAGATAACGTGCGCGCACCCCGCTCTCAACGCCTTGCGCATCACGCAGGGTGGCGCTCACGCCTGTCGCGTCCTGCGTGAGATCGATCAGCTCGACACCCAGGTGCAACTGCACGCACGGGAAGCGCGCCAGGCCGCGGCGCAGCACCGCTTCGCCCAGGGGCTGGGAAAACAGGTTACGGCGGAACCAACCGAACTCGCGGGTGCTGGGCAGAATTTCGGCGAAACATTGTTTCCGGGCGGTGTACATGCGCAGGGGCACGTTCTGGATCATGTCGCGCAGCATGCCCTCGGCCAGCCCGGCCGCCTGGAAGGTGCGCAGGGCTTCATCGTCCAGGCCGACGGCGCGCGGATAGTCCAGCACATGGGGGCTGCGGTCGACGATCAGCGTGGAGATGCCGTAGCTGCCCAGAAGATTGGCGATCGTGGTGCCAACCGGCCCCGCGCCCGCAATCAGTACATCCGTTTCCGGGAGGGTTGTCATCGTGACTGTTCCGTTGCGTTCGTCAGGCGGGATTGAACAGACGGCTTTCCTGCCGCACCAGCAGTTGGCGAACAGCCTTGCGGAATTCTGTGAAAACGGGGTCGCCCATCAGTTGCGCCCGGCGCCTGGCGCGATCCTCGAAGCTCTCAAAAGCCCAGAGAAAGACGAGTTGGTTGAGATCGTCGCTTTCGGGCGTGAGCAGCACGACCAGGTTTCCCAAAAGGCGCGTCTGCACCTCGCGCCCCATCTCGTTGTAAATGCGCAGGTACTCTCGCGTACCGCCGGGCGTCAGTGTGTAGGTTCGAAGTTCGTGGAGCATGGCGTTCAATCAGGGGCGGAAGTGTCGCCTCGTTGGAGGAAGTCGGCCACCGCCCGCTCAAACAGCGCGGGCTGGTCGTCGTGCACGTAATGGCCGGCGTCGGGGATGGTGATATCCGTGATGCGCGGATTCAATTCACGCATGCGCGCCACCATGGCCGGCTGCAGGTAGTCGGAGCGGCCGCCGCGCAGCACCAGCGTCTCGCAGGCGATGGCGCGGATACTGGGTTCCAGGTCGACCACGCGGGTCGGATCCGGGTTCAGCCGCGTTGCGACGATGCCGGCGTGGTCATAGCGCCAGGTAAAGCCGCCCTGGGGCAAGGGCTTCAGCATGTTTTGCAGGCGCTGCTGGCGGGCTTCTTCGGTCACCGTGGGCCGTAGCGCGCGCATGAACCCGGTGGCGGCCTCCCAGGAGGCGAAGCGGTCGGGCGTGGTGGCGAGCTCCTTGCGGATGCGCGTAGCACCGTCACTTGCCTCAAAAGCCCCGGGGCCGGCATCCTCGATGACCAGGCGCCGCACCTTCTGCGGATACCGCGCCGCATACACGATGGCATTGATACCGCCCATTGAATGGCCTAGCAGGTCGAAATGCGCAAGGCCCAGGGCCTGGGCCAGTGCCTCAAGATCAGCGACATAGGCATCGGTGTAGTAGTTGTGCGCGGGATCCCAGTCCGACTCGCCACGACCGCGCTGGTCAAAGGCGACGACACGAAAATCCGGCTGCAGCGCGGCCGCCACACCGGCGAAGGTCTCGGCATAGCCGCGTATGCCATGGAGCATCACCACAGGCCGTGCCTGCGCATTCCCCCACTCGGTGACGTGGAGGTTCAGCCCCGACAGGACCAGCGTGCAGTCGCGCCTCTCCATGCTTTTCTCTTGTTCTTCTCTTGTTTGTCTCTTAAACCAGGCCGTCCTGGCCCTTGACATCGGAAGCCTTCAGGCCGCCGAGCCTGGCATTGAGGCGGCCGCGGGTCGCGAAGGCCCAGATCACAATGACTTCGTCGCGGTTGGGTCCGTCTGCGAACTGGGCGGTGATGGTGTCGTAATGCGAGCGCACGTACAGCGCGTCCTTGTGCGCCAGGGGGATGTCGATCACGGTCCCGGGGCCGCCGCGCTTGCCGCTGGAGGGCACCCAGGACTTGCCGCCGCCGATGGCGTCGCGGACCGGGTTGGCGGCCGGGTTGGTGAGCAATGCGTTGCCGTGTTCGTACTCGCCATCAATGCCGACCACGACGGCCTTGCCGTAGCTCTCAATGGCCCGGCCCTGGGCGGCTTCCTGGATGCGGCGGCCGAACTCACGGCCCAGCTCGGGCGAAGGATCGATCCAGGGCGACAGGTCCTCAACGAACTTTCCGGCAAAGGGATTGTGGATGCAGGCGGCGATGACGATCTTGCGCAGGGACTCACCATCGGCCGGTGCACCGGTTTCGCCGGCGAGGGTGTCCTCGATCTGCAGATACCACTTGCGAATATGGAAAACACTGAAGTTGGCGGACTTGGTCATGGGTGTGTACCGTGAATAAGAAAAAAATGAAAAAAGGAAGAAAGAAAAAAGAGACAGGGAAGGAAACAGGGCCGGCGTACTCAGTCGTACAGCGGCTCCAGCTCGAAGTGATCACTGGGTGCGTTGTGGGTGTGCAGCACGCGCTTGCCTTCTTCATCGTCATGGACGGTTTCGAGGAAGAACTCGAAGCGATGGCCATCCGGGTCGTTGAAGTACAGGCCATAACCCACTTTGTGGTCGGTGGTCTTGACCACCTCGACACCGGCACGGAGAAGTTGCCCATAGAGCCTGCGCAGCTCGGTGAGATCGCCCTCGATCTCCAGGCCGTAGTGCTGCAGCGCACAGCCGCCCACGGTCTCGCCCGGCTCCGGGCGAATCAGGGCGATGTCATGGTGTTTCTGGCCGAAGCTCATGAACACCCAGCGCTCACTGCGCGCGGTCTCCTGCATGCCCAGGATGCGTTCGTACCAGGCGGCCGAGGCGAACGGATCCGTCACGAAGAGCGAGAGATGCGTGCGGCGGATTCTGGGCCGCAGGACTCCGGTGGCCTGTTGTTCAGTCATGGGGTTTGGCTCCCAGCGTGGACTTGGGATGCGGCTTGACGGCGGCCACCACCGGGGTCCAGGCCACGGCCGTGATCTCGCTGAAATCGCGCCAGTCCTTGAACCAGCTCTTGCCGCCGTCCGCCGAACGAAAGAGGTGACCGTACTTGGTGCCGGCAAACACCAGATCCGGGTCCGCGGCATGCGTGCCTAGCGCCCAGAACGTGGAGTTCGGGGCCGCGTGCAGCAGGCTGGTGGACCAGGTAGCGCCGCGATCAAGCGAACGGTAAATCTGGCTGCGCGTGCCCGGCGTGCCGTCACCGATGGCCACCAGGAGCACGTCCTGGTCGCCTTCGAGGGGCAGCAGGGTGCGCGTGTAATACATCCCATCGAACCGGTCGGCGGAGCTCTCAGCGGACCAGGGGCCGTGACCACCGTTCGTGTTGGTATAGACCGAATTGACCGTGGCGATCAGGTGCGTCCTGGGCTGCATGCCGCGCGCCGGCAGGATGCAAATGGCGTGGATATCGCTGTTGACGATGCCGCTTTGCGCGTCGTCAATACGGCGCCAGGTGTCGCCTTTGTCCTGGCTGTGCCAGGCACCGCCCTCCTCCACGCCGAACCAGACAGCGCAGTCTTCCGGGTCCACCGTGATGCTGAGGATGCGGGGACGGTTCACGCCGGCGCAGAACTCGGGCAGCTCGACGGGAAGCCGCGTCCAATTCCTGCCGCCGTCAAGTGAGCGGAACATCGCCGCCCGTGACGGTGCACCGGTGCCGGCGTAGATCACATCGGCGTTGCGCGGATCAATGGCCAAGGCCCAGACATGCATGCCGTTCGCAGGCGATTCGAGCCGCTTGAAATGCACGCCTGCGTCTTCGCTCAGGCAGATGCCTGCATCCGCGCCCGCAAAAATCCGGTTCGGATCGCGCGGGTCCACCAGCAGGCTGCGCACCACGCCATCGAACTCGATGGCCTCCCTCAGCCCCAGGCGGTGCCATGTGGCGCCGTCATCCGCGCTGCGCAAAATGCCTTGCCCGGCGGTTCCCACGAGAATTGTTCCCTGCATGATCGTCCTCTTTGAATGCGTTCAGATGAAGATGCCGCGGGTGATGCCGCCGTCCACGGCGATGGATTCACCCGTGATCGCGCCGGCGCGTTCGGAGGCGAGGAAAAGAACGACGTCGGCGATCTCGCCGGGCTGCAGCACGCGGCGGATCGGTGTGGCTTTGGCGTAGTTCGCTTCGACCTGGTCCGACGTCAGGCCTTGCAGCTTGGCCTCCTTGGCGTAGAGCTCGTGGATGTGCGGCGTCTCGACCACGCCGGGGTGGATCACATTGACGGTGATGCCCGAGGGGCCGAGCTGGTCGGAGAGCGTCTTGGTGAGGTGGCAGATGGCCACGTTGCGCATGCCCGAAAGCTGCTTGCTGCCGCGCCCCGTGAGGCCGCCGATGTTGATGATGCGGCCGAACCCGCCCTTCTTCATGTGAGCCGCCGCCGCCTTGGCGCAGCGCATGTAGCCCACCACCTTGATGTTGATGTCTTCGAGCAACCCTTCAGGACTGGCGTTCTCGATTTCGCTGCGCACCAGGCCGCCCGGGTGCGCCGCACCGTTGACCAGGATGTCGATGCGCCCGAAATGCGCCGCAACCTTTGCAATCATGGCTTCTACCTGCTCGGTGCTGCTGACGTCGGCCGGTGCGGCCAGGATCTCGACGCCCGTCTTTTCAGTGATCTCGCGTGCGGCCTGCTCCAGCGGCCCCTTGCTGCGCGCCACGATCGCCACGCGCACGCCTTCGGCGGCCAGCGCTTCCGTGACCGCCCGGCCTATGCCCAGGCTGCCGCCGGTCACCACGGCGACCTTGCCCTTGAGTTTCAAATCCATACCTGCTCCTTGATTGATGTCAGGCCGCTGCGCACCTGCGCGCCGCCCCGGTTGCGAAGCCCTTCAAAGGGCCATTTCTATGAGTGCGGGCCCTTTGCGCCCGAAAGCCTCGCGCAGTTGTTCAGCCAATACCTGGGCGGTCGTCGCGCGCTTGGCAGGCACGCCATATGACTGCGCCAGGCCTACCCAGTCGATGCGCGGACGGTCCAGCGAGGTCAGCGCCTCGGCCCGCGCACCCAGCTTGCCGCCGTCGCGGCGCAGTTCATTGCGCAGGATGGCGTACTGGTGGTTGGCGGCGATCAGCACCACAACGTTGAGGTTCTCGTGCGCCAGCGACCACAGGGTCTGGATCGTGTATTGCGTGCTGCCGTCCGACAGCAGGCCCACCACCTGCCGGTCCGGGCAGGCGATGGCCGCGCCCAGGGCCACGGGCAGCCCCTGGCCGATGGCGCCGCCGGTGTTGGTCAAGGTGGTGTGCGAACGCGCCGCCGCCGATGCGGCGTAAAACGGGTAGCCGCAGGTTCCGCCCTCGACCGACACGATGGCGCGGTCCGGCAGCTCGCGCGCCAGCACGGCGGCGATCCTGGCCGGCGTGAGTTCACCTTCGGGCTGCTCAGGCAGCGCCAGCGGCGATGCCTCATAGGCCGGCGCGCCCAGCGCGTCGGCGAGCTGCTCGAGCCGCTCGGCCACGGCTTGGCCGGGCTGGCCGATCATCAGCAGTTGCTCGGACTTCACCAGCGCGCTCGGATGGCCCAGATAGCCAAAGTAAGTGATGGGCGGCAGCGCACCCGCGAGCACCACGAGGTCGGCCGGATCCAGCACCGCCCGTGCGGGTTCCGGAAAGTAAGGCAAGCGGTCGAACGCCGGCAGACCCTGGCCGCGTTCGGCGCGCGATGGAAATGTTTCGGCATACGCCGTTGCGCCCAGCAGGGCGCACAGCCGGGCCGTCGCGCGCTGGGCACGCTCCCCCAGCCCGCTGCGCTCACCGCCGCCGCCCAGAAGAAACACCACCCGGCGGCCCGCGCGCAACCGCGCGACGGCCTGCGCCTGGTCGTAGTCGTCAGCCGCCATCGCGCGCGTGCCGCCGGATGCCACCTGTTGGGCCGCCGCGGGAAGCTCGCCGTACTGGAAATCGGCAGGGAAGATCAGCGAGCTTCCCTGCCCGCCATTGGCGAAGCTCTGGCGCACGGCCTCGGCGCCGGCGACCGCGCTGTCCTCCGTGCTTTCGATGCGGCGCACCCAGCCGGAGACGGCCCCTGCCAGGGATTCGATGTCCGAGGTCAACGGCGCATCGTAGGGCAGATGCCAGCTGGTGTGGTCGCCAATGATGTTGACGATGGGTGTGTGGGCGCGCCGGGCGTTGTGCAGGTTGGCGATGCCGTTGGCAAAGCCCGGGCCCAGGTGCAGCAGCGTGGCTGCCGGTCGGCCCAGCATGCGGCCGTAACCATCAGCCCCGCCGGTGCACACGTTCTCCTGGAGCCCGACCACACAGCGGATTTCGTCGTGGGTTTCCAGCGCACGCACCAGATCGAGTTCCGTCGTGCCCGGATTGGCAAAGCAGGTATCCACCCCTTCGCCGGCGAGCGCTGCCCAAAGCGCCTGGGCGCCAGTCCTGCTTGTCATCGCACCAACCCCTCACTGCACTTTGATATTGCGTTCGCGAACGAGCTTGCCGATACGCTCGCCATCCACCGCAATCTGTGCATCGAGCTCCGCGGGCTGGGATGCTCCGGCGCGCAGGCCGCGCGCCGTCGCAAATGCCTGCAGTTCGGGGGCCGCCAGAACCTTGGCCAGCGCCGCATTCATACGCGCGAGGACCTCCGGCGGCGTGCCGGCCTTGGCATGAAGCGAGTAGGACGTGGAAAGCAGCAAGTCGGAGCCGCTGGCCTCGGTGATGGTGGGAACGGTGGGCGCGACGGGCGCGCGCGACGCGGCCCCGACTGCCAGCAGCTTCATGGTCCCCTTCTGCACATGCGGCAGGATGGCCTCCACCCCGCCCGAAGTCGCCACCACCTGGCCTCCCAGCATGGCGGGGATGACTTCGGCCAGCGCCTTGTAGGGAACGTGGAGAAATTCCACGCCCGTGCCCGCCTGCAGCAGCTCCATGTTCAGGTGCATCACGCTGCCCACGCCGCCGGTGCCAAAAGTCACCTGGCCGGGGTGCGACTTTGAATAAGCCACGAAAGATTTGAAGTCTGACACCGGCAGCTGGGAGCTCACCACCAGATAGAGATTCACATCAGCGATGTTGCTGACGGAAACCAGGTCTTTCTTGGGGTTGAAGGGCAGAGGCTGGTACAGCAAAGGGTTGACCGTCAGCGTGAGCCGATCCACCAGCAGGAAGGTATAGCCATCGGCGGGGGACTTGACCACCTCGCTGGTGCCAATGACGGCGTTGGCGCCCGCCTTGTTTTCCACGACAAGAGTGGCCTTGAGTTCCTTCGCCAAACCCTCCCCGACCAGGCGGGCCATCACATCCGGACCCGTGCCCGGCGGGTAAGGAACCACGATGCGGATCGGCCGCGAAGGCCAGCTGGCCTGGGCCCAGGCCTGCACCGGCACCACGCACGCGGCGAGCAACACCACCGCGGCGGCACAGGACTGCCGAAAGAAATTCCTTTTCATCGCTGACTCCTAGAACCCCAGTTGACGATATTTCGGCCTCGAGCGGGGGAGCACTCGCGGGGCCGATGGGTGAAATTCCTCCTGATTCGCTCTCTTATTTTTTGCTAGTTTATCGATTAGATCAAATAAAGCAAATATAAATTGGAAATTTTTTATAAAAATCGCCTGTTTTTGATTTATTAGCCATTTAAGCAAATATCGACAGGTAGACTGCCAAAGGCTTCCAAACCGACCGGTGCGCCGCTCCGTTTAACCTTGAGGCTTGCCAAGGCGTATTCCCTTCGCCCCGGCGTTACCAGAGTTCCAATCCATGAATAGCCTGAGCCGCATGCTGGAGGTGCTGAAACTGTTCAGCGCAGACCAGCCCGTGATCGACATCGAAATCATTTGCTCGCAACTGGGGTACACCTCACCCAGTGCGTATCGCTACGTACGCGAGTTATCCAATGCGGGATTGCTGGTGCGATTGCCGCGCGGCTACGCCCTGGGGCCGCGCATCATTGAGCTGGATCGGCATATGACCCAGTTCGACCCCTTGCTGGCCGCCAGCCATGACATCGTGGGTGATCTCATCGCGCAGACAAGCCTGGAACTGCTGATCAGCGAGCTCTATGGGTCGACCGTGATCAATATCCTGCAAAGATCCGGCTCGGAAGAGCAGCCCTTGAACTACGGACGCGGCAGGCCCATGGACCTGTTCCACAGCGCCACCTCCAGGGTCATCCTGGCCTACCTGCTGCCGCGCCAGCTACGGCGCCTTTTCGACAGCGCAGCCCCGGGAGACCTTGAGCGACTGGGTTCGACCTGGAAAGATTTCTCCAAGGCCATGCTGCGCATCCGCAAAGACGGCTATTGCATCAGCGAGGGAGAACTAGACCCGAACAAGAGCGGTATCGCCGCCCCCATCTTCGACGAGAAGCAGCGGATTCTCGGCAGCATCACCCTCGTCGGCAACTCTGAACGCTTCAACGCCTTCAACCGGGACTTCCTCTCAGGGCTCGTGACGGACGCCGCCCGGAAGATCACCAGCAGAATCGCGGGATAGCTGACACCGGCTCCGGAAAACCATGCAGGTTAAACCGGAGCCGGGCTTGCTTCCCAATGCCCTTGATGGGCGAGAAGAAGTAATACCCTTGATGGGCCGCCAGGCCCGCGACGCTCTCGCGAACGGCTAGGCGGGCGCCTTGATCGACTCCAGCACCCGATCAACCATCACGCCCGCCTGGCCCAGGTTGTTCATCGGGTCGCAGAACGAGGCGAGCTGCTCGCGCGTTACGTGCTTGTTGATTTCCGGATGCTCCGCCAGCAGCTCGATCAGCGGCCGCTGCTGCTTGAGCGCGTCGCGGCAGATGTCGTAGACCAGGTCGTGCGCGTATTCGCGACCGATGTAGGGGCCCAGGCCCATCATGACGGCCTCCGACATCACCAGGCCGTGGGTCATGTCGATGTTGCGGCGCATCTGCGCGGCGTCGACTTCGAGGCCGGCAAGGATGAACTTCGTCTGCTTGAGCGCGCCCGACATCAGGCAGAAGATCTCGGGCATGGCCACCCACTCGATCTCCCACGGGCCCGTGGAGCGCTCATGGTCGGCGACCATCGCGTCCATCAGCGAGGCGGCCAGCTGGCGCACCACGGAAATGTTGGCATGGATGTAGAGGCAGGAGATCGGGTTGCGCTTTTGCGGCATGGTCGACGAGGAGCCTCGGCCGGGTGCGAAAGGCTCGAACACCTCCGCGACTTCAGTCTGCATCAGCAGCTTCACGTCCATCGCGATCTTGCCGAGCGACCCACCGACGATGCCGAGGAAGGCGCCCACTTCGGCGAAGTTGTCGCGCACGGTGTGCCACGAAATCAGCGGCTGGCCGAGCCCGAGCTCCTTCATGAGGCCGGCCTGGGTTTCCATCGCGCCTTTTTCTAGCGACGATAGCGTGCCCGATGCGCCGCCGAACTCGCCAACCAGCACCCGCGGCTTGAGCTGCGTGAGGCGCTCGCGGTGGCGCTCTATGCCCGCGAGGATGCTGGCCATCTTGTAGCCGAAGGTGATGGGCGTGGCCTGCTGCAGGTTGCTGCGGCCTATGATGGGCGTGTCGCGGTGGGCGCGCGCCAGTTTGGCGAGCGAGGCCGAGATGTCCGCGAGGTCGGCCTCGACCAGCGCGAGGGCCTCGCGGATCTGCAGCACGGCGGCCGTGTCGGTGATGTCCTGCGTGGTGGCGCCCCAGTGGCAATACTCGCCCAGGCCGTCCTTGCAATGGGCATTGATCTGGTTGACCACGGCGATGATCGGGTAGCCGATCTGCTCGGTCTTGGCCTTGAGCTTGACCCAGTCGATCTGGCTGGGCTCGCAGTTCTTCACGATTTCTTCGGCCGCCTCCTTGGGAATGATGCCCAGGGCCCCCTGGACCTTGGCGAGCGCGCGCTCGATGTCCAGGTATTTGGCGGTGCGGTTTTCGTCCGACCAGACATGCCGCATGGCGGCATCGCTGAACATGTCGCCGAAGATTTTTGAGTCGATGATGGTTGAGGACATGGGTTCTCCGTTGGGTTATGTGGGTTATGTGGGTTACGTATCTTGTGAAAAATCAGGGGGTGCGTGCGGCCAGGGCCATGATGCGTTCGGCCTTGAGAACGACCGGTCTGTCGACCATCTTCCCGTCGAGCTGGAAGGCGCCGCCGCCGGCCGCATGCCAGGCGCTCAGGACGCGTTGCGCCCAGGCCTGTTCTTCAGCGCCAGGCCGCAGCGCGCCATGCACGCCGGCAAGCTGCGCGGGGTGTATGCACATCTTGGCGCCGAAGCCGAGGCTGCGCGCCCGCGCCATGTCGGCGGCAACGCGGTCCGCGTCGATGTCGGGCGTGACGCCGGCCACGGGCGAGGGCAAGCCCGCGGCACGTGAAGCGATGGCAAGCTCAATCGCGGCGTGCTGCAGCGCCGGGCTGTCGGCGGGGATGTCGAGGTCGGCCATGTAATCAAGCGAACCGAAGGCCAGGCGCGCGACGCCCGGTGCGGTGGCAAGGTCCAGGGCGGCAAGCAGGCCACGTGCTGTTTCGACCAGCGGCAGCGCGGTGGCGCCCGCATCGAGCGGCGCGAGAACGTCGGCAAGCTGCCGCCTGCTTTCGCATTTCGGAAGCATGACGCAGGCGGCTCGCACCTGCCGCAAAAGCTTCAAGTCGTCCGCGTACCAGCCCGTGCTCGCGTCGTTGATACGGATCAACAGCTTGCCGCGAATCTCTTCGCCGGCAGAGGACATCCACGCCGCGACGGCTTCGCGCGCGGCCGCCTTGCCCGAGGGCGGGACCGCGTCTTCCAGGTCGATGATGACGCGGTCCGCCCCCGAAGCCAGCGCCTTCGCGAATCGCTCGGGCCGGTGGCCCGGCACGAACAGATAGCTCAGCGGAACGGCCGGCGATGAGCTCATACCGCGCCTTCCGCGCGCAATTGGGCAAGCTGTTCGGCGCCGTAGCCGAAGTGCTGCAGGATGGCCTCGGTGTGCTGGCCGAGCGCGGGCACGGCGTCCATGCGCGGCGCGCTGTGCTGCCAGGAGCCGGGCGGCAACAGGGCGGGCACGGCGCCCGCCGGTGTGTCGACTTCACGCCAGCGCGCGCGGGCCTGGAGCTGCGGATGCTCCCACAGCTCGTTCATGGTGTTGACCTGCGCATTGGCGATGCCGGCCGCCTCCAGCCGCTCCACGACCTGCGCGGCAGTCAGTGTGCTGAAGGCTTCGACGATAAGCGACGAGAGCGCTTCGCGGGCGGCGCTGCGCTGTGCGTTGCCGGCAAACCGTGGGTCGGTGGCGAGCGCGGGCTGCAGCAGCACCTTCTCGCAAAAGCCCTTCCACTCGCGTTCGTTCTGCAGGCCCATCATCACGGTCTTGCCGTCACCGGCCGGGAAGGGGCCGTAGGGGTAGATGGTCGCGTGGCTCGCGCCCGTGCGCTGGGGTGGCGCCGCGCCTTCGAAGGCGTAGTAAAGCGGGTAGCTCATCCATTCCGACAGCGACTCGAGCATGGAGATGTCGATGTGCTGGCCCTCGCCCGTCTGCCGACGGTGCATCAGCGCGCCCAGGATGTTGGTGTACGCATACATGCCGGCGGCGATGTCGGCGATCGACGGGCCGGCCTTGGACGGCGTCTCGGGCGTGCCGGTCACCGAAACGAAACCGGCCTCGCTCTGGATCAGCAGGTCGTAGGCTTTTTTGTCGCGATAGGGGCCGTCGCCGCCATAGCCCGAAATGTCACACACGATGATGCCGGGCTTGCGCCTGGACAAGGCCTCGTACGACAGCCCAAGCCGCGCGGCAGCGCCCGGTGCGAGGTTCTGCACCACCACGTCGGCCTCTTCGAGGATCAGGCGCATGAGGATTTTCTGCGCCTCCTCGTGTTTGACGTCCAGCGTCAGGCTTTCCTTGGAGCGGTTGGTCCAGACGAAGTGCGATGCCAGGCCCCGCACCCGGCTGTCGTAGCTGCGCGCGAAGTCGCCCACGCCGGGCCGTTCGATCTTGATGACGCGCGCGCCCATATCGGCGAGCTGGCGCGTGGCGAAAGGCGCGGCGATGGCGTGTTCCAGGGTGACGACGGTGATGCCCTTGAGCGGTTGCATGGCGTCTCCTCAGGCCAGCGTGGCGGTGGCATCCATCGTGAGCCAGCCTTCGTGGTCGCGCCCCCACAAATGCACGCTCTTGCCGTCGGCCGAAGGCTGGCCGTGGATGGAGAAGGGATTGACGTCGAAGGTGGGCCGGACCGCCTTGAATTCAAATTTTCGTACCGTGGCGTCGGGCATATGCCGGCGCAGCAGGTCCATGAGCAGCGTGGCGATCAGCGGGCCGTGCACGATGAGGCCCGGGTAGCCCTCGACCTCGGTGACGTACTTGCGGTCGTAGTGGATGCGGTGCCCGTTGAAGGTGAGGGCCGAATAGCGGAACAGCAGCACATCGTCGGCGGTGATGCGGCGCACCCACTCGAATTCGGTCGGCACGGCCTGCGGCGGCGGGGCCACGTCACCCGGTGCCGGTGCCGCGCGGTAAACGATGTTGTGGTGCTCGGTCAAGGCCACGCCCGCGGCGCCGTTGCGGCGAATCTCGTGGCGCACCTTCACGAACACCAGGCTGCCGGTGCGGCCGCTTTTCTCCTTCACGTCGACGATGGTCGAGGTGCGCGCCAGCGCATCGCCGACGCACAGCGCTTCGTGGAATTCGAAATCGCTGCCGGCCCACATCCGGCGCGGCAACGAAACGGGCGGCAGGAAACCGCCGCGCCGCGCGTGGCCGTCCGGCCCGATCTCCGACTGCGCATGGATGGGCAGGAAATACAGCCAGTGCCACAGGCAGGGCAGCGGCGTGCCCGGCGCGGGCCGCGCGGTGTCCGGGCGGTCCAGTGTGGCCGACAGCGCCGCATACGGCGTAGCGGTGGCGATGTCCTCCACCGTCTCGCTGCGGCCTATCCAGTCTTGCAAATTCATGGTGATATCCGTCCGGGAAAATTATTCGGCCTTGATCCTGGCGGCGGACACAACGGCCTTCCAGCGCGCCACTTCTTTTTGCACCAGGGTTTTGAGCTGCTCGGGCGTGCTGGTTTCCACTTCGGCGCCCTGGTCCTCGATGCGTTTTTGCGCGCCTTTATCGGCCAGCACGGCGTTCATCTCAGCATTGAGCCGGTTGACCACGGCCTTGGGTGTCTTCGCGGGCGCGAACATGGCGTACCACTGCGACATGCTGACGTTGGCGATGCCCTGTTCGGCCAGCGTGGGGACGTCAGGCAGCACGGGAGAGCGCTTGTCGCCGGCGATGCCCAGCGCCTTGAGCTTGCCGCCCTTGATCTGCGGGTACGCGGTGAACAGGCTGGGGAACATGTACTGCGTGCTGCCGGCGATGGTGTCGAGCACGGCGGGCGCCGAGCCCTTGTACGGAACGCTGGTCACATCCACACCAACCGACAGCTTGAACAACTCGCCCGCGATGTGCGGCGCCGTGCCGTTGCCGGCCGTGGCGTAGCTGTAGGTGCCGGGTCTGGCCTTCAGGTAGTCGACCATTTCCCTGGCGTTTTTCACGGGGACGTCTTTGTTGGCCACCATCACGGTGGGCGAGGCGGCCACCATGCCGATGGGCTCGAAATCGGTGACGGGGTCGTACCTCAGCTTCTGCAGCGCCGGGTTGATGCCGTGCGTGGCGATGTAGCCGAACATGATGGTGTAGCCGTCAGGCGCCGCACGCGCGACGAAGTCGCTGGCGATCGCGCCGTTGGCGCCGGCCTTGTTGTCGACGATGACCGGCTGGCCTATCCGGGCGCTCAGGCCCTGGGCGATGATGCGCGCCATGGCGTCGTTGGCCCCCCCGGCGGAGGTCGGCACGACGATGGTGACGGGTTTGGCCGGCCAGGCCTGGGCGAATGCCTGGCCGGACATGAGTACCTGCAGGCCGGCGCCGAGCGCCAGCGCGAGGGAAAGCTTTAAGGGATTGAAGAAATGTGGAACCAGCATGAAATTGTCTCCTTCGTTTTTTTCACTGGACGCATCATCGGCTTATGCAGGAATTCCGTGAAGTGCAACTTTTGCTAGTATTAGTGCATGGCACGCATCAATTTCGATTTGCAGCAACTGGAGGCCTTCGTGGCAGTGGCCGAGCGCGGGAGCTTTCGCGCGGCGGCCGACCACATCCACCTCTCGCCACCGGCTTTGAGCCGGCGCGTCGACAAGCTCGAGACCATCCTGGGCGCAAGGCTCTTCAAGCGCACCACGCGCGATGTCGAGCTGACGGCCCTCGGCCAGGTGTTCCTCGATCGCGCGCGCGCCGCGCTGGACGACCTTGAGTCCGCCATGCTCGGCATCACCGACATCGCCGCAAGCCGCACGGGCCGGGTCACCGTGGCCTGCGTGCCTTCTGCGGCCATCCATTTCCTGCCCTCGGTCGTGAGCTCGTTCTCGGAGCGCTACCCGCTGATCCGCGTGCGGGTGATCGACGAAGCCGCGGGCGCGGTGATGGCCAGCGTGGTATCGGGCGAGTCGGACTTCGGCATCAGCTTTATGGGCAACCAGGTGCCCGGCGTGGACTTCGAGCCTATCCACACCGACCCCTTTGTGGTGGCCATGCCGCGCCGCCATGCGCTCGCCGGGCGCAAGACGATATCGTGGAAGAGCCTGGAAACCGAGCGCCTGATCGCGGTCGCGCGCACCAGCGGCAACCGCCAGTTGCTGGACGACGCGCTGGCCAAGGCGGGTGTCAACCCGTCGTACCGGCTCGAGGTGAGCCACATCGCGACCTTGCTCGGCATGGTCGACGCGGGGCTCGGGCTTGCGGCCGTACCGCGCCTGGCCTTGCCGAAGCGGCACCCGTCAATGGTCGGCATCACGCTGGTCGCACCGACGGTGTCGCGTGTATTAGGCCTGGCCACCTTGCACGGCACGACCTTGCGCGCGCCGGCGAAGATGTTTTACGACTACCTGCATACGGCGTTGAAAGAGCATCGCTAGGGGCGAGCGGCAAAGCCGGGCCGCCGGTGCAGACCGAACACCCATGCCGGCTACATCGGTGGATGAGGGGCGTCTTGACGCCCTCACCTTTTTACCGCGCAGGCTTCAGGTACTCAGTCCAGGTTCGGCCTGAGGGCCGGCCCATGGCCGTGATGCGGGCTGCGCATAACGCTGCACCGAAAGGTCGTCGGCGCGGATCTCGGGCGCGCGGCCGCTCATGACATCGGCCAGCAGGCGGGCGGAGCCGCAGGCCATGGTCCAGCCCAGTGTGCCGTGGCCGGTGTTGAGGTACAGATTAGGCAGCGGCGTGCGGCCCACCAGCGGGGTGCCGTCCGGGGTCATGGGCCGCAGACCGGTCCAGAAGCTAGCCGCACCAGCGTCACCGGCGCCGGGGAACAGGTCGTTCAGGCACAGTTCCAGCGTTTCGCGGCGCCGCGGGTTCAGGCGCAGGTCAAAGCCGCGCAGTTCCGCCATGCCGCCCACGCGGATGCGGCGGTCAAAACGCGTGATGGCGATCTTGTAGCTCTCGTCCAGCACGGTCGACACCGGCGCACGGTCCGCGTCGGCGATGGGTACGGTGATCGAATAACCCTTGACCGGATAGACGGGGATCTTCACAGCCTCCGACAGCAGGGCCGTGGAATACGAGCCCAGCGCCATCACATAGGCATCGGCTTTCAGCAGGCGGCCGCCCTGCAACACGCCGGCCACCTGGCCGGCACAGAGCTCTACGCGGTCTATGGCTTCGCCAAAGGAAAAACGCACACCCATGGATTGGGCCAGGTGGCCGATACCGGTGGTAAACAGGTGGCAGTCACCCGTCTCGTCGCCGGGCAGGCGCAGGCCGCCCACCAGCGGCCCGGTGGCGATGGCCGGCTCCGCGCGCACCAGTTCGTCGGGTCCCAGCAGTTCGTAGGGAACACCGGCAGCGCGCAACACGGCCACGTCCTTGCCGACGGCGTCGAGCTGCGCCAGGGTGCGGAACACCTGCAGCGTGCCGCCCTCGCGGCCTTCGTAGCGCAGGCCGGTATCTTCACGCAGCTGCGCCAGGCAGTCGCGGCTGTATTCGGCCAGCCGCACCATGCGCTCCTTGTTGACCGCATAACGCCGCGGGCTGCAGTTGCGCAGCATCTGCCACATCCAGCGCAATTGGTCCATGCTGCCGTCCAGGCCTATGGCCAGCGGCGCATGCTTCTGGAACATCCAGCGCAAGGCCTTGAGCGGCACGCCGGGCGCGGCCCAGGGCGCCGCATAGCCCGGCGATACCTGGCCGGCATTGGCAAAGCTTGTTTCGCGCGCGGGGCCGGGCTGGCGGTCGACAACCGTGACCTCATGGCCTGCCCGGGCCAGGTAATAGGCCGTGGTGGTGCCGATCACGCCGGCGCCTAGCACCAGGACTTTCATGCGAGATTGCCTTGACAAAGGTACTTGGTGTGCAGGTAATCGTCCAGGCCCCAGTGCGAGCCTTCGCGGCCGTAACCCGATTCCTTCACGCCGCCGAAGGGCGCGGCCTGCGCGGCGATGGCGCCTTCGTTGATGCCGACCATGCCGGTCTCCAGGGCAGAGGCCACGCGCCAGATGCGTTTGACGTCGTTGGAATAGAAGTAACCGGCCAGGCCGTAGGGCGTGTCGTTGGCCAGCGCGACAACTTCCTCTTCGGTCGCGAAGGGGAAGATGGCGGCCACGGGGCCGAAGGTTTCCTCGCAGGACAGGGCCATCTCTTTGGTGGCACCGGTCAGCACCGTGGGCGCGTAGTAGTTGGGCCCGGTGGCGACGTCGTTGCGCACGCGGCAACCACCCACCACCGCCTTGGCGCCCTTGGCCACGGCGTCGTTCACATGGCGCTCTATCTTGTCCAGCGCACGGGCATTGATCATGGGACCGATCTCGGCCTGCGGCCAGGTTGCGGGACCGACCTTCAGCGCGCCCACCCGGGCCGCCAGCTTGTCGACAAAACGGTCGTGCACCGTCTGGTGGACGTACACGCGGTTGGGGCTGACGCAGGTCTGGCCGCCGTTGCGGAATTTCGAGGCCATCAGGCCTTCGACGGCCGCGTTGATGTCGGCATCTTCGAACACGATGAAGGGCGCGTTGCCGCCCAGCTCCAGCGACAGCTTTTTGAGCGTGGTAGCGGACTCGCGCGCCAGCAGCTTGCCCACCGGCGTGCTGCCGGTGAAGCTGATCTTGCGCACGCGGCCGTCGGCCAGCCATTCGCCGACCACTTCCGGCGTGCGATCGCGCGAGGCGGGCACGATGTTGAGCACGCCGGGCGGCACGCCCGCTTCCTCGGCCAGCTTCACCAGCGCCAGCGATGTCAGCGGCGTGTCTTCGGCCGGCTTGGCGACCACGGTGCAGCCGGCGGCCAGCGCGGGCGCGATCTTGCGCGCGATCATCGCGGCCGGGAAATTCCAGGGCGTGACCACGGCCACGACGCCAACGGCTTCCCGCAGCACGATGTAGCGCTTGGAGGTGACGGGCGCGGCGATGACTTCACCGTGGGCGCGCACACCCTCTTCCGCGAACCATTCCACATAACCCGCGGCATAGGCAATCTCGCCGCGCGATTCGGCCAGCGGCTTGCCCTGCTCGCGAGAGATCAGCGCGGCCAGCGGCTCCACGTCGCGCTCTATCAGCGCCTGCCATTTCTTGAGGATGAGGCAACGCTCGCGCGGCGGGCGCGCCTTCCAGGCGTGCAGCGCCCCGGCCGCGGCATCGGCGGCCAGGCGCGCATCGGCGGCGCCGCCATCGGCGACGGTGGCAATCAGGCTGTCGTCGGCCGGGTTGCGCACCTCGAATTGGCGGGCGTCTTGGGCCGCTTGCCAGCGGCCTCCAATGAAGTTCAGTGTTTCCATGTCAGTTCAGTTCAGTTCGGTTCAGGGCAATTCAATTCGGATGAAACGGCCGCGGCTCAGGCCGTGCATTCCTGCGGCTGCGCCTTGGTCTTTTGCAGCTGCAGCAGTTCGTCGGCACTGCGGTGGCAAAACACCTCCACCCCACCTTCAAGCTCGCGCCGCGGCGGCGTCTTGCTGTCGCACAGACCGGCCACACGCAAAGGACAGCGGTCCAGGAAGCTGCAGATGCCCGCGCGGTCGATAGGCGCCTGCACCAGCGGCAGCGCCGCGCGCTGCGCCGCCCCGACTTCTTCCAGCCAGCCCTGGCGCAATTCCGGAACGGAGTTCGCCAGCAGATGGAAGTAGGGATGGCGCGGCGCGTGCGCGAAGGCCGAACGCGTGAGCGACTCCACCTTCTGGCCGGCATACAGCACCACGATCTCGTCGCACACGGCGCGCACGGTGTTCATGTCGTGGCTGATGAACATATAGGACACGCCGAGCTCCTTGCGCAGCTGTGCCAGCAGGTCGAGGATGGCGGCGCCCACCACGGTATCCAGCGCCGAGGTGACTTCGTCGCACAGAATCAGGTCCGGATCGGCGGCCAGCGCGCGCGCCAGGTTGACGCGCTGCTTCTGCCCGCCGGACAGCCCCACGGGCAGGCGCCGTGCGCAGGCCTGCGGCAGTTGCACAAGGTCGAGCAGCTGCGCGATGCGCTTGTCCAGCGCCTCGCCCTTCAAGCCGCGGTACAGCTGCAGCGGCCTGGCCAGGATGTCTGCGATGGTGTGCGAAGGATTGAGCGCCGTGTCCGCCATCTGGAACACGATCTGGATGCGGCGCAGTTCCTCGGGCGTTCGCTGGCTCACCAGGCGTGGCAGCGGCTTGCCGTCAAACATGATCTGGCCGCCGGCGGGGCCTATCAGCCCGGCGACAGCACGGGCCAGCGTGGTCTTGCCTGAGCCCGATTCACCGATCACACCGATGGCCTGGCCGCGGTACAGGCGCAGGCTTACGTCGTCCAGTACCGGCGAGGCGGGCCGGCCGTGCTTGTCCAGCGGGCCGTAGCCGGCGACCAGGTTGCGCACTTCCAGCAGCGGCGTGGCGCCCTCGGCATGCGCCTCACCGGTGCGCGCCTTGGGGTTGGCGGCGGCGATCAGGCTGCGTGTGTAGTCGTCTTTCGGTGTGGTGATGATCTGTTGCGTGGTGCCAATCTCGCGCTCGGCGCCGTCACGCAGCACCAGGATGCGGCCGGCCATCTGGGCCACCACCGCCAGGTCGTGCGTGACATAGACCGCCGTGGTCTTGCGCTCGCGCACCACGCGGCGGAAGGCGTGCAGCACCTCGATCTGGGTGGTGACGTCCAGGGCCGTGGTGGGCTCGTCGAAGATCACCAGGTCCGGGTCGCTCATCAGCGCCATCGCGGCCATCAGCCGCTGCAACTGCCCGCCTGAAACCTGGTGCGGGTAGCGCTGGCCTATGGTGTCGGGCTGCGGCAAGGCCAGTTCACGGAACAGCGTCACGGCTTTTTTCTCGGCCTCGACGCGCGGCATCAGCGAATGGATGTGCGCGGTCTCGACCACCTGGTCCATGATGGTGCGCGAGGGGTTGAACGAAGCCGCGGCGCTCTGCGCGATATAGGACACGCGTCGGCCGCGCAGCCGGCGGCGTTCGGATTCGGTGAGCGCCAGCACGTCGGTGTCGCCGATGCGCACGCTGCCCCCGGCGATGCGGCAACCGCTGCGCGCGTAGCCCATGAGGGCCAGGCCTATGGTGGTCTTGCCGGAGCCGGACTCACCGATCAGCGCCAGCACCTCGCCGGGTTCGATGCGGAAGGACACGCCTTTGACGATTTCTGTTTCGCCGCCGCCGGCGGCCTGCGCGACGACGCGCAGCTCATTCACGCGGACAGTAGCGCCCATCAGTGTTTCTCCCTGTCGGCGTCGGTATGGCCCGGTAAGTTGTCGATCACGAGGTTGACCGCGATGGTCAGCGCGGCGATTGCAAACGCCGGGGCGAGCACCGAGACGCCGCCCACCGGCAAAGCGCCCAGGTTCTCGCGCACCAGAGAGCCCCAGTCGGCCATCGGCGGCTGCACGCCCAGGCCCAGAAAGCTCAGGCTGGCCAGCAGGCGCAGGGCGTAGACGAAGCGCAGGCCCATGTCGGCCAGCAGCGGGCCGGTGATGTTGGGCAGGATCTCGCGGCGCATGATGTAGGCGTGGCGTTCACCACGGGCGCGCGCCACCAGTACATAGTCCATGGCGTTGATGTTGATCGCCAGCGAGCGGATGATGCGGTAGGCACCCGGCGTGTAGACGATGGCGGCCACGGCAATGAGCAGCGTGACCGAGGAGCCGAAGCCGGCGATGATCACCAGCGCGAACATCTTGCTCGGGATGGAGACCAGGGTGTCGAGCAGCCGGCTCAGGGCCGAATCCACCCAACCGCCCGTCACGGCGGCCAGCAGGCCCAGCACTGCGCCCACGCCACAGGCGATCAGCGTCGCGACGAAGGCCACGCCAATAGTGTAGGGCGTGCCCGCAACGATGCGCAGGAGCATGTCGCGGCCCAGGTAGTCGGTGCCCAGCCAGTGTTGCGCGCTCATGCCCTGGAAGACGCCGGCATCGGACATCTCGCCGAGCGCGTTGTCAGGCACGAAACAGGCGTAGATCGCCACGGCCACCCAGAAGGCCAGCACGGCCAGGCCGAACTTGCCGGCACGGGACCAGCCCGAGAGCCAGGCGCGGCGCTTCGTGGCCGCCGTCGAAGGTACAAGAGTGGCGACGTTCATTGGTGCCTCAATCGTGGGTTGGCGACGATGCCGCACACGTCGGCGAGCATCACCAGGATCAGGTAGGCGGCGCAGAAGATCATGGCGCAGGCCTGTACCAGGGGCATGTCCCGCTGGGAGACGGCGTCCACCATGAGCTTGGCGATGCCCGGGTAATTGAAGATCACCTCAACGATGATCACACCGCCCAACAGGTACGAGAGGCTGAGCGCCACCGCGTTGGCGATGGGGCCGATGGCATTGGGCAGCGCGTGGAACAGCACGGTGCGCGCGGCACTCGCGCCTTTGAGCCGCACCATCTCGATGTAGGCCGCCGCCATCTGGTCGATGACGGCCGCGCGCGTCATGCGCAGCATCTGCGCCACGATCACGCTGCCCAGGCTGAGCACCGGCAAGGCGAAGGAGCGCAGCATTTCGCCCGGCGAGGAAATGTTGACATCGTAGGAGAGCGCGGGCAGCCATTTGAGCTGCACCGCGAACACCAGCACGGCCAGCGTGGCCACCAGGAATTCCGGCACCGACACGACAGCCACCGTCGCCATGCTGATGAAGCGATCGAAAGCCGAACCGCGCCGCAAGGCGCACAGGATGCCCAGGCCCAAGGCCAGCGGCACGGAAAATGCCGTCGTCACCGCGGCCAGCAGCAGCGAGGCGGGCAGGCGGCTGTTAACGGCCTCACCCACCGGCATGCCGGTGACCACCGACTTGCCCGCATCGCCCCTGGCCATGCCGCCCAGCCAGTCGAAGTAGCGCAGCACCGCACTGCGGTCCAGGCCCATCTCCTTGCGCAGCGCCGCCACCGCTTCGGGCGTGGCGTCCTGCCCCAGCTTCTCTTCGGCCGCGTCGCCCGGCAGCACGGCGGTGATGGCAAACACCACCGCCGACACCGCCAGCAGCGAAGCCAGGCCGGCAACAATCCGGTTGGCAACCAGTTTCAAAATCGTGAAGTTCATACAAGGCTCTTCCATTCAAGTGCCATCGCGGAACCGGCTTTGCCGGGCCGCAGGTGGCGCCCCCTTGGAGGGGGGAGCGCCAAAGGCGCTTCGGGGGTGCTTCACGCCTCCAACCACACGTGTTCCGCGAAACTCGAACCCATCATCCCGCCCAGCGGGATCGCCTGCAAGCCCTTGAGCTTCTTGCTGTGGCCGTCCAGGCTGGAGAGGAACATCGGAATGCCGATACCGCCTTCGTTGTGGATCAGGACCTGCATGTCGGCGTACATCTGGGTGCGCTTGGCCTGGTCGGTTTCGCCGCGCGCGGCCACCAGCAACTGGTCGAACTTCTCGTTCTTCCAGCCGGACTCGTTGGTGGGAGAGTCGGACTTGAAGAACAGGGTCAGCGCCAGGTCGGCCGTGGGGCGCGTGTTGATGTTGCCGAAATTGACCGGGTGCTTCATCCAGTGCTGCGACCAGTAGCCGTCGGCCGGCATGTTGCGCACGTCCAGGTTCAGGCCGGCCTGCCGCGCCGCATGCTGCAGCACCAGGGCCATCTCCACCGAGCTGGTGGCGGCCGTTGAGGCCACCACGGGGATGGCGGCGCTGCCCAGATTGGCCTTTTGCAAGTGCCACTTCGCCTTCTCGGGATCGTAGGGGCGCTGCTTCAGGCCCTTGAAGAAGAAGCGGTCGCCCGGATTGATGGGCTGGTCGTTCGCCACGACGCCACGGCCCAGCTGGATGGACTTGAGCATCTGCTCGCGGTTGAACAACAGCTTCATGGCCATCACGAAGTCCGGGTTGGCGCCTGGGCCGCTGTCGCGCCGCATGATCAGGTCGGTGTACGAAACGCCCTTGGTTTCGAAGATGACGGCCTTGCCGCTGGCGTTGACGCGGTCGATGGAGCGCGGGTTGACCCGGGCGATCAGATCAAGTTCGCCCGCCAGCAGCGCGTTCACGCGCGCCGTTTCGTCGCTGATGCCCACGTGCTCGATCTCGTCCAGGTAAGGCCGGTTGGGCTTCCAGTAGTTCTCGTTGCGCACGGCGATCGCGCGCACGCCGGGCTTGAACTCCTTGACCTTGTAGGGCCCCGTGCCAATGCCCGCGTTGAAATCGGTCGTGCCGTCCTTGACGATGTGGAAGTGATAGGTGCCCAGGATGGCCGGCAGGTCGGCATTGGGCGCCACCAGGCGGATGGTGACTTCATTGGGGCCGGTGGCCGTCACGTCTTCGATCTGGTCTGCCAGCACCTTGGCCTTGGAGCCGATGGCCGGGTTTTTGTGTCGCATCAGCGAGAACACAACGTCGGCCGGCGCCAGCGGCTTGCCGTCGTGGAAGGTGACGCCCTTGCGCAGCTTGAAGATCCAGGTCTTGGCGTCCTTGGTGCTGAACGCCTCGGCCAGCTGGGGCTGCGGTGTCAGGCTCCCGTCCAGGTAGGTCAATCCGTTGTAGAACATGAAGCCGCGGGAATAGTCGGTCGCGTTGCCTTGCTTGGCCGGATCCAGGGTGTCGCTCACCCCGGAACTGGCTTCGGCGACCTTGATGCGACCGCCCTTGCGCGGCGTTTGCGCATGCGCGCTGGCAGCGACGCCCGCGATGCCGCCGGCCAGCGTGGCCTGCATGCCGCCGGCCATCAGCATGGCCAGCACGTCGCGGCGGTTTGCACCGCGCTGCAGCGCACCAAGAATGCGCGTGCTCTCTTCAGGGCCGATCAGGCCGCTTAGTTGCTTCTTATCTGCCATGGTGTTCTCCTGGTTTCTCGTGGGGGGTAAAGGCATTGGAGCACCGCGCGGCCGGGGATATACCTTGATCGTACGGGGGTGCGTGGTTAAAACTGCGGTTTTGTGGACGGCCGGCGGCATGGTGTGCGGTGCGCTGCCGAACGTCCCGGAACCTGTTCGCGGCCTAACCGGGGCCGCGAACGGGTTTTCACAAGCCGACCAGGCCCGGCAGGCCGTTGATGTCCCGGATCTCGGCAAAGCTCCAGGCATCGTTGGGGCGCGGTTCATGGCCGCGGTTGACGAACACCTTGTTCACGATACCCAGGTTCTGCGCCGGGAAGATGTCGTAGCGCGGGTTGGCAGACACATGCAGCACGTCCTCGGGCGCACAACCCAGCTGGTCGAGCATGTATTCGAAAGCCCGCAGCCGCGGCTTGTAGGCGCCGGCATCCTGCGCGGTGTAGATCTTGTGGAAGGGCGCCTGCAGCTTGGCCACGTTGTGGTGGATCTGCTCGTTCATGGCGTTGGACAGGATCACCAGCGGGATCTTCTTGCCCACGCGCGTGAGGGCGTGCGGCACGTCGGCATGCGGGCCCCAGGTCGGCACGGCGTCGTAGACCGTGCGAGCGTGCTCGTCCTTGAAGGCCAGGCCGTGGCGCTTGCAGGCGCGCTTGAGCGCCGAGTTCAGCACCTGCTCGTAGGGCTTCCAGTCGCCCATGACTTCGTCGAAGCGGTAGTCAGCGAAATCTTTCAGGAATACATGCATGCGCTCGGGCGGCAGCTGGCCTTCATAGAGGTCGTAGGCCACCTGGTGCATGGGGAAGTAGGTCAGCGTGCCGTAGCAGTCGAAGGTGATGTACTTGGGGCGGAAGGTCATGAAAGCGTCTCCTTGGGAAGTAGCTGGAAGGTCATTGAAAGATCATGAAAGGTCAAGGTCACGAAAGGGGCCGCGAGCGAATCCGCCGCCATGCCATGAATGCTATTGAAGCGCCGCCGCAGATGCTGCGGTTGTGCGCCGCGTGCGCATCGTTCATGCCGAATGCCCGCGGCGAAACGGCAGATCAAATCCGGCCCGGGTGGGTACCATGACTTCGATTCTTCAGTGGGCCTTTCGTGGGTCCTTAGCAGGCCTCTAGCGGGCATTTATCGAGGGCAATCATGGACAACAACGACACCTCCTCCTCCGGCCGGCCGCTGCGCAGCGCACGCTGGTTCCGCAAGGACGACCTTCCCGGCTTTGTGCACCGTTCCACCCTGGCTGCGGCCGGCTGGAGCCGTGAAGACCTGATGACGCGCCCCGTTGTGGGCATCCTCAACACCTGGTCCGACATCAACCCCTGCAACTCCAACCTGCGCGTGCTGGCGCAGGAGGTGCGGACCGGCATCCTCGAAGCCGGCGGCATCCCGTTTGAGGCGCCGCTGATGTCGCTCAGCGAGAACATCATCAAGCCGACCTCCTTCCCCTTTCGCAACCTGCTGGCGATGGAGACGGAGGAATGCATACGTGCCCATCCCTTCGATGCGGTGGTGCTGCTCGGCGGCTGCGACAAGACGCAACCGGCGCTCATGATGGGCGCGGCCAGCGCCGGCGTGCCCTTTATCTTCCTGGCCAGCGGTCCGGCGACGCCGCGCTCCCTGACCGGCGGCGACCTGGGCAACGCCACCGGTGTCTGGCGCATCGTCGACAGCCTGCGCGCCGGCAAGCTGTCGCAATGCGAGTTCGCGGCCTTCGAGCGCAACGTGATGGGCACACCGGGCCACTGCGCCGAGATGGGCACAGCCTCCACCATGGCCGCCATCGGCGAAGCCCTGGGTGTGGCCCTGCCCGGCAGCAGCATGGTGCCGGCGGTCGACGGCCGGCGCACCCAGATCGCGCGCGAAGTGGGCCGCCGCAGCGCCCGCATGGCCGGCGAAGGAGGCCCGTGCCCGAAAGAAATCCTCGACGCGCGCGCCTTCGACAACGCCATCACCCTGCTGTGCGCGGTGGGCGGCTCGACCAACACCATCATCCACCTGCTGGCCCTGGCCGGCCGCGTGGGCGTGCCGCTGACGCTGGACCGCTTCGACGAGATCGCCCGCCGCGTGCCGCTGATCTCCAACGTGCAGCCGGCCGGTGAGCACCTGACCGAGCGGCTCATGGCGGCCGGCGGCGTGCCGGCCCTGCTCAAGACCCTGGCCCCGCTGCTGCACCTGGATGCGCGCACCGTCGATGGGCGCACGATCGGCGACATCATCGCGGCCGCCGAGGTCACCGACACCGAGGTGATACGCCCGCTGGACAAGCCCGTGAAGCCCGGGGAGCCGCTGGTCGTCGTCAAAGGCAACCTCGCACCCGACGGCGCGGTGATGAAGACCTGCGCCGCCGACCCGAAACTGCTGCGCCACCGCGGCCGCGCCGTGGTGTTCGAAGATGTGCAGACCATTGCCGACCGCATTGACGACCCCGCCCTGGGTATTGACGAGAACAGCGTGCTGATTCTGCGCAACGCCGGCCCCGTAGGCGCGGCCATGCCCGAATGGGGCATGCTGCCCATCCCGCGCAAGCTCATGGAGCGCGGTGTGCGCGACATGCTGCGTATCTCCGACGCGCGCATGAGCGGCACCGGCTACGGCGCCGCCGTGCTGCATGTCTCGCCCGAAGCCGCTGTGGGCGGGCCGCTGGCCCTGGTGCGCGACGGCGACATCATCGAGCTTGACGTTGCCGCGCGTCGGCTGGAACTCTGCGTAGCCCCCGAAGAACTGGAGCGCCGCCGCAAGGAATGGCAGCCGCCGGCGCGCACCCACCAGCGCGGCTACCGCAAGCTTTACGACGAGCACATCGAGCAGGCCCACCTGGGCTGCGACTTTGATTTCCTGCGCGGCGCCGACGAAGAGACCCTGCCCGAGGGACTCTTCACCGGCTGGGTGGGAGGCTGGTAAACCCATGAGCATCCTCTACCGATCCGACGCCGCGCGCGCGGCAGGCTGGGCCAACTACTTCGCCCAGCACGCACCCGACCTGGACTTCCGCATCTGGCCCGACGCCGGCGACCTCAAGGAAGTGGAATACCTGATCGCCTGGCAAGCGCCCGCGGGCTTCCTCGCCGAGCTGCCCAAGCTGAAAGTCCTGTTCTCCTCAGGCGCCGGCATAGACCACGTGGACCTGTCCGCCGTGCCCGCCCACATCCCACTGGTGCGCATGGTCGAGCCCGGCATCATCAACGGCATGGTCGAATACGTGAGCCTGGCCGTGCTGGCGCTGCACCGCGACTTTTTTGACTACATGGCGCACAAGGCGAACCACGTGTGGGACCCGCTCGAAGTGCCACCCGCCTCGGCCCGCACCGTGGGCGTCATGGGCCTGGGCAGCCTGGGCTGCGCGGTGCTGGAGCGGCTGGCGGCGTTCGGCTTCAAGCTGCGCGGCTGGAACCGCTCGCCGCGCACACTGGAAGGCGTGGAAACCTTTGCCGGCGCCGACCAGCTGCAACCCTTTCTGGCGGGCTGTGATGTGCTGATCTGCCTGTTGCCGCTGACCCCGGCGACAAAAGGCATTTTGAATCGCGAGCTGTTTGCGGCCCTGCCCAAAGGCGCGGCCCTGGTCAACGTGGGCCGTGGGCCGCAGTTGGTGGATGCCGATCTCATTGAAGCCCTGGACTCAGGCCAGCTCTCCCGCGCCATCCTCGACGTGACCGAGCCGGAGCCCTTGCCGGCTGATCATCCGTTCTGGGCGCATCCAAGGGTTTTCGTGACGCCGCATGTGGCGAGCATGACGCAGCCCGAGAGCGCGGCGCCGATTCTGCTGGAGAACATCCGGCGGGATCAGCGCGGGGAAGCGCTGAGGGATGTGGTTGACCGGGGGCGGGGGTATTGAGGTCCGTCGCCCCCACCGCAGATGCTGCGGTTATGCCCCGCTTGCGCACCATTCATGCCGAATGCCCACAGCGAAACGGCACACCTGTTTCAGGCCCCGGCAGTACCATGACTTCAATTCTTTTGAGAGGCAATCATGGGGAAAGACGACGCAGTGGACGACGCCATCGACGAGGGAATGCGCCTCGTTGAGCAGCTTGCAAGTGCCGGCCACCTGGACCGCCTTTTTATAGACGGTGAATGGGTGTTGCCCCTGGGCCATGGCCGCGCCGCCGTCGTTGACCCATCGACCGAGGAGACCATCGCCGAGATCGCCCGGGGCAATGCGCAGGACGTGGACGAGGCAGTGATCGCGGCGCGGCGCGCCTTTGCCGGCTGGTCTGTCAGTTCCCCCCAGGACCGGGCCGCGCTGCTGGACCGCGTGCACAGCCTGATCCTTGAGCGGGCGGAATTGTTCGCCCAGGCGATCTCGCTCGAAATGGGCGCCGCCATCAGCACGGCGCGCGGCGCGCAGGTGCCCATGGCGGCAGAGCACATTCGCGTGGCGCGCGACCTCGCGGGCAGCTATCCCTTCCTCACCCATCGCGAGGGCGTGGCCATCATGCGCGAGGCCATCGGCGTCTGCGCACTGATCACGCCCTGGAACTGGCCGCTCTACCAGATCACCGCCAAGGTCGGGCCCGCCCTGGCGGCAGGCTGCACCGTGGTGCTCAAGCCCAGCGAGCTGTCACCCCTGAGCGCCCTGCTCTTTGCCCAGGTGCTGCACGACGCCGGCATCCCCGCCGGTGTGTTCAACCTCGTGAACGGCAGCGGGCTGGAGGTGGGTGCCGCGCTGTCGGCGCATCCCGACGTGGACATGATCTCGATTACCGGCTCGAACCGGGCCGGCATCCTGGTGGCGCAGGCGGCCGCGCCCACCGTCAAGCGCGTGGCGCAGGAGCTGGGCGGCAAATCGCCCAACCTCATCCTGCCGGATGCGGATTTCCCGCGTGCCGTTGCGGCCGGCGTGGCGGCGGGCTTTCGCAACGTGGGCCAGTCCTGTAGCGCCCCGACGCGCATGATCGTGCCGCGCGAGCGCCTGGCGGAGGTCGAGCGCATCGCCTGCGAAGCGGTGTCCGCCATCGTCGTGGGCGACCCGCGTTCGCCGCAGACCACGCACGGCCCGGTGGCCAACCGCGCGCAGTTCAACCGTGTGCAGGAAATGATTGACGCGGGCATCGCCGAAGGCGCGCGGCTTGTCTGCGGCGGCCCCGGCCGGCCGCAGGGCCTGGAACGCGGCTTTTACGCGCGCCCGACGATTTTTTCCGACGTGCATACGCGCATGCGCATCGCGCAGGAAGAGATCTTCGGGCCGGTGCTGGCCATCATTCCGTATGACAGCGTGGACGAAGCCGTGGAGATCGCCAACGACACCGTCTACGGCCTGGGGGCGCACGTGCAGGGCCGGGACCTGGCCGCGGCGCGCGCGGTCGCGGCGCGGATTCGTTCCGGCCAGGTGCACATCAACAACCCGCCCTGGAACCCGCATGCCCCTTTCGGCGGCTACAAGCACTCGGGCAATGGGCGCGAGTACGGGGTCGAGGGGCTGCAGGAGTACCTGGAGACCAAGTCCATCCTGGGCTGGCAGGGCGAGCCCAACTGACAACAATATTCGAAAGTGACAGTCAAGATGCATGACTACCCGACCCTCCAGGATATCCGGGAAGCCCGGGAACGGCTGAAGCCGCACATCCGGCATACGCCCTTGTTGCGGGCAGAGAAGATCGAGCCGGCCGTTGGCTGCCAGCTTTATCTCAAGCCTGAAACCCTGCAGATCACGGGCGCCTTCAAGATTCGAGGCGCCCTGAACAAGGCACTGTCGCTCCCAAGAGAGCAAATCGCCAACGGCCTTATTGCGACTTCCTCGGGCAACCATGCCCAGGGGATCGCCTATGCCGCCAGGATGCTGGGCGTCAAGGCGATCATCGTCGTCCCGGTGACGACGCCCAGGATCAAGATCGAGAACACCCAGGCCCTGGGAGCGGAAGTCATTCTTTTCGACGGCGATACGGCCGCCCGCTGGAAAAGGGTGTGCGAGATCGCCGAAGAGAACCAGTACGCGGCGATTCACGGCTTTGAGGACCCGCTGGTCATGGCCGGCCAGGGAACCATAGGCTGCGAGATCCTGGAGGACCTGGAAGATGTGGACACCGTCATCGTTCCCCTGGGCGGCGGCGGCCTGCTGTCGGGAATCGCCACCGCCATCAAAGAAATCAAGCCGTCGGTGCGCGTCATAGGCGCGGAACCCGCCTTGACGCCCAAGTACTACCAAAGCCGGATCAACAAGGAACGCACCTCGCTTCCCCTGAAAAACACCATCGCGGATGGGGTGCGCATCAGCGTTCCGGGCCAGAACCCGTTTCCCATCATCGAAAAGTACGTGGACGAGATCGTTCTCGTGGAAGACGAGCACATCATCGCGGGCATGCGTGTGCTGGCCAAGGATGCCAAGCTGATCGCCGAGCCCGCTGCTTCCATCGGCATCGGGGCCCTGCTGGCCGGCGCTGTCAAGGTGAGGCCCGATGAGAAGGTCTGTGCAGTCTTGAGCGGCGGGAACTGGAATCTGTCCGACCTGGCCGAGATCTACAAAGACGCCGAATAAGCGCAGTTCGAGCAAACACTCGGAGCAAGCACCCGGAGCGAACATTTGGCGCCATAAAAAAAAGCCGCTGAGCGGCTTTTTTTATGCTCCGGTGAAACCTTATTCGAGGAACTCGAAGAAAGCGCCGACCTTGTTCTCGATGGCGTTGCGGTAAATCTTCGCCGCCGTCGTGTTGTCCTGAATGGCCATGCCGGTGGAATCGAAGATCGTGACCTCGTCGTCATTCGCGCGCCCCGGCTTCTTGCCCAGCAGGATCTCGCCGATCTCCGCATGGATGTCGCCCTGGGCCATGATCTTCTGCCTCAAAGGGTGCTGTGTTTCGCCCTTCTCGATGCACTGGGCGATGGAATCGACGACGACTTTCGCGCCCCGGAATATCTGCGGATCGAACTCCTGCTTGCCCGGCGCATCCGTGCCGATCGCGACGATGTGCGTGCCGGGCTTGATCCACTGGGCTTCCACCAGCGAGCCTTTCCCGCGGGTGGTGGTGATCAGGATGTCGGCGTTTTCTACGGCCTCTTGTTTGGAATTGGCCGTGATCACGCGAATGCCGAACTCGCTCTCAATGTCCGCCTTGTACCTGGCCAGCGTCTCGGGATGGTGGTCCCAGGCATGGATTTCTTCGATCTTCATCACCTCCCTGATGGCGCGTATCTGCATCCTGGCCTGGTTGCCGGTGCCTATCGAGGTGATCCTGCTCGCGTTCTTTCTTGCGAGCGCCTTGACCGACACGGCGCCGCAGGCGCCGGTCCTGAGGCCTGTGAGCAGGCTGCCGTCCATCACGCAGACCAGGGCGCCGCTCATGCCGTCGAACAGCAGCACGGTCCCCATGCCGTTGGGCACCCCGTATTGCTCCGGGTTGCCGGTAAATCCGCCCGAGGACGCCTTCATGGAGATCATCTCGTTGCCCTGGTTGTAGCCCAGCTTGAAGTCAATCTCCCCGCGGTGTGAAGGCAGGTCGATGCCGATGTAGGGGGGTTGTATCACCTGGCCGCTGTTGAAGGCCTTGTAGGCTTCCTCCACCGTCACTATGACTTCCTTCATGCGGATCAAACCGCGGACTTCTTCTTTCTTGAGCAACAGTGTTTTCACGGGTGGTCTCTCTCTGGTCGTTCTGTATTCCTGCATGTACAAGTACAACACGAAGGGCCTGCACAAAATCCTGTTTTCACACGGCCGCCGCACAGAAACCCCGGTATTCAGGGCGCCGCGCGGCACAGGCAGCCGGCCGGGCCGGCCGGGCTTTGCAGGGCTGCAGCACGGCGCGCCGGCCCTGGAGCAGAATCTCCTTCCCATCCACCGAGAACAGCATTGTTCGTTGCAAGAAGGCCGCAATCCGGCAGCACCGGTTGCCCGCCAGCACCTACCATGGCTGCATGAACCCACCGCTGACCATGCAACGCGCCCAGGGCGCGGCAACGACAATGCCACCTACCCTGCCGCAACCCCTGCGCCTCCTGGAGACGTCGCCCAAGCCGCCGGCCAGCGCCGACGTCGTCGTGATCGGCGGCGGCATCATCGGTGTGTTTACCGCCTACTACCTGGCCAAACGCGGGCTTTCGGTCGCCCTGATCGAAAAAGGCCGCATAGGCGCCGAGCAATCGAGCCGCAACTGGGGCTGGTGCCGCCAGCAGAACCGCGACGCGCGCGAGCTGCCCATGGCCACCCGCAGCCTGGAGCTCTGGGACCAGTTTGCCGCCGACAGCGGCGAAGACACGGGCTTCAAGCGCTGCGGCCTGCTCTACCTCAGCGATGACGAAGCCCAGATTGCGGGCTGGGCCAAGTGGCGCGAATTCGCGATCACCGCCGGCGTGACCACCCACATGCTCAGCGGCAGCGAAGCCTCCGAACGCGGGCGAGCCACCGGCCGCGCGTGGAAGGGCGGCGTCTTCTCGCCCAGCGACGGCACGGCCGACCCGGCCAAGGCGGCGCCGGCTGTTGCGGCCGCACTCATCAAGCTGGGAGGCACCGTCCACCAGAACTGCGCCGCGCGCGGCATCGAGATGGAGGGCGGTCGCCTCAGCGGCGTCGTCACCGAAGCCGGGACCATCAAGACCCGCGCCGCGGTTCTCGCGGGCGGCGCATGGGCATCGTCCTTCTGCAACCAGCTTGACGTGCGGTTTCCGCTGGCCACGATACGCCAGTCCATCGTGCGTGTGGCTCCGCCGGCGCAGCAACTGCCGGCCGCGCTGGCCGGCCCTAACGTCGCCATCACCCGGCGCCCTGACGGCCACTACGTGCTGGCCATCAGCGGCCGCGGGCGCGCCGACCCCACGCCGCAGCTGCTGCGCTTTGCGCCGCAGTTCATCCCCATGTTCGCCAAGCGCTGGCGCAATGTGTTTCCCGGCGGCCTGGAAGGCATGCGCTGGGGCCACGAAACCCGCGCCCGCTGGAAGCTGGACGACATCACGCCCATGGAACGGGCCCGCATCCTCAACCCCAGGCCCGACGCCGCGGGTGTCCGCGAAACCCACCGCCGTGCCGTCAAGCTGTTGCCCGCGCTGCGTGAAGCCCGCATCGCCAACACCTGGGCGGGCTATATCGACAGCACGCCCGACGGCGTGCCGGGCATCGGTGAACTGCCGCAGGTGCCCGGGCTGATCCTGGCCGCGGGTTTCTCGGGCCACGGTTTCGGCATAGGCCCCGGCGCGGGCCACCTGATCGCCGACATCGTGTCTGGCGCCCAACCGATCTTCGACCCGAAGCCTTTCGACCCGGCCCGGTTCAACGCATCGGCCTGGGGCAAGGTGGCGGATTTCTAGGCTTGCGCGTTTTACCCTACCCCAGCCCGCCCTGGCACAGGTACTTGGTGTGCAAATACTCGTCAAGGCCCCAATGCGAGCCTTCACGGCCGTACCCCGACTCCTTCACGCCACCAAAGGGCGCGGCCTGCGCGGCGATGGCGCCTTCATTGATGCCAACCATTCCAGTCTCCAAGGCCGAAGCCACGCGCCAGATGCGCTTGACGTCGTTCGAATAGAAATAACCGGCCAGCCCGTAGGGCGTGTCGTTGGCCTGCTCCATCACCTCCGCTTCATTCGCGAAGCGAAAGATCGGCACCACTGGGCCAAAGGTTTCCTCGCACGATAGCTCCATCGCGCGCGTGGCGTTGATGAGCACCGTGGGCGCGTAGTAATTCGGGCCGCGCGCCGTTTCATTGCGCACCCGTCGGCCGCCCACGACGACCTTGGCACCCTTGGCCACGGCATCGTTCACGTGCCGCTCGATCTTGTCCACCGCACGGGCGTTGATCATCGGGCCGATCTCGGCCTCCGGCCAGTCCGCCGGCCCAACCTTCAGGGCGCCCACACGCGCGGCCAGCTTGTCGACGAAGCGATCATGCACAGCGGTATGGACGTAGACGCGGTTCGGGCTCACGCAGGTCTGCCCACCGTTGCGAAACTTGGCCGCCATCAGTCCTTCGACGGCGGCGTCGAGGTCCGCATCCTCGAACACGATGAAGGGCGCGTTGCCGCCCAGCTCCAGCGACAGCTTCTTCAGCGTCGCGGCGGAATCGCGCGCCAGCAGCTTGCCCACCGGAGTGCTGCCCGTGAAGCTGATTTTTCGCACCCGCGGGTCGGCAAGCCACTCGCCCACGACCTGCGGGGTATGTTCGCGCGAAGCCGACACGATATTGAGCACGCCCGGCGGCACACCGGCCTCCTCGGCCAGCTTGACCAGGGCCAGCGCCGTGAGCGGCGTGTCCTCGGCCGGCTTGGCCAGCACCGTGCAGCCGGCGGCCAGCGCGGGCGCGATCTTGCGCGCGATCATCGCGGCCGGGAAGTTCCACGGCGTGACCACCGCCACGACGCCTACGGCTTCCTTCAGCACGATGAAGCGCTTGGAGGTGACGGGCGCCGCGATCACTTCGCCGTTGGCGCGCACGCCCTCCTCGGCAAACCATTCCACGTAGCCGGCGCTATAGGCGATCTCGCCGCGTGCCTCGGCCAGCGGCTTGCCCTGCTCGCGCGAGATCAGTTGGGCGAGCGGCTCCACGTCGCGCTCGATCAGCGCCTGCCATTTCTTGAGGATCAGGCAGCGCTCACGCGGCGGGCGCGCCTTCCAGGCCGGCAGCGCCAAGGCGGCGGCGTCCACGGCCAGCCGGGCATCGGCGGCGCCGCCTTCGCTCACTTGCGCAACCAGGCTGTCGTCGGCCGGATTGCGGACCTCGAAGCAGCGCTCGTCCTGGGCGGGCTGCCAGCGGCCCGCGATGTAGTGTTGTGTGTTCATAGTTGATCCTTTCTCAATAAAGCCAATGGCGCCGGCATCACGCAACCACGGTGGAACGCGGTTTCACCCTGCCGGACAGGTTCTCCAGCATGTCGCGCACGGTCGCCGCAAGGTCGTATCTCGGAGCCCAACCCCAATCGCGCCGCGCGCAGCTGTCGTCGATCGAATCGGGCCACCCGCTGGCGATCGCCTGACGGAAATCGGGCTGGTACACGATCTCGAAATCCGGCAGGTGCTTCCGTATCTCCTGTGCGATCTCGCGAGGCGTGAAGCTCACACCGGCGAGGTTGTAGCTGCCGCGTTCGGTGATGGCCGAACTGGGGGCTTCCATCAACTCCAGAGTCCCGCGCACCGCATCGTCCATGTAGAGCATGGGCAGGGGTTCGTCCTCGGCCAGGAAGCAGGTGTAGCGTTCCCCTCTGAGGGCCGCGTGAAAGATGTCGATCGCATAGTCGGTCGTTCCGCCGCCGGGGCTCGCCTTGTAGGAAATGAGTCCCGGATAACGCAGGCCGCGAACATCCACGCCATGGTTCTCGAAGTACCAGCGGCACCAGCCCTCGCCGGCCAGCTTCGAAATGCCGTAGACCGTACTGGGCTCCATGACCGTCCGTTGAGGCGTGGCATCGGCGGGTGTCGTCGGACCGAAGGCAGCGATAGAGCTCGGCCAGAACACCTTGTCCAGCTTGTGTTGCCGCGCAACCTCCAGGACGTTCAACAGGCTGCCCATGTTGAGTTTCCACGCCCACTCCGGGGCGGTCTCGCCCGTCGCCGACAAGGCTGCCGCCAGATGGTAGATCTGGGTAATGCGATGCTTCTCAACCACCTGTTTGAGTTGGCCGTCGTCCGTGGCATCCAGCATCTCATACCGCAGATCGGCGTGTCGGCCCACTTCCAGACGGTCACTGCCCACCACGTTGTCCGCGCCGTAACGCTCCGCCAGAGCGGCCGTGAGCTCTGTGCCCAGCTGGCCGTTGGCGCCGATGACGAGAATGCGAGGTAATTCAGTCATGCGAGCACCCCCAGCTCTTTACCGGCCTGTGCGAAGGCGCTCAATGCAGCGTCAAGCTGGGCACGGGTGTGCTGTGCACTGATCTGGACGCGGATGCGGGCTTGGCCTTTGGGAACGACCGGGTAGAAGAATCCGGTCACGTAAACCCCGAGTTCCAGCAGCCGACGTGCTAATTTCTGGGACAACTCCGCGTCATGGAGCATCACCGGGATGATCGGGTGTTCGCCGGGTTTCAGCTCGAAACCGCGTGCCGCGAGTCCTGTGCGGAAGTGCCGCGTGTTGTCCTCCAGGCTGTCGCGCAGCTCCGTGCCGGCTTCCAGCAGGTCGAGCACCTTCAAGGTCGCGCCGACGATCACCGGCGCCAGGCTGTTCGAGAACAAATAGGGTCGCGAGCGCTGGCGCAGCAATTGAACGACTTCCGCTCGGGCGCTCGTGAACCCCCCGGATGCACCGCCAAGCGCCTTGCCGAGGGTGCCCGTGATGATGTCGACCTTGCCGAAGACACCTCGGTATTCGTGGGTGCCGCGCCCGCGCTTGCCGAGAAAGCCGGTGGCATGCGAGTCGTCAACGCCCAGCAAGGCCCCGAATTCGTCGCAGACGGCCCGGATTTCATCGAGGCGGGCGACGGTCCCGTCCATCGAGAAAACCCCGTCGGTGAACACCAACTTGTACCGGGCCCCGGCTTCATCCGCCGATTTCAGTTGTTCGCGCAAATGCATGAGGTCGTTGTGCCGGTAGCGATAACGCCTGGCCTTGCACAAACGAATGCCATCGATGATGGATGCGTGATTGAGTTCGTCGCTGATCACCGCATCGTCGGGCCCGAGCAATGTCTCGAACAGCCCGCCATTGGCATCAAATGCCGATCCGTACAGGATGGTGTCTTCCGTTCCGACAAACTGCGAGAGCCGCGCTTCGAGCGTTTTATGGACGTCCTGCGTGCCGCAGATGAAGCGGACGGAACTCAGGCCGAATCCGCGCGCAGCGAGCGCGGCGTGTGCGGCCGCTATGACCTCGGGGTGAGATGACAGGCCCAGATAGTTGTTCGCGCAAAGGTTGATCACTTCCCGCCCGTCGGCGGTTGCGATCCGGCTTCCTTGCGGGGACTGGATCGGGCGTTCGAGCTTGAGCAGGCCTGTGACCTGTATATCCTCGAGTTCGTCTCTCAAGGAAGCGTAGAAATCAGTGGTGGTTCTCATGATGGGTGGTCAAGGCCGAGGTTGGCCCAAAGTCCTTTCTGGAAGATAGAAAATTCCCGCGCCGGCGGCATCGCTTACGCGCTGGCGCAGAACACGCTCGAAGTGGCTGGGGTCATGAACCTTCAGGACGGCGGCTTCGCGGGGTATGTGGCAGTCCCAGAGCCGTGATATCCAGAAGCGCAAAGCCGCGGCCCGCTCAAGGGTCGGCAACAGACGCTGTTCTTCAGCCACGAGCGGACGCGCCGACTGGTAAGCGTTCAGGAATGCAGCCCTGCGCACGGCGTCGATGCGTCCGTTCCCCAGATCCACGCACCAGTCGTTGAGACAAACCCCAATGTCGAACAGAAAGGTGTCGCAACCCGCAAAATAAAAATCGAGGACACCGCTCAGGCAACCGCCCTGGAACATCACGTTGTCGCGAAACAGGTCGGCGTGTACCGGGCCGCGTGGCAGTGCGGCATAGCCAGAGGAGGCGGCGACCTTAGTCTGGAAGTCCAGTTCGTCCAGCAGCAGCTTGCACTGGTCCTTCCCCACGTATGGCAGCAGAGCCGGCACGGTTTCAGTCCACCACGGCAGGCCGCGCAGGTTGGGCTGGTGGCGTGCATAGTCTTTGCCGGCCAGGTGCATTCGCGCCAGCATGTCGCCCACTGCGCCGCAGTGCCGGGCATCGGGCGACAGTTCACACCTTCCTCGCAACCTTCCCACCACTGTCGCCGGCTTGCCTTTGAGACGGTGCAGGATGCGGCCTTCCGCGTCCGGCGCCGGTTTGGGCACTGGAAGGCCGCGCTTGGCCAGGTGCTGCATCAGGTGGAGGTAGAACGGCAGTTGTTCCCACGCCAGGCGCTCGAACAGCGTCAACACGTACTCGCCGCGATCCGTGTCCACGAAGTAGTTGGTGTTCTCTATGCCGCCACTGCAGACCGCCATGGCCCGCAGATCGCCGAGACCCACCCGCCGCAGGAAGGCGGCAGCCTCGTCGTAGGGCACTTCGGTGAAGACAGCCATGCTTCGATCAGGAAAGGTGTGCGGTGACGAAGGCCTTGACCTTCACCGCGTCGGCCGGGAGAACCGTCATGCGCTTTGGCAAGTCTTCGATACCCCGGAATCGCGCGGGCCGATCGGGCTCGTGACCCAAGGCTTCAACAATGGTTGCCGCGAACTTGATCGGCAGCGCCGTCTCCAGCACGATCATCGGCACACCGGGCTGCACGAAGTGGCGCGCTACTTTCAGGCCATCGGCCGTGTGGGTGTCTATCGTCACGCCAAAGCGCCGGTGCGTGTCGCGTATCGTCGCCAGGCGGTCGGCGTGTGTGCTCTTGCCGCTGAGGAAGCCGTAGCGCGCGCGGGCCTGCGCGAAGGCTAGGTCGGCACCCAGGTCGAAGCGGCCGTTCTTCGCAAGCGCTTCGCCGAACAGGCGCTTGACCGTTTCCGCATCGCGGCCCAGCAGGTCGAAAACAAAGCGCTCGAAGTTGCTGGCCTTGGAGATGTCCATCGACGGACTGGAGGTCTCGTAGGTGTCGGCGCCGCCGCGCACCCGATAAACGCCGGTGCGGAAGAACTCGTCCAGCACGTCGTTCTCGTTGGTGGCAAGCACCAGCTTGTCGATGGGCAGCCCCATCATGCGCGCCACATGGCCAGCGCAGATGTTGCCGAAGTTGCCCGACGGCACGGCGAAGCTGACTCGCTTTGTCCCCTCTGCCTCCGGGAGAGGGTTAGGGTGAGGGCTCGTGGCATGGAAATACCCCGCGAAGTAGTAGACCACCTGCGCCATGAGGCGCGCCCAGTTGATCGAGTTGACGGTGCCGATCTTGTATTTACGCTTGAACTCGAGGTCGTTGGACACGGCCTTGACGATGTCCTGGCAGTCGTCGAACACGCCCTCGATGGCGATGTTGTGGATGTTGGCGTCCTGCAGGCTGAACATCTGCGCCTGCTGGAAGGGGCTCATGCGGCCGTACGGCGAAGTCATGAAGACGCGCACCCCCTTCTTGCCTCGCATGGCGTACTCTGCGGCGCTACCGGTGTCACCGCTGGTAGCGCCCAGAATGTTGAGCTCCTGGCCGCGTCGGCCCAGCTCATACTCAAACAGGTTTCCCAGCAATTGCATGGCCATGTCTTTGAAGGCCAGCGTTGGGCCATTGGAAAGGGCTTGCAGGTACACGCCCTCCTCCAGCTGCTTGAGCGGAACGATCTCCTTTGTTCCGAAGACCTCTTCGGTGTAGGTCTTGCGGCAGATTGCGCGCAGGTCCCCGGCCGGGATGTCGTCGATGTAGAGCGAAAGGACTTCAAAGGCAAGGTCCGCATACGGCAGGCCGCGCCACCTGGACAGTTGCTCAGGTGTGACCTGTGGGTATTGCTCCGGCAGGTACAAACCTCCGTCGGGCGCCAGGCCCTCCAGCAGGATTTCACAAAAGTGTTTGCGGTCGGGGTGGCCGCGAGTGGATAAATAGAGCATCGTAGGTCTCGTTGCTTGAAGTAGGTACCGTTCAGCGCAGTGCCATTTGCGCGACGGCTGTGAACCAACGCACGCCGCAGGCCAGAACGTCGTCGTTGAAGTCGTACGCGGGGTGGTGCAGCGGGGCGGCATGGTTCGCGCCCCGCTGGCCGAGCCACAGGTAGGCCCCGGGCCGCTGCTGGAGCATGAATGCAAAGTCTTCGGACGTGAAAGCCGGCGTCTCCGCCACCTGAGCTTCCAGGCCGACGCTGCGCGCTGCCTCCAGTGCGAGTTGCGCCTGCTCAGGGCTGTTGATCGTCGCGGGGTAGTAGCGCGTGTACTCGACCTCTATCGCGGTACCGCTTGCGCGCGCGACACCCGCCGCGACGTCGCGAACCGCCTGCTCGATCGTGTCCTGCACGGAGGAGTCGAAACTGCGCACGGTGCCGGTCAGCTCCACGGCCGCCGGCAGGACGTTGTGGGATTGACCCCCGCTGATACGCGTCACCGACAAGACGGCGTTCTGCGTAGGAGGAATTCGCCGCGACACGATAGTATGCATCTGTGCAACGAGCTGGCTCGCGGCAAGCACGACATCGGGTGTCCGATGCGGCTGCGCCGCGTGGCCGCCCTGGCCACGCACGACGATGTCGAAGCGATCCGCCGCGGCCATGATGGGCCCCGGCCTTGTGGCTACCGTGCCCGCGGGCAGGTCGGGCCAGTTGTGCAGGGCGAACACGGATTCGCACGGAAAGCGATCAAACAAACCTTGCCTCACCATCTCGCGTGCGCCTGCGCGCCCCTCTTCGGCGGGCTGGAAGATAAAGGCAATGCTGCCATCGAAGCTCCCGGCCCGCGCCAACTGCCGAGCCGCTCCCAGCAGCATGGCCGTATGGCCGTCGTGGCCGCAGCCGTGGTGGACGCCGGGGTGGCGGCTGACGTAAGGGCGCCTAGTGTCCTCCCGCATGGGAAGCGCGTCCATGTCGGCGCGCAAGCCCACCATGCGCGTCGAATCGCCCTTGCGCAGAACCCCCACCACGCCGGTCCCGCCGATTCCCTCGTGCACTTCCAGGCCGCAATCGCGCAGCGCGGCGGCGACCACGCCGGCAGTGCGGCGCTCTTCGAACGCCAGCTCGGGGTGCGCGTGCAGGTCACGCCGCAGCGCGATCAGGGCCGGCAGCAGGTCTTCGATATCGTTGGCCATGATTTTCAATACCCCCGCGAACGGTCAACCAGCCCGATCAAGGGCTCGCCCGCCTCGTGCCGGCGGATGTTGGCCAGCACCTGGTCCACGGCCGTCTCCGGCTGCGTCATGCTCGCGATGTGCGGCGTGAGCAGGATCTTCGGGTGTGACCAGAAGGGGTGGCCCACCGGCAGCGGCTCCGGATCGGTGACATCAACAACCGCGCCCGACAGCCAGCCCGTCTCCAGCGCATCGAGCAGCGCGGGGTGGTCTAGGTGCGCCCCGCGGCCGACATGCACCAGCGACGCGCCGCGCGGTAGATGCTGAAACAGGGTCGAGTCGAGAATGCCGCGCGTCTCCTGGGTAAGCGGCAGCAGGCACACGAGGATGTCGGTGGCGGCCAGCATTGCAGGCAGTTCCTCCTGGCCCGCGTAGCAGGCTACGCCGTCAATCTGGCGGCGCGTCCGGCTCCAGCCGGCGAGCTGGAAGCCGAGTGTGCGCAGCTGGCCCAGCACAGCGCATCCGAGCACGCCCAGGCCGAGGACGCTCACACGCCGCTTCGATGCGGGATAGACGCGGTGCGCGGCCCAAAGGCCCTCGCGCTGCTGCCGGATGTAGGCCGGCAGGTCGCGGTGAAGCGCGAGGACCGCCATCGTGGCGTACTCCACCATGCCCGCGACGACGCCGGGCTCCGCCATGCGCACCACCGGCAGTTCCGGCGGCAGCGCGGCAAGGTCAAACTGGTCGATCCCCGCGCCCGTGGAGAAGAAAAGCTCCAGCTTGGGAAACTGCCGCGCGATGTCCGGCGGCGACACCCACGCGGCAAGATAGCGCACGCGGTCCGCCTGCCCGATGTCGGGCCAGATACGAAACGAGATGCAGGGCGCCTTGGCGGCGAACAGGCGTGCCCATTCCGCCCCGCGGACGGGGTCTGCCTTGTACAGGAAGGACATACCGATTACCGGTAGACGACCCAGATCTTGCGGGTCGTTTCAATGCAGCGCCACACGCCGGTGAAGTCGGGCTTCATCACGAACGCGTCGCCGGCCCGTACCTTCACCGGCGGCTTTCCGTCTTCCGTGATTTCGGACACGCCCGACAGAATGGAACAGAACTCCCAGGTGCCGCCCTTGATGGACCGGTAGGTGCCCGGCGTCGTCTCCCAGACGCCGGCGCGCACTTTTTCGTCAGGCGACTGGTCAACGTCCCAGTTCTTGAATTTGGCGTTGCCTTCGATGACGCGTTCCGGAAGCGGACCGCCATCGCGGGCGGTACCCAGGTTGTCATATTTGAAGAAAGTGAGATTGCTCATGAGAAAGGGTCCTTTTGAATAAAAATCAGGAGAGTCGGGTCGCGGCCGGGAGTCGTCAGAAAGCACCGACGGTGACCTTCGAGCCGTCGGTAAAGCGCGAGAAGCGGAAGGGCGTCGGATCGACAGGCGGCTGATCGCCTGTGACCAGGCTCGCGGCCAGCAGCCCCGAGGCTGGACCGGTGCCGAAACCATGGCCGCTGAACCCGGCTGCGAGTACGAAGCCCTTGATGGCATCGACCGGCGAAATGACCGGCACGCCGTCCGGCGTGCTGTCGATGTAGGAAGCCCAGGCCTGGTCCACCGCCACGTCTTTCAAGGCGGGGTAGAGGTTCTGGAAGCAGCCGAGCAGGTTGCGGATCGCCCGCGGATCCGGCGCGGGATCGAGGACGCGGATCTGCTCGAACGGTGACACCTCGTCGAAGCGCCAGCTGCCCAGCGCTTCAGGGCCGCGGAAGAAGGAGCGGCCAATGCCGAACTCCACGGCCTTGATGCGCTTCATGAACATCGGCATGAATTCGCGCGCGTAGCGCAGCCCCTGCGGCGTGATTTCGAGCTTCGCCTTGCCGCTGATCGCCAGGTTGTAGCCGCCTCCCAGGCGGCGCGTCAGCGAGCACTCCGGCGCGGAGATCGCCGCCGGCAGGCCCTCGATGGGACGGGTGCGCAGGACGCTCGCGCGCACGCTCGCCTGCGGTAAGGAGATGCCGTGCCGGCGGCAGAAGGCGGACGCCCAGGCGCCACCGGAACACACGACGGCACTGGTCTTGATCAGGCCGCGTTCCGTGATCACGCCAGTCACCGCGCCATGGGTGATGTCCAGGCCGCGGGCCGCGCAATCCTGGTGGACGGTAACGCCAAGCGCCCGTGCGCCTTCGGCAATGCCCGGAGCGGCAAGGGCGGGCTCCGCCGTGCCGTCGTCCATCGAATGCACGCCTCCCAGCCACTGGCGGGTACCGCTGCCTTTCATCACGCTCGCAGCTTCCGCCGCGTCGAGCATGCGGGTGCGGACGCCGCCAGGCCGTCCGACCTGCTGGCCCCACGCCTCCCAGGTGGAGAGTTGCTGCGGCTTGTCGGTGGCGTAGTACAGGCCGCAGCGGCGAAAACCAAGGTCCCGCCCGATGTCGCGCGAGAGTTCCTCCCAGAGGCGCAGCGCCAGCGTTGCGAGCGGCAGGTCGCGCGCGTCGCGGTTCTGCTGGCGGCACCAGCCCCAGTTGCGGCTGGACTGCTCCCCGCCGACGTAACCCTTTTCGAGAAGCGCGACCGAAAGGCCGCGCCTGGCCAGGAAATACGCTGTGGAAACGCCGACAATGCCGCCGCCGATCACCACAGCGTCGGCTCGTTCGGGCAGCTTGTCGTCGCTGTGTATGCGAAGAATGGGTGGAGACATGAAACTGCTTTCTAAGGTGCTGACTTCTCGGCCGCTGTCAGGCGAGCTGATGAAGCAGCTCGGCAAGCACATCAACTTCCGAGTGCGTCGTTGACCACGAGGTAACGAAACGAACCGGAAGTTCGTCATCGGACATGTTGATTGACTGGGGTACGCTGCGGCGGTACCAGCCGCTGCAGCCAACGCCACCAGCCTTGAGTCCGGCCAGGAGATCCCGCTTCATGACCACGAACACTTCGTTCGCTTCCACAGGCCACGTCGGCTTGATTTCGTTATGGGTTTTGAGGGTTGCCCAGAGGTATTGAGCCGTCTGGTTTGCGTTTCTCGCCATCTCGATCCAGTGATCGTCCTGGAGCCACGAAACAAACTGCGCGCCAAAGAGGCGCCCTTTCGAGACCAGCTGGCCGGCCCGCTTACGGCGCAACTCGAAGTCTCTCGCCAATGCGTCATTGAAAACAATCACCGCCTCCGCCGCGAGCGCACCGTTCTTGGATGCCCCCAGGGAAAGTACATCGATACCCGCCTTCCACGTGATATCAGCCGGCTCGCACGCCAGGGTTGCAACCGCATTGGCGAATCGCGCGCCATCCATGTGAACGTGGATGCCTCGCTGATGTGCAGCATCTGCGAGTTGCGCCAGCTCTGCCTGGCTGTAGACGAGTCCGTTTTCAGTCGCCTGGCTGACACTGAGCGCCGACACCCTCACGTTGTGGGGTCGCTGGGCGGGCATTGTGTCGAGACTGGCGTGCAGGTCTTTGGCGGTGATCTTCCCGCTATCGGTTTCCAGGGGTAGCAAACGCGCCCCTCCGGTAAAGAATTCCGGAGCGCTGAGCTCGTCTATCGCGATATGAGCCTGGCGATGGCAAAGAATTGCGTCCCAAGGGTTCGCCACAGCGGAGAGGGCCAGACAATTTGCCGCGGTACCCGTCGCGACAAAAAAGGCTCGAACGTCCCGGCCGAATACCTGGCCGAGCGCACTCTCCGCGCGCCGGGTCCAATCGTCGGTTCCGTACGAGGAGGCGCTACCGGAGCAGGCACTCACAAGGGATTCAAGAATCCTCGGCGAAACGCCAGATTGATTGTCGCTATCAAAATTCATCACACTCTCTCTGGGAATACGATTCGGATGGGTACGCACAACGGACAACGAATGCACTGCGGCGTAACGAAATCCGGGGGTTTTCGCCGGCCGCTTCCGCAAACTTGTTCATTGACTCCTTAGATGTCATCCCGGATGCAGGCCTTCGCGTGATTGCGCTCAACGAGCCGCAGTTCGGGCACGGCATTGGCGCACGCCGACTGGGCATGTGGGCAGCGCGTACGGAACGCGCAGCCCGAGGGGGGCGCCAGCGGGCTGGGGATGTCGCCCTTGAGCAATTCGCGCGGGCGCCGTTGCCGCGGATCGAGATTCGGCACGGCGGCCATCAGGGCGCGCGTGTAAGGGTGCCGCGGGTTTTTCAGCAACGATTCGGCGTCGGCGATCTCCACGAGGCGGCCCAGGTACATCACCGCGATGCGGTCCGAAATATGGCCCACCACCGCGAGGTCGTGGCTGATGAACAGCATCGTGAGGCCAAGCCTCTGCTTGAGCTCGAGCAGCAGGTTGATCACCTGGGCCTGCACGGACACGTCGAGGGAAGACACCGGTTCGTCGGCCACCAGCAGTTGCGGATCGGTCATGAGCGCGCGGGCGATGCCGACCCGTTGGCGCTGCCCACCCGAGAACTCGTGCGGATAGCGCGAACGGTGCGCCGGGTTCAGCCCGACCGTCTTCAGCACGGCATCGATGCGGTCCCGGCGCTCCTGCAAGGTCAGCTCGGGCATGTGGATTTCCAGCGGCGCCGAGAGCAGTTCCTCGACCGTGTGTTTCGGGTTCAGGGACGAGTACGGGTCCTGGAACACCATCTGCATCGCGCGCCGCAGCGGCCGCATCTGGCGCCGCGTGAGGCCCACCAGGGGTTCCCCGTCGAAGTGAACCTCTCCAGCAGTAGGCGGGTCCAGGTTCAGGATGGCGCGGCCGACCGTACTTTTGCCCGAGCCGCTTTCGCCCACCAGGCTCAGGACCTCGCCCCGGCGAATCTCGAAACTGACGCCGTCGACCGCCTTGACGTTCTGCGCCGGCTTGCCGAGCCAGCCGCCACCCAGCGGGTACCACTTGCGCAGTCCCTCGACTTGCAGCAGGGGAGGAGTAAGGGGAGTCAGTGGAGTAAGGGTTTTTTGCTGCATCACGCGGCTCCTTCAATTTCCGGCCAACGGACACATCGCACCAGATGGCCCGGCTGTGCGCTTTCCAGGACCGGCACCGCGGCATCGCAACGGCCCGGCTCGAAATGGCCGCAGCGCGGCCCGAAAGTGCAGCCGGGCGGGTGCGCGGCCGGATCCGGCACATTGCCCGGGATCGCGAACAGCGGGGTTTTTCGCGCACGGCTCGAATGCAGCCGCGGCACCGAATGGATCAGGCCGCGGCTGTAGGGATGCCGCGGCTGCGTGAACAGCTCCACAACATCGGCCTGCTCGACGATGCGGCCCGCATACATCACCATCACACGGTCGGCAATCTCGGCGACGGTGCCGAGGTTGTGCGTGATGTAGATCATGGCCATTCGGGTCTGGGACTGCAGCTTTTCCAGCAACTCGAGGATTTGCGCCTGAATGGTCACGTCGAGCGCGGTGGTCGGCTCGTCCGCGATCAGCAGCGAAGGCTCACACGCAATCGCCATGGCGATCATCACGCGCTGCCGCATGCCGCCGGAGAGCTCGTGCGGGTAGTTCGTCAGGCGGCGTTTCGGGTCCGAGATGCCGACCTGGTTCAAGAGTTCGGCGGCACGGTCCGTGGCGGCGCGCGCGCTCATCCCGAGGTGGATCCGCAAACTCTCACAGATCTGCGCGCCGACGGTGTGCACCGGATTCAGCGAGGTCATCGGTTCCTGGAAAATCACCGAGGCGACGCCTCCCCGCACTCGCCGCATCACGCGCTCGGGCGTTCCGACCAGTTCATACGCGTTGCCATCGCGAGCCGTCAGGCGCGCGGAACCGGTGATGCTGCAGTACGGCGCGGACGGCGTGAGGCCGAGCAGGCCCAGGCAGGTCACGCTCTTGCCGGAACTGGTTTCCCCTACCAGGGCCAGCGTCTCGCCGCGGCGCACCGAGAAGCTGACGTCGCGCACGGCATGCACCGTTCCGGCTGCCGTGCGGAAGGCGACGTTCAGGTCGCGTACATCCAGGACGTTCTCCGCTTGCGCGCCGGCCTGGACAGCAGGGGTGTGGATGGGTTCGTAAAGATTCATGTCCATCACCTCAACGATCCAGTTTGGCGTCCAGCGCATCGCGCAGGCCGTCACCAATGAAATTGAAGCTCGTGACCGTAAGCGTGATGGCCAGGCCCGGCACGATGGCGAGCCAGGGCGCGTTGGTCAGGTAGCTCTGCGCGTTCTCCAGCATGTTTCCCCAGCTCGGCGTCGGCGGCTGGATGCCGAAGCCCAGGAAGCTGATGTAGGACTCGGCCAGGATGGCGTGGGCGATGTTCAGCGTGGCCGCGACCACGATGGGCGCGACGGCATTGGGCAAAAGTTCACGGAACATGATGCGGCTGTCGCTCGCGCCTAACGATTCCGCGGCCAGCGCGAAATCGCGTTCGCGCAGCGACCGGATCTGCCCCTCCACCACGCGCGCTACCTCCATCCAGCTCGCCAGGGCGATCAGCACCACGATGGAGGCGACCGAAGGCTCGATCAGGGCCGCGACCGCCAGCAGCAGAAAGATGGTCGGGAAGCAAAGCATGGCATCCACGAATCGCATCAGCGCAGCGCCAATCGCACCGCGGTAAAAGCCCGCCACCAGACCGACCAGCACGCCCACCACCACCGACAGCGCGGTGGCGGCAAAGCCGACTGACAGGGAGATGCGGCCGGCATACATCAGGCGGGCCAGAATGTCTCGGCCCAGCGGGTCGGTTCCAAGCACATGTGCGCCCACAAACGGTTCCGTCAGCCGTGCCCGGATATCGGTGTCGGTGGCATTGAACGGGATCAGCCAAGGGCCCGCGAAGCTGGCGAGCGTCATGAACAGCACGATGCCCAGGCCCAGAAGGGCCGGCCTGTGGCGCAGGAAGCGGCTCAGCGCCGGGTAGCGCCCGGCGAGCGCCCGGCGTGGCGGCGCCAGCGAAGCGGTGTGGGCGATGCTCATTTCGATGCTCCTTTGATGCGCGGATCCGCGACAGAGTAGAGAAGGTCCGCGATCAGGCTGCCCAGGAGAACCATACAGGCCGTGAACATCAGCATTCCCATCACCACGGGGTAGTCGCGGTTGCTGACGCTGTCGAGGAACAGCCGGCCCATGCCCGGCCAGGTGAAGACGGTTTCCGTCACCAGCGCGCCGCTCAGCAGCGTCGATACGTGCAAGCCCGTGATCGTGATCATGGGCAGCAAGGCGTTGCGCAGCGCATGATGAAACAGTATCCGCATAGCCGGCACGCCCTTTGACCTGGCGGTACGGATGTAGTCCTGGTTCACCACGTCAAGCATCGAAGAGCGCATGTAGCGGCTCCACACTGCGGTGGAGACGAGCGCCAGCACGATGCAGGGAAGCACCAGGTGCCTCAGCCGGTCAAGGAAGGAGCCGTCACCGATGTTTTCGCGGTTGCCCGCCGGCAGCCAGCCGAGGTTCACCGAGAACACATAGATGATGGCCAGCCCGAACCAGAACGTGGGGATGGACAAGGCGACCATCGCCCCTACCGTTGCCAGGTGATCGAAGAACGAATGGCGGCGCACCGCCCCCAGGATGCCGATCAGGCCGCCGATGAACATCGCCAGCAAAGTCGAGGTCACCATGAGTTCCAGCGTCGGCCCGACGTGCATGCCGATCTTTTTCAACACCGGCAGCTGGTCCCGGTACGAGAGGCCCCAGTCACCGGTGGCGAGGTTCCCAGCCCAGTCCAGGTACTGGATCGGCAAGGGGCGGTTCAGCCCGTACTGCTGCATCAGCCGATCAACATCTTCCTGCCCCATACTGCCGGTGGCGAGGAATTGCGACAGCGGCCCCCCCGGCGCGAGATGCAGGATCGCGAAGGCGATCATGGAGACCAGCGCAAGCAACAGCAGCGACTGCAGCAAACGGCGTAAGAGGTAGGACCCCATGATGCGTCAAGCCGTCCAGCGCCAGTTGGCCGTGTTCCAACTGTTCGCCCGCGCATTCACATTGTTCAGGTAGCCGTCCAATCCGGCCTTCGTCCCCTCGATGTTCACCTCGTTGAAGAGCGGCAGGAACGGCAGGTCGTCGTTGATCAATTCCTGGACTTTGGCGTAGATTTCCTTGCGTTTGCCAATGTTGTATTCCTGGCGAGCCCGGGCTAGCAGCGCATCCACGCCGACGTTCTTGTACCGGGCCACGTTCGCGCCCGATCCGGTCTCCCTCGGAATGCTGCCGGAGCCGAAGCGGTTCGTGACGTCTGGGTCGGAGGCGATGGTGTAAGTTGTCGCGGTCATGAGGCTGTCGAATTCGGAGTTCTTCCAGAAATCGGCCCAGAGCACCGCCGCCACCAGGTTCTTGATCAGCATTTCCACGCCGATCTTCTTGAAATCATCCGCAATGAGCTGTTGGGTCTGCGCGCGCAGCTGGTTGCCGGTGGTCGTCGAATTGGTGAAGGACAGCCGCACGCCGTTCTTGACGCGAATGCCGTCCGGCCCCTTCACCCACCCCGCCTGGTCCAGCATCGCGGCGGCCTTCTTCAGGTCGTACTCGGGTTTTGGCAGGTTGGGGTTGGCGGCCCAGTGCGTCGGGGGCAGGAAGTTGTTTGCCGGCTTGGGTACGCCGTAATAGACGAGGTTGCAGATCGACTGCCGGTCGATCGCAATGTTCAAGGCCTTGCGCACCGCCTTTTCCGCGAGAACCGGATGCGCGAGATTGAGCGTCAGGTTCTCCACCCCGGCGCGGGTCGCGACCTGGACGCGGCGCCCGCCCAGAGCGATCGCTTCCTTGTAGAAGTTGGCGGGGATGCCCTGCAACCCGATGTAGTCGATCTCCCCGGTCTTGAACTGCGTATACATCGCGTTCAGGTCCGGTACGTATTTGAAGATGAGCCGATTCAGGGACGGACCCTTGCCAAAGTAGTCGGGATTGGCTTCGAGGAGTACGTGGTCGCCGGTCTTGCGGCTGACGAAGCGGAACGGCCCCGTGCCGATGGGCGCGGCGGCGAACTGCGGGGAGTTCGGGTCCGGGTTCTTCGAAAGGATGTGCTCGGGGACGATAAAGGCCCAGCTCAGCATGGAAGTCAGCGGCGAGTACGGCTCCTTCAGCTTCCAGGTGACAACGTTGTCGCCTTCGACGGCCACTGACGTGATGAGATTGAAGCCGTTGCGGTTGGCAGCGCGAAAGCCCGGGTTCTTCACCAGGTTTATCGTGTATCGGATGTCCTCGGCCGTCATCGGCTTGCCGTCATGCCACTTCACGTCGCGCCGCAGCTCGACGCGCCAGGTCAGGCCGTCGGCCGAGATGCCGCCGTTCTCCACGGTGGGAACCGTCTTTGCCAGCACCGGAACGAACTTCCCCTCCGCGTCGAGCATCCACAGCGGACTGAAGAGGTTCCACCAGACGCCCTGGTCTACCTCGCTGGCGGCCATCAGCGGATGCAGGACGGTCACTTCCTGCGAGAAGCCGAGGATGGCCTGGCCGGTCGGCTTCGCGGACGGCGCGGCGTGGGCACCCGCCGCCAGTCCCAGGGAACCGAAGGCAAAGGAGGCTGCCCCGGCAAATAGGGCGTCGCGACGGGTCAGGCCGTCTGCCAGGGTTTTATCGAGCGTGCCGGTCTTGATCGTTCCTGCACCTTGGTGTTCGCTGTTGCGCTTGTTCATGGTTGTCTCCAATTGAGGGTTGCGGGTTGAGTGAAAGGGATTGAAAAGGATTGAAAGGGATTGAGAGTTCGAATCTCTGTACGTTGTGGAAATGGCTTAAAACTCTGCGACCTTGCCCCAGGCCGACTGATCGAAGCGCTGAGGGCTGAGCGAGGTGGGATCGATGAAGGGTCGGGCGCCCGTGACCAGGTCGGCGACCAGGTAGCCCGCACCGGGACCGATGCCGAAGCCATGGCCGGAAAAGCCTGCAGCCAGCACAAACCCCGGCACCTCCGGCACTTCACCAATGGCAGGCACGCCGTCGTACGTGCAATCCACGTAGCCTGCCCAGGCGTTGAGGATGCGGGCATCACGCAGCGCGGGCAGCAACTGGGTGGCACGTTCGAATGTCTTGTGGATCGTTCTCGCATCGGGCCGGGGGTTCAGGATGCGCATACGCTCCATCGGAGTGGGTTGGTCCAGGCGCCACTTCTTGAGTGTTTCGTGTCCACTGCGCAGGCCTTCCAGGCCGCCGGGGGCCACGTTGCGCCAACGCTTGGCGAACATGGGAACGAACTTCAGGGCAAAGCGCAAAAATTGCGGCGTCGGGTCTACGCGCCCGCGCCCACTGATAGCCAACCCGTAACTGCCGTCACTGCGGCGGGTGACGGATACGCGCGACGTCGTCAGGGCGCGGGGCAACTGCTGCGCCTGCGATGCCACGCGAAGGATGGACTGCCGAAGGGTGGCCAGCGGAAAGCTGATGCCAAGCTGGCGGCAGAAAGACGACGCCCAGGCGCCGCCTGCCAGCACTGCGGTACGGGTCTTGATGGTGCCGGCTTCGGTCACCACACCGCTGACGCGACCACCTGCAAGCTCGATTCCACGCGCAGCGCAGTGCTGCAGAACCGTACCGCCGAGTTTCATGAGCGCCGAAGCCACGGCCGGCGCGGCCTTGGAAGGATCGGCAGTCCCATCGGTGGGCGAGAAGACACCGCCCTTCCATGTGCGGCCGGTCGCCCGCCCGCGTTCGGTTGCGTCACGACCGCTTAGCACCTGGGTGGGCACGCCGGCTGCCTTGCCGAATTCGTGCCAACGCTCCCATTGCGCAATCTGCGCTTCGTCGTCACTGAGATAGAGCAAGCCGCAACGATTGAAGCCTGTGTCTTCCCCGGTGTCGGCGGCAAACTGCTCCCAAAGTTCAAGGGCCTTGCTGGCCATGGGCAGCTCGCGCTCATCGCGATTGAGCTGTCGGCACCAGCCCCAATTGCGGCTCGACTGTTCAGCGCCAATTCTTCCCTTTTCGACCACGACAACGGAGAGCCCGCGCTGGGCCAGGTAATAAGCGGTGAAGACGCCGATGATGCCGCCGCCGATCACGACAGCGTCGGCATAGGCCGGCTGCTTGGCCGAGGTGTTGATAAGGTTCAGTGGAGGGCTCATGATGGACACTGCTCGCCTGTTCAAGCCTGGACAGCCTGCACCACAAAGAACTTCGCCACGCGATCACTGCTTTCCCATCCGACCGATACGCCTTTCGGCACAAAAAGGGCATCGCCGGTGTTCGCCGACAGCACGCTGCCGTCGGGCGCGGCGAATCGCACGCTGCCGGCCACGAGGTGCATGAACTCGTTCTGGCGATGTGGGCGGACAATCCGGTGGTAGGGAGTTGAATCCCAGGTACCCGCGCGGTACTCCACACTTTCCTCGGCAAAGACGTTGTCGCTGCGGCATTCCGGGGCAGGGCCCAGCAGCGCCTCCGGCGGCAGTGTTGCGGACGGCTTGAAGTCGGCATCGGCGCGCAAGGGGACAAGGCTGTGCTTCGTCGGCTTGTCGCAAGCGGCCGCGCAAAACGAAAACTGCACGCGGGATGCGGCGTGGATGCGAAGCGTTGTGCCGCATCCGATGACGGCACCCGCTTGGGGACCGAGCACCAGCGGGGCCGCTCCGACCGCCGTCAATGTCAGTTCTCCTTCCGCCACGACGATGGTTTCGATGTGGGGATAACTTGCGACCTCGAGCTCACCAATGAAACTGCTTCGGCCCACGGCCATCGCGTCGGGTCCTTCCCAGGCGATTTCGCGATTTCGCGCAAAGGGGTCGTCCTTGCCGAACGCCGCCCGGCGGAAAGAGGTTGAAACAGGCGCGCCGTTGGCACGGTGCAGCATTAAGGCCACTGTCATGATTGCTCCTGCGCATTGCGCGATGATTTGACTGTCGTACTGGGCATCGAGGCGTCCTGAAAACCCAGGATCGCCTTGGTCTCCAGGTATTCCTCAAGGCCTTCGATGCCGTATTCGCGGCCGTTGCCCGAGCGCTTGTAGCCGCCAAAAGGGGCATGGGGGCTCCAGGCCGGGTAGTTGATGTGCACCTGCCCCGAGCGGATGCGCGCCGCGACCGCCCGCGCCACAGCAAGGTCCTGGCCTTGCACGTGCGCGCCCAGGCCGTAGACCGTGTCGTTGGCGATCTCCACCGCCTCGTCCACGTTGTCGTAGGCGATGATCACCAGCACCGGCCCGAAGATTTCTTCCTGCGCGACCTGCATCTGCGAATGCACTGAAGAGAAGATGGTCGGGCGGCAATAGAAGCCGCGCTCCAGGCCCTCCGGCCGGCCGGGGCCGCCGCAAATGAGGCGCGCACCTTCGGCGATGCCGGCCGCGATCATTTCCTGCACCCGGTTGAACTGGGCGCGGTTGGCCACCGGGCCGTGCGTGGTCTGCGGCGAGCGCGGATCGCCCACGGCGAAGTTCAAGGCCGCTTCCAGCGCGATCCGTTCAACCTCCTGCAGGCGCTCGCGCGGCACGATCATGCGGGTCGGCGCGCTGCAGGACTGGCCGACATTGCGAAAGGCGGCCGCCACGCCCGCGGGCACCGCGCGCGCCAGGTCGGCGTCCGGCAGGATCACGTTGGGCGATTTCCCGCCGAGTTCCTGGGCCACGCGCTTGACCGTAGCGGCCGCCGCCTGGGCCACCAGCACGCCGGCCCGGGTTGAACCGGTGATGGAGATCATGTCCACGTCCGGATGCGCCGACAGCGCGGCGCCGACCTCGGGCCCATTGCCGCTCACCAGATTGAACACGCCCGGCGGGATGCCGGCGTCCTGCACCACCTCGGCAAACAACAGGGCGCTCAGGGGCGACAGCTCGCTGGGCTTCAGAACGACGGTGCATCCGGCCGCCAGGGCGGGGCCAACCTTGGCGGTGATCTGGTAGAGCGGCCAGTTCCATGGGGTGATCAGGCCGCACACGCCGATGGCTTCGCGCAGGATGGCCACGCCCTCCCGGTGGGTGAGGAAGGGATAGCCGGCGAGGTTGTCACGGGCCACGCGGATGTGCTCGGCCGCGACCGGCACCTGTGTGCTGCGCGCGAACCCGAGGGCGGCGCCCATCTCCAGCGAGATCGCCTGGGCGAACAGTTCGGCCCGTTCGAGGATCAAGGTGTGGATGCGGCCGAGCAGCAAGGCCCGGCTTTCGGCGGAACTGACGGACCAGGTGGCAAAGGCGCCGCGGGCGGCGGCCACCGCCACGTCAACGTCCTGCGCGTTGCCCAAGGCAATGTCCACAACGGGCTCTTCGGTCGAGGGATCGATGACACTGGCCCGGGATTGCCCCGCGGGCAGCACCCACTCGCCGTCTATGAACAGGCGATCCAGGCGCCCTTCGGCTTTGAGGCGTTCGACAATCAAACCCACATGCACTGGGGCCAAGGGCGCGGGCAGTTGTGTGGTCATGGTTAGGGGCATCCGGTTGGTGGGAGTCATCGGAATGACTTGATGTCCCGGAGTATCGGAATGCCGATTCATGCGGTCAAATATAAGTTTTTGCGATATTCATACAATATTGATATGTATTGAATGAGTAAGCCAAAAGGATGCGGGTAACCCCTGATAGGAGTCCGTAGACTGTGGGATCGCATATCAAATTGGAATGAATGACTTTGGAATTTTTATTGGACTGCATGGGCCTGCATCCCGATACTCGGCCGCATGACATCCGCCTCCACCACCATCACAGTCAAGCCCTCCGAAGACACGGCCACAACCGATGCCGCCCGCCTGCGCCCGTTCGAGCCAGGCGACCTGCCGGCCGCGCACGCCTTGTCCAGCACCTTGAATTGGTCGCATCGGATCGAGGACTGGCAATTTGCGTTGTCGCTGGGGCAAGGCGTGGTCGCCGAACGCGACGGGAAAATATTGGGCACCGCACTGTCCTGGCAATTTGGGAACTACGCCACCATCGGCCTGGTGATCGTCGCGCCCGAGCTGCAGGGCCAGCGCATCGGCAACCGCATGATGGAGACCTTGCTCGATCAGCTGTCCCCACGCAACGTGCTGCTGCACGCGACCGTGGCAGGGCGCGGCCTGTATGAACGTCTGGGATTCGTCCCTGCAGGCGAGATCGACCAGCACCAAGGGGTACTTGCGGCCGTTCCGGCGCTGGCGGGGCGTGAGGGGGACCGCCTGCGGCCGCTGGCGGATGCCGACGTCGAATCCCTGATCGCGATGGATGCCCGTGGCGCGGGCATGCCGCGCGGCGAGCTGCTTCGCCGCTTGTTCGCCCAGGAAAGGACGGTTGTTCTAGAGCGCGGCGGCCAAGCCGCCGGCTTCGCCGTGCTTCGCCGCTTTGGCCACGGACATCTCGTCGGGCCGGTGGCGGCGCCGGATTTCGACGCCGCACGCGTGCTGATCTCCGATTGCTGCCGTCATGCCGAGGGCTTGATGCGCGTCGACGTGTACGCCATGAGCGGTTTGTCGCCCTGGCTGGAGAGCCTGGGGCTGCCGCGCGTCGGCGGCGGGACCATCATGGTCCGCGGCCGCGTGCCGGGGCGGGGTCCTGCCCAGGGCGGCTGGGCCCTGGTCACCCAGGCGATCGGCTGACCTTCTTGCTCTTGCGGGCGGTGTTTTCCGGGCCGCCCACCGCGATGCGCACAGCCTCGAGGAAGTCCGCGACGAGCGCCTGCGCGGGCTGCTGGGGGGCACGCACCACGTGGCAGTTGAAGTGGATTGCCGGCTCGAACTCCAGCGCATGCACGCCCGTGAGCGCCAGCTCGCTCAGCATCGCCGGATCCACGATGCTGACGCCCAGGCCCCGCGCCACCATCGCGCAGGCCGCCGTCGCCAGCGAAGTTTCGATCTCCAGCCTGCGCACCTCGGGACTGAAGACTTTGTCGATGGCCGCGCGCATCACGTCCGGGGACGCAAAAGATATGAACGACTCGCCGGCCAGGTCCGAAGGACCGACCTTGCGCTTGCGCCCCAGCCGGTGCCCGCGCGGCACGATGCACACGGCACGCTCCGAATACACGAGCTCGGTGTCGACCTCCTGCGGCAGCGCGACGTAGCCGACAAGGCCGAGCTCGTAATAGCCGGACGACACCCACTTGCAGATCGTCGCGGAGTCGGCCGTGTGAACCACGACCGGCACGCGCGGGCGCAGTCCGCGAAAGACTTGCAGGATGCGCGGCACCGGGCTGATGCTGATGCTGGGTGATACGGCGATTCGCAAGCCTTCGACGCCCAGCGTGCGGATGCGGTCCGCCGCCGCACCGATGGACTGCAGCCCCACGTAAACGCGGTCCACTTCCTTCAGCAGCGCTTGCGCTTCAGGCGTGGGGACCACGCGCTGCCCGACACGTTCGAACAGATTCAGTTGCGTCTCGCGCTGCAGCAGCGCGATGGCCCGGCTCACGTTCGGCTGCGACGTGTGCAACTGCGTGGCGGCAAGCGTCATCGAGCCCGTGTGCATGACGGCGCGGAAGCACTCGATCTGGCGGTAATTCATGTCAGCCTTGTATTAATAATGGCAAAACATGTATTTAACTGCATAAAGCCGCGGTCCGATACCGCGGATGCTTGCCAGGACCCGGGAGCGCTACCAGCGCCTGGCAGGAACCAAGCTAAGAAGTCGTGGTTGCCAGCAACACTTCAGACGCTTCCCCGTCCAGAGCCACCGCACAGTGCTCGACGCCATGCGGTACCACGATGAACTCCCCCGGCTCCACAATCTCTTCACGGTCGCGAAACCTCATGAGCAGGCGTCCGCGATGAACAAAGAACAGCTCATCGCCGTGCCGCTGAAATGACCAGGGAGAGCTTCCCTCAAACCTGGCAATCCTGAATTGCAGCTTGTTGACCTGGCCTTCGGTTTTGCCGGCAGACGCAGCTGACAGATTCTTCTTGTGAACCGGCGAAAGGTGTTTGTTCAGGGCGGCGACGTCGCGAATGATGGCGCTGAGCTGGCTTGGCACGTCCTTCCCGCTGGCCGGGTATTTGCCGTCCAAAGCCGCGGTGCCGATCGTAAAACCCGCTGCGCCGGCACTCCGGACGACGGCAATCCGTTCAGGGGTATCGATCGAACCCGCCATGAAGACAGGTTTGGAGACCGCCGCGCAAACGGCCTTCATCAACTCGGGCACGTTTTCCGCCGAACGGTATGCCAGCAGGTCCAGGCCATGCACGCCGTCTTTCGCTGTGATCGCCTTGGCACTTTCAACAATTTCCTCGATGCTGCCTTCCAGCACGCTGGGGTGGCCGGTGATCCGGCCAGCGAACGGGAAGTACTGGATGCCGGTGCCCTTGATGATGGGCAGCACGTCGTCCACCCGCGTGCCGCCCAGAAGAACGTCAACACCGATTTCGGCGGCCGCCTTTGCCGACACAATTTCGCTTTCGCGGTCCAGCGACACGACTTCCAGATAGGAGGTTGCCCCGCCCGCCTTGATGGCCGCATTGAGGCCCTTCAGTTGCTCGATTGGCAAGCCGATGTCCTTGAACCCCATGTGCCGCACGCCAAGGCTGAGCGCGGTCTGAAGTTGCTGTGACGCATCCGGAACCGTGCGGTCGTTGCGCGTAAGCATGAAGATGAAACGTAGGCCCATGATGGTGCTTCCTTATTGACTTTTGACTTTTGACTTTTGACTTTTTGAATTAGTTCGTCTGGGTTTGCGCGGCGACGAGGCGCTTTGCATAGGCAAGCGCCGTTTCCAGGCTTGCGTGGTCCGCGACACCCTTGCCCGCGATGTCGAATGCCGTGCCGTGATCCGGGCTGGTGCGCACGAAGGGCAGGCCCAGCGTGATGTTCACGCCTTTTTCCAGCCCGAGGTACTTCACGGGGATCAGCCCCTGGTCGTGGTACTGGGCCACGACAACGTCGAATCGGCCCTGGCGCGCTTGCATGAAGACCGTATCGCCCGGATAGGGGCCGGTGGCATCGATGCCCTCGGCCCGGGCCGCGTCGATGGCGGGCCGGATGATCCTGATCTCCTCGTCCCCGAAGAGACCCCCTTCCCCTGCGTGCGGGTTAAGACCCGCCACGGCGACACGCGGGGCCGCGAAGCCGAGAGCCTTCCCACCCTCGTGCGCAAGCCGGATGGCGGACATCTGGGCGTCGAAATCGCCTTGTTCTATCGCTTTGCGCAGCGACGTGTGGATCGTGACAAGCACCGTGCGGATGTCGTCATTCGCCAACATCATCGCCACGCGCTTGGCACCGCCGTAGTCGGCCAGGATTTCCGTATGGCCGGGGTAGCGGATTCCCGCGCTGGCCATGGCCTCCTTGTTGATCGGCGCCGTGACGACGCCGCTCACTTCTGCGGCCTTCGCCGCCGCGATGGCTGCAACGATGGCGTCGAATGCGGCCTGCCCGGAGATCGCGCTGACCTGCCCGATGGGCGGCGGCTCGGTGATGCGGGTGACCTCGATGACTTCAATGACCCGCGGCTGGAACCGGGCCGCATCGGGCGCTTCGATACGCCGCACCTCAATGTCCAGCCCAAGCCGGCGCACGGCGTCCTGCATCACGACATGGCTGCCGAACACGACGACGCGTTCGCCGCCCTTCGCAAGTACTTTCGCCACGATCTCCGGCCCAATGCCGGATGCGTCGCCCATGGTCAGGGCAAGCGGGGGGGGAATATTCTTCACAGTGAATCCGTTCATAAGGTTTGGGTTGCTCCACGTATCCGCGCGACAGCGCGCTCCAGGGCGTCATCGCCGCCAAAACCGCCGGCCTTCATGGCCAGCAGGAGCGAGCGCCCATCGCCGAGCCTGGCGCGGCCCAGCGGGAATCCGGGATCGAGCTCTTGCAGGATCTCGAACTCGCGGACCTTGAGAAGGTCCAGGATGGCTTCCATCGTGTCGCCGCCGGTGGCGACCAGCGCGCCGAAGCGTGGGTCTTGAAGCTGCCCTGCCGCGTCTTGCGCAATACGGCGCAGCAGCGCGCCCGGGTCCTGCTCGCGCGTCCTGGGTCCGCGCAGCAGCTTGACGCCGCCGGCCTGTTGGAGCTGGTCGGCCTGTATATGGCTGCGCAGGTTCGCGCTCCCGATGACGACCAGGACATCGTTGCTGATGGCATCGATCAACGGCGCCGAAGTCTTCGCCGGCGCAAAACGCCGAGACAGCGCCGCAGCCATCCCGGGAGAGCCAACCCAGAGGACCGACTCCGGCTCCTCGATGGAAGCGATCTGCGCGTCGAGTTCTTCCTGCGTCAGCGCATCGAGCAGCGTGACATGGGTGATGCGCTTCGGGACCAGGTCGGCCAGCGCGGAATGCCGCGCCGGATGCACGGGGTCCTGGCCGTACGAACTCTGCGAGACCGGTATGCCGTCAACGAACTGGATACCGCCCACCGTCGTACGCCCGGCCTGGGGGAAGGCCGGTGCAAACACCATGGATTTGCGGCCGCTCGCCGCAAAGCATGCCTCAAGCTCCTCCGTGATGTGGCCGCGCAGCGTGGAGTCCACCGTTTTGTAGAGCAGGTCCCGGCCGGCAAGCCGGTCGGTCAATCGGGCGACGCGCTCGAATGCCTGCGACGACGTCGCGGACCGCGAACCGCTATCGACTGCGGCCACCGCTGCCGCCTGGCGCGGAAGCTGGCCCCGTCCGACAGCCGCGGTCAGACCGCGGGCGACGAACGGTGCCGCGCCATCGGCCGCGCTGGTCAGGTCGTCTGCGAGGATCGCTATGCTGGGCTGGTTGGGCTGATGATTGGTGCGCATGCATCAATTATCAAAACCTCCTCAAACTATGAAAAGCGATAGTTTCTGAGGGATACCGGTGATACATTGTCACCAATGGATCGTTCAGACATCCCCTCCCTCGACGACCTGCGGGCATTCGAAGCCACAGCGCGGCTGGGCTCGGTCCGGCTTGCAGCGGACTCGCTGGCGCTCACGCACGGCGCCGTCAGCCGCCGCATCACCAAACTCGCCAATGACATCGGGGTCAGCCTGTTTGAGAAGAACGGGCGCGGCCTGCGGCTCACACCGGCTGGCGAGACACTCAACCTCACCCTCGGCAGGTTTTTCAGCGAGCTGGGCGCCACCGTGCAAAGCCTGCGCGCCACCCGTGCCGGGAAAACCGCCCTGGTGCTCTCCTGCGAGCCTTCAGTTGCCGCGCGGTGGCTCATTCCGCGCTTGGGGGCTTTTCAAACGGCGCATCCGGGCATTGCCCTGCACCTCAGCGTGGGTGGAGGGCTTGTGGACTTTCGCAAGAACCAGGTCGATCTCGCGATTCGACGGCTGGATTTCGCGGTGCCCGAGGCGTGGAATGTCCGGACCCTTTTCGCCGAAAGGGTCGGGCCGGTGATGAGGCCGGAATGGGTGCCGAAGTTCGAACGCGGCGACTATCTGGCGCTCGGCTCGAAGACCCGGCCTGATGCGTGGGCGCAATGGTTGAAGACCCACCCGTCGGCGCGCCGGCCCACGGAAATCCGCTACTACGACCATCACTCCCTCATTGTCGAGGCCGCGGCTGCGGGCCTGGGTGTCGCCCTGAGTCCGCTCGTACTCGCGGTTGACGATGTGGAGCGGGGAAGCCTGGCGGCCCCTGCCGGCTTTGACCCTGATGGCAGCCAGTATGGCTTGATATGGATGGGGGCTGGTGAACTGCAAGGTGTGGAATTTGAGCTCGCAGAGTGGCTGCTGGCGCAGTTCAGCCACCTGTACCCCGCAGGGGGCGCGCCGCGGACGCGGCGGCGGAAAACCGGGACCATGCAAAGTTCCGGCAAACCCCCGATTTGAAACGGATTCCACTTGCGCCGCCTGTGATTGCGGCATTTCCAAAGGCGGCGAATTCATAGACTTGTATCCACCCCAACAGCGTGGATCCTTCTATGACTTTCAAACCCAAATTCATCAGTTTCGACTGCTACGGCACGCTCATCAACTTCGAGATGGGCCCCACTGCCAAACGCCTGTTCGAAGACCGCGTGCCGGCCGGCCGCATGCCTGCCTTCCTCGACAGCTTCCGGGCCTATCGCCTTGACGAGGTCCTGGGCGAGTGGAAGCCCTTCTTCAACGTCGTGGAAAACTCGATCCTGCGGGCATGCAAGGCGCACGGTGTCGACTACCAACCGTCGGACGCCGTGGCGCTGTACGCCGCCATCCCGACCTGGCAACCGCACCCGAACGTCGTCGAGGTGCTGGAGGCCATCGCGCCGCACGTCCCTCTGGTGATCCTGTCGAATTCGATGGTCGACTTGATCCCGGCGAGCGTTGCCCACCTCAAGGCGAAGTTTCATGCGGTCTACACCGCCGAGGAAGCGCGCGCCTACAAGCCGCGCTTCCAGACCTTTGAATACATGTTCGACCAGCTCGGCTGCGCGCCCGACCAGATGATGCATGTCTCGTCGAGCTTTCGCTACGACTTGATGACCGCGTCAGACCTGGGCTTTATGGCCAAGGCCTTTATTGATCGCGGCCACGAGCCGACATCCGAAAACTTTGGCGTCAGCAGGCTGACCGACGTCCGCCAGCTTCCCGGTCTGCTCGGCCTATGACCCAGCTGAGCACCACCGCGCCCGACCTCGCCCCCGCGGCGGTGGAGGCGATGGTCCGCCGCCTCTACGGCATCGAGGGCCGCACCCAGCCGCTGGCGGGCGAGCGCGACCAGAACTGCCTGGTGGAAGCGTCGGACGGCCGCCGCTACGTCTTCAAGATCAGCAACCCTTCCGAGCCGCCCGCGGTGGTCGACTTCCAGATCGCGGCGCTGGACCACATTGCCCGCGCCGCGCCGGAGCAGCCGGTGCCCCGCGTCGTGCGGACACTGCAAGGGCACACGCATGACACCATCAAGCTCGCCGAGGGTGTCCAGACACGCGTGCGCATGCTGAGCTACCTGGATGGCATCCAGATTCGCCAGACCGAACGCACCGCCGCGCAGCGGCATGCCATGGGGGCCGGGCTTGCCGGCTTGAACCGCGCACTGCAAGGCTTCGCGCATCCGGGCGCGGCGCATGATTTGCTGTGGAACGTCGCCACGGCGCACCGGCTGACTGAACAGCTGGACAGCCTCGTGGACGGCAAGCGCCGCGCGCTGGCCCAGGTGTTCATGGAGCGCTTCAAGGTGCACGTGCTGCCGCGCCTGGCATCACTGCGGTCCCAGGTGATCCACAACGACTACCACCTCTACAACGTGCTGGTCGCTCCCAACGATCAAGCGCGCATCGTGGGCATCATCGACTTCGGCGACATGGTGCATGCGCCGCTGGTCGGCGAGGTGGCGACGGCCGCCGCCTTCCACATGGCAGGCTGCCCCGACCCTTTCGAGGGGCCGGCCCAGTTCGTGGCCGCCTACCACGCGGTGCTGCCGCTGGCCGGCGCCGAACAGGAAATCGTTGCCGACCTCCTGGCCACACGCCACCTCATCACGGCGCTGATTTCGGAATGGCGCGCCGCGCGCTACCCCGAGAACCGCGCCTACATCATGCGACACAACCCCGCGGCGTGGGAAGGCTTGGCCCAGATGGCCGACCTTTCCCGTGACACCGCACGCGACCGGCTGCTGGCCGGCGTACACATACCCACAGGAGCCACTCCATGAAAAGCATGAAAAGCACGATAGACCTCAACATGGTCAATGCCTATGTCCCCGGCCGCGCCGACGTGGGCCCGGCCACCGAGAAAATGATCGCGCGACGCGACGCCCTGCTCGGCCCCGCTTATCGCCTGATGTATGAACGGCCGCTGCACATCGTCAAGGGCGAAGGCGCCTGGTTGATAGACCCCGAGGGGCGCCGCTACCTCGACGCCTACAACAACGTCACCTCGCTGGGGCATTGCCACCCGGCGGTGACCGAGGCCATCTGCCGCCAGGTGCAGACGCTGGCAACCAACACGCGCTACCTGCACGACACGATCCTCGAACTGGCCGAACGCCTGCTCGCCAGCGTGCCCGGGACCGAGCTCGCCCACCTGATGCTGACCTGCACGGGCAGCGAGGCCAACGACCTCGCCTATCGCATCGCCAAGGTGCACACCGGCGGCACCGGCATGATTGTGACCGACACCGCCTACCACGGCATCACCGATGCCGTGTCCAAGTTCTCGCCCTCGCTGGGCGTGAGCGTCGACCTCGGCGCGCATGTGCGCCTGGTGCCGGCACCGCGCCTGTACCACGCCGGCGGCGCCGACCTGTCCGAACGCTTCACCCGCGACGTCGAGGCGGCCATCGCCGACCTGAAGCGCCATGGCATCAAGCCGGCCGCGCTGATTGTCGATTCGCTGTTCACCAGCGACGGCATACTCCCCGGGCCGGCGGGCTTCCTGAAGGGCGCGGTCGACGCGATCAAACGGGCGGGCGGCCTCTTCATTGCCGACGAAGTCCAGCCCGGGTTCGGGCGCACGGGCGAACACCTTTGGGGTTTCCAGCGCCACAACCTGCAGCCCGACATCGTGACCATGGGCAAACCGATGGGCAACGGCCAACCCATCGCGGGTCTGCTGGCAAGCGCCGACGTGCTGGCGGAATTCGGCAAGAGTTCGCGCTACTTCAACACCTTCGCGGGCAATACCGTTTCCTGCGCGGCGGCGCTGGCGGTGCTGGACACCATAGAGCGCGACGGGCTGGTGCAGCATGCCGCCCAAGTGGGGAAAATTCTTCACGACGGCATCGCCGCCCTGGCAGCCCGGCACGAGGCCATTGGCGACGTGCGCGGCGCGGGCCTGTTTGTCGGGGTTGAGCTCGTCTCCGACCGGGCATCGCGGGCGCCGGACCGCAGCCTGACGAGCCAGGTGGTCAACCGCATGCGCGACAAGGGCGTGCTGATCAGCGCCTGCGCGATGGGGCACAACGTGCTCAAGATCCGTCCGCCCCTGGTGCTGTCGGCGGAGCAGGCCGACCTCGTCATCCAGGCGCTGGACGAATCCCTGGCCGAAGCGCGGGCCGCCTAGCGGCTATCGGCATCCGGCGCTACCATCCGCGCATGACCGCCGCAATGTCCCTGGACCGCTTCGACCTCAAAATCCTCGCGCACCTCGAGCGCGAGGGGCGTTGCTCGAACGTCGAGCTGGCCGAAGCCGTCGGCCTCAGCCAGAGCCCCTGCCTGGTGCGGACCAAACGGCTGCAGGACATCGGCGTGATTCGCGGCTACGGCGCCGACATCGCGCTGGAGAAGCTGGGCAACTGCGTGGTGGTTTTTTCCGAAGTGACGATCAGCAGCCACCGGCCTCCGGACTTCCGCAAGTTCGAGCAGGCCATTGACCAGCACGGCGAAATCGTGGAGTGGTACAACGTCAGCGGCGGTTACGACTACCTGCTCAAAATCGTGGCGCCGAATGTCGCCCATTTCCAGGCACTGATGGAGCGCCTGCTGCAGGACGATATCGGGATCGGGAAATTCACCAGCCGTATCGTCCTGCGCCAGTCATCGCGCAAGCGCACGCATCCGCTCAATCTCATCGCGGCGCAGCTGGAGAGAGGCTGACGCGGCGATCCTCAAGCCCGCGGCCTGAACCCGGCCGCCAGCCGGGCACCTGCGCCGACCATCATCCCCGCGGCCCAGAAGACGCCCGCCGCGCCGATCAGCGAGCCGGCCAGTCCCGACACCATGGGAATCCCCACGCTCGATATGTTGATCACGATCACGCGCACCGCGACCGCTTCACCGTAGCGGTGCTCGGGCGACAGCTGGTGCAGCAGGCTCATCACCATGGGCTGCGTGCTGCCCAGGCTGAAACCCAGCAGCGCCGAGCACACGCCCATGGCGAGCGGCGCCTGCACCAGCGGATACACCCCGAACAGGACGGCCGTGGCAACCATCGCGCCGAACAGGATCACCCATTCGCGCAGTTGCGCCGCCACCAGCGGCGTCAGCAGGCGCACGGCCGCCGCGGCGATGCCGAAGGCGCCCAGGATGCCGCCGATGACGGACGCCGGCAAGCTTCGTTCGTGCCCCAGCACCGGCACCACGAAGGTATGAACATCCCAGCACGCCGACAGCAGGCCCGTGACGATGAGCAGCCTGCGCAGGCCCGGCTCACGCAACAGGTCCCAGGCGCCGGCGCTGCGGCCGGCGCCGCCAGGCGCGGCAGGCACGGGGTCGGCCGCGCCTCGCAGCGACAGCCAGCCGATCAGCGGCAGCGCGGCCATGGCCAGGAAGGCCGCACGGAAGCCGGCGCTGTCGATCACCACGCCGGCCAGGACCGGGCCCAGGAAATTGGACAAGGCCAGGCCGATCGCCAGCCACGAAAACGCCTGCCTCAGTGCGGCCGGCTCGCTCGCAACACGCGCCATGTGGCGCTGCATCGCAATGATCGCGACCCCGCCCGCACCGCCGGTGAGGAAAGCACCCACGCACAGCACGGGGAACACCGGCCACGCCGCCGCCAGCCCACCGCCCGCCACGGCCACCACCACCGAGGCCGCGATCGGCCGCTTCAGCCCATGGCGCTCGCAGTAGCGGCCCGCGGGCAGCGCAAGAAAGACCTGGGCCAATGCGAAGAGGGCGATCAGCAAGCCCACGGCCGCCTCGCCATGGCCCAGGCGCAGCGCCTGCAGCGGCGCGGCCATGCGGGTGCCTGTGAAACAGGCGTTGAGGAAGAGCTGCGCCAGCATCAGCCGGGCCAGCTCGCCGCCTGGTCCCCGCAGCCGGGGTCGCGAGGACTCAGGCATCAGATGGCAAAGTTGTGAGCGCGACCGTCAGACCTCCACCTGTTCGTCAAGCGTCGAGCCAGACGTTCTCGGCAAAGTTGTAGCCCATCAAACCGCCCAGTGGGATCGGCGACAGGCCCTTGAGCTTTTTGTTGTGCCCGTCAATGCTGGACATGAAGAGGGGAATGCCGATGCCGCTGTCTTCATGGATCATGACCTGCATGTCGGCATACATGTTAGCGCGCTTGGCCTGGTCGGGTTGCGCGCGCGCGGCCAGCAGCAGCTGGTCAAATTTGGGGTTTTTCCAGGCAGACTCGTTGGTCGGCGCATCAGATTTGAAGAATTGCGTGAACATCAAATCGGCCGACGGCCGCGCGTTGATGTTGCCAAAGCCCACGGGGTGCTTCATCCAGTGCTGCGACCAGTAGCCGTCGGCCGGCATAGGGCGCACTTCCAGGTTAAGCCCGATCTGGCCCGCCGCCTGCTGCATCACCAGCGCCATCTCCGCCGAATTGGAGGCTGCGGGCGACACCACCACCGGGATGGCCGCGCTGCCGAGATTGGCCTTCTGCACATGCCACTTGGCTTTTTCGGGGTCGTAGGCCCGCTGCTTGAGCCCCTTGAAATAGAAACGGTCGCTGGGGTGTATGGGCTGGTCGTTTGCCACCTCGCCAAAACCCAGCAGGATGGACGTGAGCATCTGCTCGCGGTTGAACAAGTGCTTCATCGCCAGCACGAAGTCCGGGTTGGCGCCGGGCCCGCTGTCACGGCGCATGATGAGGTCGGTGTACAGGCCCGCCTTGGTCTCGAAGATGGCGTGCTTTTTACTGCTCTTGATGCGGTCCACCGAGTGCGGTTTGATCGCCATGGTCAGGTCGATCTCACCGGCCAGCAATGCGTTGACGCGCGCTGCCTCGTCACCTATACCTACGTACTCGATCTCGTCCAGATAAGGGCGGTCGGGCTTCCAGTAACGGTCGTTGCGCACGGCCACAGAGCGCACGCCTGGCTTGAAGTCCTTGAGCTTGTAAGGACCGGTGCCTACACCCGACATGTGCGCGTTCACATCGCTGACGCCGTCGCGCAGGATGAGGAAACTCCAGGTGCCGAGGATCACGGGCAGGTCGGCATTGGGCGCCGCCAGGCGTATGGTCACTTCATGCGGGCCGGTGGCTTTGACCTCTTCGATCTGCTCGGCCAGCGCCTTGACCTTGGAGCCGGTCGCCGGGTTCTTGTGGCGCATGATGGAGAACACCACGTCGGCCGGCGTGAAGGGTTTGCCGTCATGAAAGGTCACCCCCCGGCGCAGCTTGAACACCCAGGTTGTGGCGTCCGTGGTGATGAATTCCTCAGCCAGCGCCGGTCGGGGTGTGAGGCTGCCATCCAGTGAGGTAAGCCCGTTGTAGAACATGCAACCACGGATGTAGTCGCTATGGTTGGAGAACTTGGCCGGGTCCAGCGTGTCGTTGAGTGAGGCAGCCGCGCCGGCCACCTTGATGCGCCCGCCCTTGCGCGGTGCCGCGGCCTGCGCCGCCACAGCCGCGCAGGCCAGGCCGCCCGCCAATGTGGCCTGCATGCCGCCGGCCATCAGCATGGCCAGCACGTCGCGCCGGCTGGCGCCGCCCTGCAGTTGGCCCATGATGCGGCGGCTCTCTTCCGGCCCGATCAGGCTGCTGCCTGTCAGCTGTTGTTCTGTCATTGTCTATGTCTCCTCGCGTGGAAAAATCTAGGCGAATTTGTTTTTGATCGTGTAGTACAGCCCCACGGCGGGCAGGAACCAGGGTGTGCCGAAATGGCCCGGGATGGCGGGCCAGGGGTTGTCGCGCCAGGGGTTGGCCGCCAGGTCGCCGGCCATCACGCGGGCCATGCACTCGCCCATGTGCACCGACATCTGCGTGCCGTGGCCGCTGTAGCCCATGGAGTAATACAGGCCCTCGGTTTCGCCGGCGTGGGGCAGGCGGTCCTGCGTCATGTCGACAATGCCGCCCCAGCAGTAGGCGATGCGCACGTCGCGCAGTTGCGGAAACATCGCCACCATCTGCTCGCGCAGCACCTGGCCGCTCTTGGCGTCGGAGCGCGGGCTGGACAGCGCAAAGCGCGCGCGCCCGCCGAACACCAGGCGGTTGTCGGGCGTGAGGCGAAAGTAATTGTGCAGCGTGTCGGTGGTGGTGTAGGTGCGGCGCTGCGGTAACAGCGCTTTCACCATGGCGGCATCGAGCTGCTCGGTCACGATGATGAAGCTGCCGATGGGCACAATGCGGCGCCGCCAGTAAGAGAAGCTGGAGAACGCGCCATGGCGCGTGGCGCCGGTGGCCACCAGCACCTGGTCGGCGTCCACGGTGCCGCGCGGCGTGTGCACGCGGTAGGCATGGCCGTGCAGGCGCTGCAGCTTTTGCACCGGCGCGTGGTCATAGATCAGCGCGCCGCGCCGGGCTGCTGCTTCCGCCAGGCCCCGGCCGAACTGGCCCATGTGCATCTGCGCGCTTTTCTTGAACAGCAGGCCGCCGGCGAACCGGTCGCAAGCGACCTCTTCGTGGATGCGTTGCGGCGGCACCAGTTCGACCTCGGAATCCGCTTCGCGGCGCAGGCGCTCGAAGCCGCGCGCCAGCGCCTCGTAATGGGCAGGCCGACCGGCGATCTTGAGCTTGCCGCGGCGATGGAAATCGCAGGCAATCTCCTCTTCGCGCACGATGCGCTCCACGGTGTCCACCGCGTCGTCGTAGGCACGGTACCAGGCGGCGGCGCGTTCAACGCCCACGCGTGCGGCGACGGTGGCATAGTCCACGGCCAGGCCGTTGTTCACATGGCCGCCGTTGCGGCCCGAGGCCTCGGCGGCCACCACCGATGCCTCCAGCACCACCACGCGGGCGCCGCGCATGGCCAGCCTGCGGGCCGCCGACAGGCCGGTGAAACCGCCGCCCACAACCACCACGTCGGCCTTGACGGGCAGCTCGTCACTGCGGCCTTCGAAGGGCGCGGTGGTATCGGTCCAGAAGGATTCGAGCTTCATGCGCTGCCGTAAATGGTCCAGATTTTGCGCGTGGTCTCGATGCAGCGCCACACGCCCACCCAATCGGGCTTCATCACGAAGGCGTCACCGGCCTGCACGCGGTAGGTCTTGCCGCCGTCCTCGACCAGCTCCGAGACGCCCGACAGGATGTAGCAGAACTCCCAGACGCCGCCCTTGATGGAGCGCAGCGTGCCGGGCGTGGTCTGCCACACGCCGGTGCGCAGCTTGCCGTCGGCGGTCTGATCCACGTCCCAGTTCGTGAAGCGCGGATCGCCCTCGAGCAAGCGCTCGGGCACGGGGAGGCTTTCGCGGCCGGGGCCGAGATCGCCGAGTTTGAAGAAGGTCAGGTTGCTCATGGGTTCGGGTCCTTTCACCATCACAAACCAACCAGCGCCGGCAGGCCGCTGATGTCGCGGATCTCGGCGAAGCTGTAGGCCTCGTTGGCCCGGGGTTCGTGGTTGCGGTTGACGAACACCTTGTTCTTGATGCCCAGGTCGTGGGCGGGCATGAGGTCGTAGCGCGGGCTGGAAGAGCAATGAAGGATGTCTTCGGGCGCGCAGCCGAGCTGGTCCAGCAGGTACTCAAAGGCCTGCAGGCGAGGCTTGTAGGCGCCGGCGTCCTGCGCGGTGTAGACCTTGTGAAAGGGCGCCTCGAGCTTGCGCACGTTGGAATGGATCTGCTCGTTCATGGCGTTGGAGATGATCACCAGCGGGATTTCTTTGGCGATGCGCGTGAGGGCTTCCGGCACATCGGCGTGCGGGCCCCAAGTGGGCACGGCGTCGTAGAACTTCTGGCCGTCTTCGTCGCGGTAAACCACGCCGTAGCGCTTGCAGCTGCGGGAGATCGCAGATTTGAGCACCTGGTCGTAAGGCTTCCAGTCGCCCATGACCTCGTCCAGGCGATAGGCGGCGAAGTCTTTCACGAACTGGTTGAGCCGCTCGGGGGGCAGCTGGCCGGCATAGATTTGGTAGGCCACTTCGGCCATGCGGAAGTTGGTGAGCGTGCCGTAGCAGTCGAAAGTGATGTATTTGGGCCGGAAGATCATGGTTTGCCTCGTTGGTGGTGTGGTGACGTGGTGACGTGGTGACGTGGTGACGTGGTGACGTGGTGACGTGATGAAAGTGGTGGTTCAATCGATTCAATCGCTTCAATACAGAAAGCAATCGTAGGCAGCCTTCGCCGCAGTTGTTGCGGTTCTGCGCGGTACGCGCAAAGTATTCATCCGGACTGCGGCGGGCACGAGGCGCTTTGTGCCGTTCTGCGGGCGGCGGCGGCGGGCGCCAAGATCGTACAAGCCTCAAATCACCCCGCCAAGCATCATCACCCCCAAACCGCGATCGATGTATCGATGTATTGACGAGCGGAAGTTTTGAAGGAAAGCCCTATGTCCGACCACATATTTGATCCACAGGCCGCACTTGCGGCGGTGGGCCGCGCCCTGCCCGACGGGGTGTCGTTACGGCGCCTGAAGGTGGATGACCTCGAAGCCGCGCAAGCGCTGTCGCGCGAGTTCCAGTGGCCGCACCGGCTGGAAGACTGGCAGTTCGCCGTAGCGCACGGCCAGGGCGTGGCCGCGGTGCGCGACGGTGAACTGGTGGGCACGGCTGTGCACTGGCAGTGGGGCAAACAGCACGCGACGGTGGGCCTGGTGGTGGTGGCGCCGCGCATGCAGGGGCAGCGCGTGGGCCAGCACCTCATGCACGCGGTGATGGCCGGGCTGGACGGGCGCACCGTGTTGCTGCACGCCACGCCCGAAGGCCGCGGCCTGTACGAACGCATGGGCTTTGCGATCACGGGCGAGGTCCGGCAGCACCAGGGCCTGGCGACCCCGGCCCAGCTGGTGGCCCTGCCGCAAGGCATGCGGCTGCGCCCGCTGGGCCGCAACGACGCGAAGACACTGGCCGCGCTCGATGCGCGAAGCGCCGGCATGCCGCGTGAAGCGATGCTGCGCAAACTGCTGGCCGACGGCGAAGCGGTGGTGCTGGCAAGCGGGGGCGAAGCCGTCGGCTTTTCCGTCGTGCGGCGCTTCGGGCGCGGCCACGCCATCGGCCCCGTGGTGGCACCCGATCTCGCGGGGGCGCAGGCACTCATAGGCCACTGGTGCAGCCACTATGCAGGCAAGTTCCTGCGCATCGACGTCGACGCTGCCAGCGGGCTGCCTGAATGGCTGGAGGCACAGGGCCTGCCCCGCGTGGACACGGTGACGACCATGGTGCGCGGCGGGCCGCTGGAGCGTGGGCCGGCCGTAGGCGGCTGGGCGCTTGTCAGTCAGGCTATGGGCTAGAAATGGCCCACCCCCGTTCAGGCTCACTTCGTGTAGCCTGCTCCCCCCTCAGGGGGGCGAGACCCGCGGCTCCAGACCGACCTGCGTCGGTCTGGACGGGGCGAGCGGTGGTTGCCTCTGGCAGCCACGCGGCCTGCAAGGCCACTCTGCGGCCCGGCAAAGCCGGTTCCGCGCGGGCACTGGTTTTGGCTGCCCACATTCACAGATCGCGGGTTCTGCCGAATTGCATGGAAATCTAAAGATGGCTTTTTTATATAAGGGCCCCGCGCAGCGCGGGGCGGTGTGGGCAGAGCAGTTCGCGCGCGGGATGCCGCAACTGCCCTTCTGGACCTGGCCCGAGGTGCCAAACCCGGATCAGGTGCGCTTTCTCGCGGCCTGGGAGCCTCCGCCGCGCCTGGCTGAAACGCTTCCCAGCCTGGAGATCCTGTTCTCGGTCGGGGCGGGCGTGGACCAGTTTGACTTTTCGGCCTTGCCGCCGGAGCTGACCGTCGTGCGCATGGTGGAGCCGGGCCTGACGGCCTGCATGTGCGAGTACGTCAGCTGGTCCGTGCTGTCGCTGCATCGCGATATGCCGCTCTACCTCGACCAGCAGCGGCGCAGCCAGTGGAAGGATCACCCCGTGCGGCCGGCCTCCACGCGGCGCGTGGGCGTGATGGGCATGGGCATGCTGGGGCGCGCCGCCCTTGCACAATTGCGGCTGCTGGGCTTTGACTGCGCGGGCTGGAACCGTTCGCGCCGCAACGAGCCGGGCGTGCGCTGCTACAGCGGCGAGGCGGAACTCGATGAGTTCCTGGCCCGCACCGACATCCTGGTGTGCATGCTGCCGCTCACGCCTGAAACGCGCGGCATCCTGGGCCGGCGCGTGTTCGACGCGCTGCCCGAAGGCGCCTGCCTCGTCAACGCCGCGCGCGGCGGCCACCTGGTGGAAGCGGATTTGCTGGCCGCGCTGGAAAACGGGCGGCTTTCGGCCGCGGTCCTGGATGTCTGCGAACCGGAGCCTCCGGCGCAGGGCCACCCGTTCTGGAAGCATCCGCGTATCTGGCTCACGCCCCATATCGCCAGCGCGACCCAGGCCGAAACCGCAGGCGAAGCGCTGCTGGACAACCTGCGGCGCTACGAGGCCGGCCTGCCGCTCGAAGGTGTGGTGGACCGCTCGCGCGGTTACTAAGGTCTCTCCTCCTCTCCCTTTGGGAGAGGGTTGGGGTGAGGGCCGCGGCGACAGGTTTGGGCGCAGCATCCGGATCAATCGCCCGGCGCCCTCACCCCCGCCCTCTCCCAGGGGGAGAGGGAGTAAAACAAAGACCTTGAAAGAGGTGCACTAAAAGCCGAGCCTCGAGCCTGGAGCCCCTCCCGGGGCGCCGCAGAATCTTCTACCGTCCGCGCACGAACAACAGCATGGTCGTGCGTGCGCCGGGGGGCAAGCCGCAGCACCCGCTGCGCACTCGCGCCTAAGCTTGTGCCCATGATGTCCACCAAAACCCTTTCCCTCGATTCTTCGCTGGTGGCGCTCGACCGGGCGCACCTGATCCACCCCGTGGCCAACTGGCGCGGCCATGAGCAACGCGGCGCCACGGTGCTGCGCTCCGGCAAGGGCGCCTGGCTGCGCGACGCCGACGGCCGCGAACTGCTCGACGCCTTCGCGGGCCTGTGGTGCGTCAACATCGGCTACGGCCACGAAAGCGTCGTGGAAGCCGCCGCGCGCCAGATGCGCGAGCTGCCCTACGCGACGGGTTATTTCAGCTACGCCAGCGAGCCGGCCATACGCCTGGCCGCCAAACTGGTGGAAATCGCGCCGCCCGGGCTGGAGCATGTGTACCTCACCCTGGGCGGCTCCGAGGCCGTCGATGCGGCAGTCCGCCTCATCGTGCAGTACTACAACGCGACGGGCCGGCCGCGCAAGAAGCACTTCATCGCGCTGGAACGCGGCTATCACGGCTCATCCTCCACCGGCGCGGGCCTGACGGCCCTGCCCGCCTTCCACCGCGGCTTCGACCTGCCGCGCCCCGACCAGCATTACATCCCCTCGCCTTACCCCTATCGCAGCCCGGTGGGCAGCGATCCGCAGGCGCTGATCGCGGCTTCGGTGGCCGCCCTGCGCGAGAAGGTGAACACGCTGGGCGCTGAAAACGTCGCGGCCTTCTTCTGCGAACCTATCCAGGGCTCGGGCGGCGTGATCGTGCCGCCCGAGGGCTGGCTCAAGGCCATGCACCAGGCCTGCCGCGAGCTGGACATCCTGTTCGTGGCTGACGAGGTGATCACCGGTTTCGGCCGCACCGGCCCGATGTTCGCCTGCGAAGCCGAGGGCGTGTCGCCGGACCTGATGACGGTTGCCAAGGGACTGACGTCCGGCTATGCGCCTATGGGCGCGCTGCTCATGTCAGAGCGCGTGTACGCGGGCATTGCCGACGGCACGCCGGCCGGCGCCCTGGTGGGCCACGGCGCCACCTATTCCGCGCACCCGGTCAGCGCCGCGGTGGCACTGGAAGTCATACGGCTTTACGAAGAAGGCGGCATCCTCGCCAACGGCCAGCGCGTCGCGCCCCACTTCGAAGCCGGCTTGCGGTCCATGCTGCGCCATCCGCTGGTGGGCGACGCGCGCTCGCGCGGCCTGCTGGGCGCACTCGAACTGGTGAGCGACAAATACACCAAGGCCAGCTTCGACCCCGCGCTGCAACTGCCCGACCGCATCGCCAAAGCGGCTTACGAGAACGGCCTTATCTTCCGCGCTTTCGGCGACAGCATCCTGGGTTTCGCGCCGGCCTTGTGCTTCACACCCTCGGAATTCGAGCAGATGTTCGAGCGGCTGAACCGCACGCTGGACACCGTGCTTGAGCAGCCCGACGTGCGGCGCGCCCTGGCTTGACCTGATTGACTTGGGCGTGGAACTTGCTTAAATGGGGTTATCAATGAATACCTCCACCGGCAACCCAAAACTCGACCGCCTCGACCTTCGAATCCTGTGCCACCTGCAAAAAAACGGGCGCGCCTCGAACGTTGAAATCGCCGATGCCGTCGGCCTGTCGCCCAGCCCCTGCCTCGTGCGCGTGAAGCGGCTGGAGCAGGCCGGCTACATCGCCGGCTACGGCGCGCAGATCCGGCTCGAGAAGCTGGGCGACACGCTGCTGGTGTTCACCGAAGTCACGCTGCAGGACCACAAGCGCGAGGACTTCGTCAAGTTCGAAATGAGCATACGCCCCATCGACGAGATTGTGGAATGCCACCTGGTCAGCGGCGGCTACGACTACCTGCTGAAGTTCGTCACGCGCGGCGTGAACCACTACCAGGAGATCGTCGAAGGCCTGCTGGAGGCCAACATCGGCATCGAAAAGTACTTCAGCTACATCGTGATCAAGACGCCCTTCGTCAAGAACTACTACCCCATCGAGCAGCTGATGCAGCCCCACGCCTGAGCGCGCCGAGCAGGCCGGGGGGCCGCAGCTTTTGCTGCAGCCCGACCTGATTCGACATTTGCTGCTGCACCGGCGCCTGTTTCCGGTGCCATCTCCGGTGGGGCCGGCCTACGCTTGGTAGCATGAACCCTCCTCCCCGCATCCCGGCGCCTGCCCGCTCGGCCGCAGCGATCCAGCGTGTGCAGCGGCACATCCACGAGAACCTCAACCAGGCGCTGTCGCTGACGGAGCTGGCCGATCTCGCCGGGCTCAGCATATGGCGCTTCGCCACCGTGTTCCGACAGCAGGTGGGGGTGTCCCCGCATCGCTACATCTGCCGGCTGCGCCTGGCGCGGGCGCAAGCCCTGATGCGGCAGGGCATGCCGGTCGCCAGCGCGGCCAGCGAGGCGGGCTTCTACGACCAAAGCCATCTCTCGCGGCACTTCAAGACCGTGTTCGGCATGACGCCCGGGCAGTACCTCACAGCCGCCAGCCAGCCGCGGGCGGCACGCCAGGCCTTCCAATGACCAGGGAGATTGCGGACCTGCTGCCCGAGCTGGTCGCGCTGCGGCGCGACCTGCACGCGCACCCGGAACTGGCCTTCAAGGAGCACCGCACTGCCGGCATCGTCGCCTCGGCCCTGCGCGAGCTGGGGCTGGAGGTGCATGAAGGCATAGGCGGCACCGGTGTTGTCGGCGTGCTGCGCGCCGGCACCGCAGGGCGCAGCGTGGGCTTGCGCGCCGACATGGACGCACTGCCGATTCTTGAGCAAGGCGAGAGGCCGCACCTCAGCCGTTTCCCCGGCATCCATCACGGCTGCGGGCACGACGGGCATACCGCCATGCTGCTGGGCGCGGCACGCCACCTGGCGCGCACGCGCCGTTTCAACGGAACCGTCAACTTCATCTTCCAGCCGGCCGAGGAAGGCCGGGGCGGCGCACGCGTGATGGTCCAGGAAGGGCTCTTCAAGCGCTTCCCCTGCGACGCGGTCTACGCCCTGCATAACTGGCCGGAGCTGCCCGCCGGCACCGCCCAGACGCGGCCGGGCGCCATCATGGCGGCGGCGGACCGCTTCGACATCGTGGTCCGCGGCCGCGGCGGCCATGCGGCCCAGCCGCACCGCACGCCCGATGCGGTGCTCGCCGCCAGCGAGCTGGTCTCGCAACTGCACACCATCACCTCACGCCGGATTCCACCGACCGAAAACGCGGTGCTCTCGGTCACACGCATCAGCGGCGGCCAGTCCCACAACGTGCTGCCCTCGGCGGTCGAACTCACGGGCACGGTGCGCAGTTTCGATGCGGACGTGCAGGACACCATCGAAGCCGCCATCCGGCAGATCGCGCAAGGCGTGGCCCAGGCGACAGGCACCGCGATCGAAGTGGAGTATGTGCGCTACTACCCCGCCACCGTGAACACGCCGCAGGAAGCGGCTCTGGCCCTGCGCGCCGCCGAGGCGGCGGGGCTGAAGGCCTCGATGGCGCCCTCGGCGGCCTTCACCTCCGAGGACTTTGCCTTCATGCTCCAGGCCAGGCCCGGCGCCTACCTCTGGCTGGGCCAGGCCGCCACCTCCCGGCGCGAAGACAGCCCGTCATTGCACCATCCCAGCTACGACTTCAACGACGAGGTCCTGCCGCTGGGTATCGCGTGGCTGGCTCAGGTGGCTTGTATTGCGCTTGCAGGCTGATATGCGCTCGCGCGCACCGTGACCGCCATCAGGGCATGTGGATGGGCACGAATTTGGCGCTCACAAAGCGGGCGACGTACACCATTTCGGTTCCGTCGAGTCGGCGGTCGCAATTTTTGAAGCTATTTTTGAAGGTTACCGTTGGAATTCACGATGGAGAGATCTACACCGCCCCAACCGGTCCGCTGGTTGGCTGTGTAGTTGACAAAGACACCTCCAAGGTTGTATTCGCCCAGGTTGGACAAGGCTTGCAGCACGCCGGCGCGGGTCGGTGTCTTGCCCGCACGCCGTACAGCTTCCACAGCGATCTTGGCGCCCATATACCCTTCGAGGCTTGAGAAAGACAGGGCCTCGCCCGGTGCGTACTTCTTCATGTCAGCTTGATATTCGGTGATGACCGGCTTGGAAGGAACGAAGGGGAAAGGCACCGCCTGACTCAACACGATGCCGCGTGCTTTGTCCTTGCCGACGGCATTGACCAAGCCGTCGTGCAGCAGCACCGACAGGCCGTAGATCTGCACCGCCCCCCCGGGGACGTCGCGGACAGCCTTGACGAATTCAAATGCGGGCTTGCCCGCAGCCAGCAAAATAATGCCCTTGGGGCGGATCTCCGTGATGGCGGCTGCGGCTGCGCGAACACTCGCATCCAGCTTGTCGGGTGCGGCGTCAAGCACCTGCTGCGTCACGATTTTGACGCCCTGCGGCCCGCTGAGCTGGGTCGTCAACTGCGCCAGGGGTGGGCCGAAGGCGACGCTCATATTGACGATGGCCAGCGAGTCCTTGCCCCAGGTCTTGGCTTCCTTGAGCAGGCTGCCCACTTCGTCCGCATAGCCGCTGCGCAGGGGGAACACATTGCTGGCGGAAACCACATTTTTGTCGCCCTGCAGCGGCGCAATCAGCGCGATGCCGCTCTTGCCCGGCAAGTCCTGCTTGGCGATTTCGGCAAGACCAGCGCTGTTGAGAAAGCCCAACAGCCCTACCACCGCCGGATCGCCGATGAGTTGCTGGGTCAGCTCAACCATCTTCGGGGCTTGCAGGCCGTCGTCGAGTGTGACCAGTTTGAGCTTGTTGCCCTGCAGGGTGCTGCCCGCATTGACTTTGTCGAAATAGGCCTGGATACCCGCCGCCATGCCTTTGGCGTTCGCAGCCGATGTCGGATTGGTCTGCGAAGCGACCTGTCCGAAGACAAGCTCGATGGCGTGGCTGGACATCGGCAAGGCCAGGATCACAAGCGCGGCCATTGTGGCCTTGAGGTGGGTGCGATTGAGAGCCATGTTGTCTCCTTTATTACTTTAGCCAGTACACCATCAAAGCAAAGTAGTTCAAATGGGTTAAACCCCGAGATGTCGTACTACGCTGGCCGAACGCAAGCCTCAAGCAATAAGTTCGGTCGCCGAACTTGCTGTGAAGATGATTCAGACTCCCAGGTATTGATGAACGATCTCAGGCTGCCCGCGCAATTCATCTGAGTTGCCTTGCCAGACCACGCGGCCTTTTTCGATCACAAAGTGCCGGTCGGCCAGGCCCATCAGCGCTTTCACGTTTTTATCGATGACGATCTGCGACAAGCCCTCCTTCTTCAAGTCGGCAAGGGCACGCCAGATTTCGTTTCGAATCACGGGGGCCAGGCCCTCTGTGGCTTCGTCGAGCACCAGCAGCCGCGGGTTGGTCATCAGCGCGCGGCCGATGGCCAGCATCTGCTGCTCGCCCCCCGACAGCTGTGATCCCAAATTAGCGCGACGCTCTTTCAAGCGTGGGAAAAAGGCATAGACACGGCGCAGATCCCAGGTTTTTCCATGGCTTTTTTTGTCGTCGCGAGCGGTCGCCACCAGGTTTTCCTCGACCGTCAGATTGGGAAACACCTGCCGGCCTTCGGGCACCAGCGCCAGGCCCTGGCGCGCGATGCGGTGCGAAGGCAAATGGTCTACACGGGCACCGGCCACCGACACGCTACCGGAGGCTACGGGCAGCATGCCGAACAAACATTTGACGGTGGTGGAGCGGCCCATGCCGTTGCGCCCCAGCAGGGTGACCACCTCACCCGGGCCGACGTCGAACGAGATGTCAAACAGCGCCTGCGCATGGCCGTAGGAAGCCTGCAAGCCTTGGACGGATAAAAATGGCGTCATGATTTTTTCCTTATCCGCTCTATGCTTGAGCTTCTTCACCGAGGTAGACCGCCCGCACTTCCGGGTGATTACGGATTTCCTCAGGTGTGCCGGTAAACAAAATCTTGCCGTAGACCAGCACGCTGATGCGGTCAGCCAGCGCAAACACTGCATCCATGTCGTGCTCGACCAGCAGGATGGTGTAGAGCCGTTTCAGGCTTTTCAGCAGCGAGATGACGGCGGCGGATTCCTGAACACTCATGCCGGCCATGGGTTCGTCCAGTAGCAGGAACTTCGGCCCGGCGGCCAGGCTCATGGCCAGCTCCAGCTGCCTGCGCTCGCCATACCCCAGGTCGGCCGCCGCAACATGGAGGCGATGCGAGAGGCCGGTGGCTGCCAGCGTTTCTTCGGCGAATTTGCGTGCTTTCTTGTCCGCCAGCATCGGCGTCCAGAACTTGAAGGCATGCTGGCGTGAACCGAGCGCCGCGAACGTGGCGTTCTCCAGCACGCTGAAGTCCTCAAAGATCGAGGTGATCTGGTAGGAGCGCAACAAACCACGCCTGGCGCGTTCATGGATAGGCAAGGCGGACACATCCGCGCCGTCGAACCAGACGCGGCCGCTGTTCGGCGCCAGCTCGCCCGACAGCTGGTTGATCAGCGTGGTCTTGCCGGCGCCGTTGGGACCGATGATGGCGTGCAGTTCTCCCTCGCCGATGTCGAGCGACACCGAGTCGGTGACCAGCAGCGCGCCGTAGCGTTTGGTGAGTGATTCAGTGCGAAGTACGCTGGCCATTACAGGGCTCCTTGCGCGGCATCCGTCGCCGCAACGGCCGATGAAGCGGCTTTTGGGGCCGGCTTTCCCCGGGAATCAAAGCGCTGCAGCAGCCCGATGATCCCGCGGTTTCCCAGGAGCGTGACAATGACGATGAAGGGACCGAAGACGACCATCCAGTGTTCGGTCAATCCCTTCAGGACTTCTTCCAGGCCGAGGAAAACCAGCGCACCCATCAGGGGGCCGAACACCGTGCCCAGACCGCCGATCACCACGATGACGATGAGCTCGCCCGAGACCGACCAGGCCAGCGTGCTGGGCGAGGCGAAGGCATTGAGGTTGGCCAGCAGCAGGCCGGCCACACCGCACAACATGCCCGACATCACATAGGCCAGCAACTGGTAGCGCAGCACCGGGATGCCGGCGGCATTGACGCGGCGTGCATTCTGTTTGGCCCCACGGATCACCATGCCGAAGGGCGCAACGCGCAGCCGGGCCAGCCACCAGATCGACAGGACCAGAACTACGAAGGCCAGGGTGTAGACGTTGGTCGCGGATGACAGGTCAAGCGGGCCGAAACGGCTGGACTGGGCGATGGACATTCCGTCATCGCCGCCGTAGTTCTTCAAGCTCACGAACAGGAAGTAGCCCATCTGCGCAAAGGCCAGCGTGATCATGATGAAGGCGATGCCGCTGGTGCGCAAGCTGATGGCACCTGTGACCAGCGCGACCAGGCCGCACACGCCCAGGCACAACGCGAGGTGCATCCAGCCATTGCCGACGCCATGAAAAGAGGCCAGGCCGACGGCATACCCTCCGAGCCCGAGAAACAGCGAATGGCCGAAGCTGACCAGCCCGCCGTAACCCAGCGCCATGTTCAGCGCGCAGGCGGCAATGGCGTAGATGATGATGCGCGCGAAGAACGCGACATAAAACGGCTGGCCGGTAGCCTGCGCGACGAAGGGCACGGTCGCCAGCAACAGCAGGACCAGCAGGGGAACCCAGGCGCTGGGGCGTGAAAGAAGTGGGCTCATGGTTTTCACCTGTTGGCTGGAAAGAGGCCTTGCGGGCGCCAGGCCAGAACCACCGCCATCAGCAGGTAGACCAGCATGGAGGCCAGCGCCGGGCCGGCCGCGTCGGCGAGCGAGCGCTCGGTGACCTGCCGCAGCATGAAGGGCAAAAATGCGCGGCCCAGGGTGTCGACGATGCCGACAATCAGCGCGGCATAAAAAGCGCCTGTGACCGAGCCGATGCCGCCAATCACGATGACGACCAGTGTCGTGATGAGCACCGACTCGCCCATGCCGGACTGCACCGACAGGATGGGCCCGGCCATCGCGCCGGCAAGGCCCGCGAGCATGGCGCCGACCGCGAACAGCATGGCATTGAGCAGGCGGATATTGACGCCGAGCGCGGCGACCATCCCGGGGTTCACCGCGCCGGCCCGGATCAGCATGCCCACGCGGGTCTTGTTGATCAGCAGCCAGGACCCCACCGCAACCACCAGCCCGACGACGATGGTCGCGAAGCGGTAGGCCGGGTAGCTGAAGCCGGCGATAGGAATGGCGCCGCTCAGAAATTCAGGCACTTGCAAAAATACCGGCTGCGGGCCCCAGATGATGCGCACCAGTTCATTGAAGAACAAGACCAGGCCGAAGGTGGCCAGCACGTGGTCAAGATGGTCGCGCCGGTAGAGGCGCGCGACCGCGATGAACTCCAGCGTCAGGCCCAACAGCAGCGAGCCCAGCATCGCCGCCAGCAGGGCCAGCCCGAAGGAGCCGGTGTACTGGAAGGCCGTGGCCGCGAAGTACGCGCCCATCATGTACAGCGAGCCGTGCGCCAGGTTGACGAAGCTCATGATGCCGAAGACCAGCGTCAGGCCTGCCGCCAGCAAAAACAGCAGGACACCGTACTGCAGGCCGTTGAGCAGCTGCGCGAAAACAATCGTGCCGTTCATGTCACTTCAGCGCGCACTGCGCGTGGTAGGCATCGCTCTGCTTGGGCAAGGGTGTGGCGATGAGCTTTCCGACGACGTTGCCGCCGCTCTTGACGGCTTCGAACGCGTAGTAGTTCTGCACCGGCAGGTTGTTGTTGTTGAACGCGAATGTGCCGCGCACCGACTTGAACTCGCTGCCGGCGGCCTTGACCGCCGCGGCCAGTGCCTTGGCATCGCCGGCCTTGGCCTTGCCCAGGGCGATATTCAGGATGTTGGCCGCGTCGTAGGCCGTCGCCGCGTACGCGCTGGGCGTGCGTTTGTATTTGCGTTCGAAGTCGGCAACGAACTTTTTGTTCTCCGGCGTGTCAAGCGCCGCGTCCCACATCGCACCGCTGACGCTGCCAACGGCCGCGTCGCGCAGGCCCGGCAAGGTTGTGCCATCGACCGTGAAGACGGAATACAGCGGCACTTTGGCCATCAGGCCGGCCTGGCTCATCTGCTTGATGAAGTTGACGCCCATGCCGCCCGGGTAGAACACAAACACCGCGTCGGGTGCGGCAGCCTGCAGCTGCGCCAGTTCGGCGGAATAGTCAGGCTGGTTCACCTGCGTGTAAACCTCGTCCACGACCTGGCCCTTGAAGTAGCGTTTGAAGCCGGCCAGCATGTCTTTGCCGGCCTGGTAGTTGGGTGCCATCAGGTAGACTTTTTTCAGGCCCTTGTCCTGGGCCAGCTTGCCCATGGCTTCGGCGGCGCTGTCGTTCTGCCACGCGGCGGAAAACACATTGGCCTTGCAACCCGCGCCGGCCAGCGGCGACGGGCCGGCATTCGTGGCGATGGCCACGGTGCCTGACTCGACGATGCGCGGCAAGCTGGCCATCAGCACATTGGAAAAGCTCAGGCCCACGATGGCATCGACCTTGTCCTTGTCGATGAACTTTCGCACGATCTGGCTGCCGATCTCAGGCTTGAGCTGGTCGTCTTCCTTCAGCACCGTGGCGGCCTGGCCGCCGAGTTTGCCGCCCAATTGCTCGACCGCCAGCATGAAGCCGTCGACCTGGTCCTGGCCGACGATGGCCTGCGGGCCCGACAAGGGTGCCATAAAGCCGATGGTGGCGGCGGCGGTGAACTGGCTGGCACCGGCCAGTGCAAGCCCGGCCGCGGCGATCAGCGCGTTGCGGCGAAAAGGCGTCTTGAGTGCTGTGTTCATGCTGGGTTGTCTCCTGTTTATCGGGTAATCGGGTAATCGGATGATGGGACGATGAGGTGATGGAATGACGAAAGGGTGAAGGGGTGACAGGCTGCTGGCTCAGTCAGAAATTTGCACGAAGACACGCCCGCCCTCGATGCGCACGGGGTAGCTTCGAACGTCTTGCGTGATCGGCGCGCAGGTGCCGCGACCATTGCGCACGTCGAACTTGCCCTGGTGCAGCGGGCATTCAATTTCATAGCCGTCAAGAAAGCCGTCGCACAGGCGGGCATGGCCGTGGGTGCAGATGTTGTCGGTGGCGAAAATGCTGCCCTCGACCTTGTAGAGAGCGATGTCGCGGTCGCCGACCTGCAGGCCGATCACGTCGTCTTCAGGAACGCCGGCTTCTTCGGTGGCGTCCAGCCAGTTGGAGTTGCTCATGATTTAGATGGGGTAAATGATGGAATTGGGGATCATTTCGCTGTCGTATACGCACAGCCGCGAAGCGAACTTCAGGCCTTCGGGCGTGCGCACGATCACGTCGATGTAGCGGCCGACATTGAAGACTGTCGACTCTTGCGACAACTTGGTGCGAAAGACTGCGTAGTTAGCTTCCGACTCAAAGCGATTGCCGCCGGCCGCGCGAATCAGCGGCGCACCGACGACGTGGCGCTGGTAGTAGGGGTCATGGAACAAGGTCTCGCGGATGCCATAGACACGGTCTTTCAGCATGCCCTTGCTTTCAAAAAGCAGGGTTGCCAGCGGAAAACCGCGTTCATGGTTTTCCCGCGGGATCAGCTTGTAGAGGCAGTCCTCGGTGAAGAACTCGGGCCACAAATCCCAGTTGCCCGAGTCGACCGCCTGGGCGTAATCGGCATACAGCTGCGCGATTTGCAGATAGTCTTCGAAATTGACGGCGGCGGCGGTGGTCATACATCAGCCTCCATCACTTCGCGCCAGTATTGGTACATGCCGCGTATCAATGTTTCCGTGACCATGTGGTCGGTGTCCTCGGCCGTGCGCCCGCCGAGTTCGGCCAGGGTGCGGTGGCCGGGCTTCTGCTCGAAACCCTGCTGCGAGAACTCAATCACCTCGCCGTCGTCGGCCGACACAAAGCCGGCCGGGCCGAACAGGTTGGCCTGGCGCAGCCGGCGCTGCGTCATCTCTGGCGTGTCGTCCTCAAAGCCAAAGTGCGTCCAGACGAAATCGAAGGAACCATGGCCGTCGGGCTGGATGTGGCGCGTCGACACGCTGTTGACCTGCTGCTGCAGGATGACGCTGGGGAACAGCGTCATCATCACCGCGGTCGGGCCGCCCCACCAGGGCTCGGGCACGATGTCCAGAAAGCGCGGATCGTTGAGTTCCATGCTCTCCTTGAAGCTGGAGACCTGGGTGACTTGGTCCGCCTTGCCCGACTGGCCGCGCGTGGAGATCATCGCGGCATGGCGGTGGCGCGCATCCATTTTGAGTTCGGACTTGTTGTCCGCGCGCCAGAGGCCGAAGGTCACAAACCAGGTGTGCAGCAGGCCGGGGTGGTAGGGGTCCTTGATGTTCTCCTGCATCAGCTTCCAGTTGCCCGGGATGCGCTGGCGGTTGTAGCCCAGGATCTTCAGCTTTCGGCCGTCAAAGAGACGGTCGAAATAGCCGAGGATCACCGGTCCAAGGAAGTCTTCCAGGGATTCGACGCCGTGGTCGAAGCTGGCAAATACCACGCCGCCGCGCGTGGCGACCTTCAGCTTGTTGAGGCCGTGGTCGGTGGTCTTGAAGTCTGCCGGCATACCCCCGTTGACCTTGCCGTCCTGCTTCACGCCGCGCCGGAACGGCACGCCCTGCAGGTCGCCCTTCAAGGTGTAGCTCCACTGGTGATAAGGGCACACAAACTCTTTTTTGTTGCCATGGCGCTCGCGGCAGAACTGCATGCCGCGGTGGGCGCAAACGTTTTCGACAACACTGACGCCGCCGTCGGTGTCGCGCACCATGATCACCGAGCGTTCCCCGATCACCGTGCGCTTGAAGTCGCCGGCGTTGGGGATTTCGGCGTCAAGGCCGACGTAGTTCCAGTGTTTGTTGTAGAAAAAGCGTTCGAGCTCTTTCTTGTGCTGGTCCGGGTCGGTGTACGCCATGAAGGGAATCCGGCTTGTGCCTTCGGATTCCCAATGGATCTTGACGGGAAAGGTGCCGGTGGATCCGGTCGTTGTTGGGGTGGTCGATGGGGTGGTCGATGGGGTGGTCGATGCGGTCATCGCTGTCTCCTTTTTCTTCGGTTATTCAGCGCCTGTGCTTCAGGCGGCCACCGTGACCGTGATGCCCGCCAGGCCCGCGATGTCGCCTTGCATCACGTCGCCCGCAAGCACGGCATTCACGCCTTCGGGCGTCCCGGTCATGATGATGTCGCCGGGCTCCAGCGTTTCATATTCGGAAAGGTAGGCGATGCATTCCGGGACCGACCAGATCAGCTTGGCAACATCTGACGATTGGCGGGCCTCGCCGTTGACGGTGACGCTGATGGCGCCTTGCGCGACATGGCCGCCGTCGGCCACGCGGGACAGCGCGCCGACAGGGGCCGACAGCGAGAAAGACTTGCCGAATTCCCACGGCCGGCCCTTGTCGCGCGCTTCGAGCTGCAGGTCGCGGCGTGTCATGTCCAGCCCCACACCGTAGCCGTAGACATGGTCCAGCGCGTCGGCCACGGCGATGTCGCGGCCGCCCTTGCCGATAGCGACGACGAGTTCGATTTCGTGGTGGAAGTTGTTCGTCTTCGGCGGATAAGGAATGCTGACCGGTGACGATGCATCGACCGCCGCGTTGGCCGGTTTCATGAAAAAGAACGGCGGATCGCGATCCGGGTCCTTGCCCATCTCGCGCGCATGCGCGGCGTAGTTGCGGCCCACGCAAAAGATCCGGTTGACGGGAAAGCGTTCGCGGATACCGGCGACGGCGAGCGTGGGAATGGCAGCGGGTTCGATGGCGTAGTTCATGTGACGGTGTTCCGTTGAAAAGTTGAAAGTCTTTCAGGCGCGGTTTTCGCGCCACAGGCCGAGTGCCTGCTGCACCGGGCGGTCTGAATAGCTGAAGAGCACGGTATCCGGGCCGGCGCGGAATTGGTGGCTGTGCCAGGACGGCACCACCATCACGTCGTTTTCATCGAGGCGAACGGTCTTGCCTTCAATGCTCGCTTCGGCGTGGCCGCTGAGGCACACGTACACCGTGCCATCGGTGCAGCGGTAGGGCCGTGTCTCAAAGCCTGCTGGAAGCAGCTGGGAGAATGCCGCTATCGTCGGCATGGGCGAGCGGCCGGTGGCCGGATTGACGTAACGCTGCTTGTGGCCGAAGTGCGCGTCAGGCTTGCCGCCCGCAGCGATGGATTTCAGCGATGCCAGCGTGCGCTCCCAGGGATAGACAAACACTTTGGTCGGCTCGGCAGGCTGCTGGTAAAAATCGACCGGCACCATGTTGGCGCCGTAGCGCGCCAGCGCGTCGCCCTCCGGCCGGACGACGGCCTGGTAGTTGCTGTCGCTTTTCTCGGCAAATCCCGCATCGAGGAAGCGCACGATGGGAATGTCCAGTCCGTCTAGCCACACCACCGGCTGGTCACCGGGGTTGCCGTGGTCGTGCCAGGTCCAGGCCGGTGTGATGATGAAGTCACCACGGCGCATCGTCGTGCGTTCGCCATCGACCGCCGTGTAGGCGCCCTCACCGTCCAGCACCAGCCGCAGCGCGGACTGGGTGTGGCGGTGCGCCGGCGCCACTTCGCCCGGCATGATGAGCTGCAGGCCGGCATACAGCGACTGTGTGATGCAGGATTGGCCGCGCAGCCCGGGGTTTTCCAGGATCAGCACGCGGCGTTCCGCCTCAGCCGCGCTGATCAGCGTGCCCGCTTCCATGACCCGTTGGCGCACGTCGGCGTATTTCCACAGATGCGGGACCGCCGGCGACTTCGGTGAGTGCGGCACCAGCGCGCCCAGCACTTCCCATAAGGGCGTCATGTTGTCGACGCCTATGCGGTCGTAATAGGCTTTGCGGCTCAGCTGGGAATCAAGGTCGGTATTTCTGCTGTTCATGGGGGTTCCTGTTGATCGGTCTGGTCGGTCTGGTCGGTCTGGTCGCTCAAGTGCCGCTGGCATAAAACGCGTCGGCATAGATTTGTTCGGGCAACACGCCCATCTGGCGCACCAGCAGGCTGGTGGCCTCCACCATGGGGGGCGCACCGCAGAGATAGGCGCGAAAGCCGTCAAGGCCCTGCCAGTCCTGGGCGATGGCTTCGGTCACCAGGCCGGTACGGCAGCCGGGCGCCTGGCCGGACGCCAGCACGACGTGCACCTTCAGTTGCGGATGCAGGTGCTCAAGCTCTGCCAGCCACTCGCGGCCATAGATGTCGCGTTCGGAGCGAACGCCGAAATACAGGTGGATGCTGTTGCGCATGCCTTCGGCAATGACGCCGCGGATGATGGACAGAATCGGCGCCAGGCCTGTGCCGCCGGCCACGCAAAGCATCGGCCCTTCATGCTTGCGGCGCAGGTAGGCCGAACCCAGCGGACCGCTGACGCGCACCGCGTCGCCAACCTTCAGCGTATTGGCGATGTAGCCTGTGACGCGGCCCTCGGCGACCAGGCGCACGTGGAACTCCAGCTCGCCGTCGGCACACAAGCCCGCCATGGAATAAGGCCGGATGTGCTCGGGCGTGAACTGAAGCTGGGCGTACTGCCCCGGCGAAAACTCGATGGGCTTGGCCGGTTTCAGCCGCAGGCGTTTGATGTCGTGGGTCTGGTCCTCCACCGCAACGACAGTGGCCTTGACGATTTTTGCCGTATGGACGACGACCTCGTCGGGCTCGGGGATCTCAACAATGCAGGATTCCGTCAGAAAGGTCTGGCAGGCCAATACGTACTGGTCCCCAGCTGCCACCGGCCGCTGTGCTTCCCCGCCCGAGGCGAGCACTTGCCCTTCGACGAGCTTGCAGCGGCAGGTACCGCAACGCCCGGCCATGCAGCTGTAGGACACCGGCACGTCGTTGGCGCGCAGGGCGTCGAGCAAATTCACCCCTGCGCTAACGCTCAGCGTACGCTGGAGAGGGCGGACAAAAATTTCCATCGTGGTTGATCTGGTGTGTCTCGTGGGCAGCGGCAATCAGGGGCATCAGCTGCAATGAGGCCATGATCAAAGACCCACCAAAATCAGTCAATACAATGGCGTTAATGTTCTATATCATTTAAATCAATATTCAGTACCACGGGGAGCCACAGATGGAACTCAAGGACATTGACCTGAACCTGCTGGTGATCTTTAACCAGCTGCTGACCGAAAGAAAAGTCTCCAAGGTGGCGGAGAACCTCGGCCTGGGACAGCCCGCCGTCAGCAACGCCCTGGCGCGCCTGCGCAAGCTGTTTGGGGATGAACTTTTTCTGCGCACGTCGAGCGGCATGCAGCCCACGCCCTTTGCGGACCAATTGGCCGAATCGATAGGCTATGCGCTGGGCATGATCCACGGCGCGATCAACGCCAAGAATTCATTCGACCCCGCCAGCAGCAAACGCAGCTTTACCGTCGGGATGACCGACATCGGCGAAATCTACTTCCTGCCTCTTTTGATGGAGAAGATCCAGAAAGTGGCGCCCGGGGTTTCCATCAGCACGGTGCGCAATACCACCGTCAACCTGAAAGATGCCATGGAGGCGGGGCACGTCGACCTGGCGATCGGGCTGTTACCCCAATTGAAGGCCGGATTCTTCCAGCAGCGCCTGTTTTCTCAACAATACGTTTGCGTGTTTCGCAAAAACCATCCACTGGACAAGCGAAAGATTTCTCCGGCGGATTTTTTTGCCAGCGATCAACTCGTGATTGCATCCGCGGGAACCGGACACGGGAAAGTCGACGAAATTCTGGACAGCGGTTCACAAAAAAGACGCATACGCCTCACGGTTCCCCATTTCGTGGCGATTGGCCATATTCTTCAATCCACCGACATGGTAGCCACAGTTCCCGAGCGTCTGGCGGAAAAAATGGCGACGCCATTCAATCTCAGATACGTCAACCATCCCGTCAAGTTGCCGCAAATCGCCATCAATCTTTTTTGGCACGCCAAGTACCACAAGGACCCGGCAAATCAGTGGCTCAGATCGCTTGTCTTCGAGACGCATTCGGATCGTTGATCCGCGGTTTGGATCGCTTCGCGATATGAGTGCTCTCCCAGGCCTCGCAGTGCTGATGGGGAGGAATAAAGTCCGTCGGTAAATCCCTCCAAAGGGCCACACCTTTTCAGTACCGACGCCGCCGTCCACGCGCAACGCGGCGCCAGTGGTCGCCGAGGCGAGCGGGCTTGCCACGCAGGCTATCCACATCGTGGGCACCTTCTGCTCACAATGGGTGTGGGTCAAGATTCGATGGAAAACTCGGGGCAGACTTCAGCGGAATTCATTCAACACGCCTATTTGTCCAAATCCGGTCAGCAAGGGGCTGACGCGACTCAGTCCGAGTACACGGTGAGAAATACACAGCCCGAGGGACTGGAGAAGTTTGTGTCGATGCTGCCGGTCGCAGCGACCGCACCCCAACCCGGACTGAGTTGCTGACCCTCCTGGAAAGCGACGCCCTCCAGCAGGTATATGAATTCCGGACCGGTATGGGTGTGGAGGGGAAACGCCGTGCCCGGCGCAAACCTGACGAGCTGCATGGATCTGCCGTTGGCGGAGCCGAGGTCTTTGACTTCCACGCCGGCTGCAAACGTGGATGGGCGCCATGCCACAGCGGAAGAATCGGTAAATTGAAATTCATTCATATCGGTTTTGGTATTCGACTACGGAGCCAAGCGTGCGCTATCGCCTAGCGCGACATTCACTCGACAGTCACGCTTTTTGCAAGATTGCGAGGGGGAGGCTTGTGTGGCCGCGTAACTTCGCTGCGCGAAGTGAGCGTCCACCAAGCCTCGCAGTGCGCTTGCGCGCACCGTAACCGTCATTCGACGGTCACGCTCTTTGCAAGATTGCGAGGCTTGTCCACATCCGTCCCGCGCGCCACGGCGGTGTGATACGCCAGCAACTGCAGCGGCACCACATGCAGCAAGGGGCTCAGCGCGCCGTAGTGTTCGGGCATGCGAATCACGTGCAGGCCTTCGCCGCTTTCGATGTGACTGTCGGCGTCGGCGAGGACGTAGAGGACGCCGCCGCGGGCGCGGACTTCCTGCATATTGCTTTTGAGCTTTTCGAGCAGGGTGTCGTTGGGCGCGACGGTGACGACGGGCATGGCGCTGGTGACCAGGGCCAGGGGGCCGTGTTTGAGTTCACCGGCCGGGTAGGCCTCGGCGTGGATGTAGCTGATTTCCTTGAGCTTGAGCGCGCCTTCGAGGGCGATGGGGTAGTGCAGGCCGCGGCCCAGGAAGAGCGCGTTTTCCATTTTGGCGAAGTCTTCGGCCCAGCTGATGACCTGCGGCTCCAGGGCCAGCACGGCTTGCAGGGCGGCGGGCAGGTGGCGCATGGCTTTGAGGTGGCCGGCTTCTTCTTCGTCGCTGAGTTTGCCCTTGCTTTGGGCCAGGGCCAGCGTGAGCAGGAAGAGGCCCGCGAGCTGGGTGGTGAAGGCTTTGGTGGAGGCCACGCCGATCTCGACGCCGGCGCGCGTGATGTAGGCGAGCTTGCATTCGCGCACCATGGCCGAGGTGGAGACGTTGCAGATGGTGAGGGTCTGCGTCATGCCCAGGCTTTGCGCGTGGCGCAGCGCGGCCAGGGTGTCGGCGGTCTCGCCGCTCTGGGTGATGGTGACGACCAGGGTTTTGGGGTTGGGCACCGAGGTGCGGTAGCGGTATTCGCTGGCGACTTCGACCTGGGTGGGGATGCCGGCAATCGACTCAAGCCAGTACTTGGCGGCGCAACCGCTGTAGTAGCTGGTGCCGCAGGCCAGGATGAGGACGGAGTCGATGTCCTTGAACACGCGGAAGGCCTGGTCGCCGAAGAGTTCGGGCACTATGCCTTCGACGCCTTCCAGCGTGTCGGCAATCGCTCGCGGCTGTTCAAAAATTTCTTTTTGCATGTAGTGGCGGTAGGGGCCCAGCTCGGCGGCGCCGCTGTGGGCCTGCACGGTCTTGACCTCGCGCTGCGCGGGCTTGCCGTCCTTGCCGACGATCCAGTACTTGCCGAGCTGGATGTCGACCATGTCGCCCTCTTCGAGGTAGACGATCTGGTCGGTCACGCCGGCCAGGGCCATGGCGTCGCTGGCGAGGAAGTTTTCGGTCTTGTCCTTGCCCACGCCCAGGATCAGCGGCGAGCCTGCGCGCGCGCCGACAACGCGGTGCGGTTCGTCCTTGCAGAAGGCGGCAATCGCGTAAGCGCCGTGCAGCTGCGCGACGGTGGCCTTGAGGGCTTCGAAGAGGTCGCCGTCATACAGGCTGTCCATCAGGTGGACGATGACTTCGGTGTCGGTCTGGCTCACGAAGACATAGCCCTTGGCTTCCAGTCCTTCGCGCAGATCTTCGTAGTTCTCGATGATGCCGTTGTGCACCAGCGCGACCTTGCCAGGTTTGCTTTGCGATGCGGCGCCGCTGCCGTGGCTGAAGTGGGGGTGCGCATTGTGCACGGCAGGCGCGCCGTGGGTGGCCCAGCGGGTGTGGGCAATGCCGGTGCCGCCTTCGAGTTTGTCGGCGCTCACTTGCTCCTGCAGTTCAGCCACGCGCGAGGTGCTGCGCGCGCGCTTGAGGCCGTCGGCATAGACGGCGACGCCGCAGGAGTCATAACCGCGGTATTCGAGGCGCTGCAAACCCTGCACCAGGATGGGAACGATATTTCGGGTCGAAACGGAAGCAACAATGCCACACATGGGGAGGTCTCCTGAAGAACGATGTGTGGATGCTACGTGCTTGTTATTTGTCAATGTGATTGATTTTTGTGAATTTATGGAATTTAATTTCATAATTCTTTATGAATTGAATTTAATTCCATTTAAAGTCTAATCATGGAACAAATAGCACTCGACGAAACAGATCTCAAGCTGCTGGACAGCTTGCAAACCGACGCCTCGCTGAGCAACCAGGCGCTGGCCGAGCGGGTCCATATCTCGCCGCCCACCTGCTTGCGCCGTGTCAAGCGCCTGCGTGATGCCGGGCTGGTGGAGCGCGATGTCGCACTGCTCAATGTCGACAAACTGGCAGCCATCACGGGCCATGGGCTCACGGCACTCGTGGAGATCACGCTGGAGCGGCAAGGCGCCGAGCAGCAGGAGGCCTTTGAAGCGCGTGTGGTGCTCGACGAGGCGGTGCAGCAGTGCTACCGCGTGTCGCCGGGGCCGGACTTCATGCTGGTGGTGCATGTGGCCGACATGCCGCGCTACCTGGCGCTGGCGCAGCGGCTGTTCACCAGCGATGCGAATGTGCGCAACGTGAAGGCTTTTTTCAGCACGCGGCGGGCCAAGTTTGCGCCGCGCGTTTTGCTTGCGCCCTAGGCGTTGCCGCCCTGCTGCTTCGCCAGCGCCTTTGGATTGAGCGCAGGCTCGCCGACCTTGACCAGGGTGTTGCGGTCGGTGTGGTCAAAGGGCTGGTCGCGCCCTTCTATCTGCAGCACCGTGGTCTGGAAGTAGGACCAGCTGCCGTCGGCATTGAGCGTGACCGAAATGCGCCAGGCCAGCGTGGTGAAAGCGTGTTCGATAAAGGGGTTGGAGACGATGCCGTTCGTCAGGCTGCCGCGCTCGGAAACCAGCTCGAACTGCGTCGCATCGGCGGCCACCTTGCCGCTGGCCATGGCCACCTGGCCGCGCGGAATGGCGAGCGTGTGATAGATGGTGCTGGTGGCCGGCTCCCACAGCCAGTAGCCGACCTGGTCGTGGTAAGTCTTGGTAAAGCCGGGCTTGTGGATGAAGGTGTGATACCGCAGGCCGTACAGCGCCTGCGGGCCATTGGTTTGAGCGTCTATCGGATGCAGCTCATAACGCTCGATATAAGCCTGGGTTTTGGTGCCGGTGGCCACGGGTTTGACGTCGGCGCCGCGCGCGCCTTCCCAGATGCCGGCCATGGCGCGCAGCGGGCCCAGGTTGGCGAGGGTGTCGGAGTCGACCTCGGGTTCGGTGTAGATGTCTTTGGGGAAGGTGTCGTTGCTCATCGTGTATGTCCGGGCAGGTCAGGCGGTCTTTTTGGTTTGTTTGAGCAGGCCCCAGGCCATGCCGGCCAGGGCCAGCACGCCCAGCAGCAGGATGCCCCAGAGCACCAGGCTGCGTGTGGGCAGGCTGTCGGCCGGCGGCGCGGCGGCCACCAGCGGGCCGCCTACGCTACCGGAGGCCTCGGCCTTTGACACATCGGCCCGCGCGAGAGGCAGCGTGTTTTCCTGCGAGGGCTGGTAGTTCGGGATCAGGCTGGCCATAGGCAGAAAAGCGCCTGCGGTGCCGGTCGGGCCGCCCAGCCCGGCGGCCAGCGTGAACGGACCCTGGCCGCTGGCCAGGAACACAACTTGCGCGGGCTCGAACTGCAGGCTGATCTCGGGCGCGGCGGCAAAGCCCGGCGTCTTGGCGTCGGCTTCTATCTTCACTTCGCGCACCGAGGCGCCACCGATTTCCACCGGGCCGCTGGCCTGCTCCTTGCCGGCCGTGCCCAGGCGGTAGACCACCGTGGTGGCCAGCAAAGCCCAGGGCTGCTCGCGGTTGTTGCGCCCCAGCACACGGATCGGCACCAGCACATTGCTGCCCTGCGGCGTGATTTTGAGCGCGGCCACCGGCGTGGCAAAGGGCAGCGCAAACACCAGCTCACGCGCGTTGGTGAGCACGGGCGCGGCCATGCTCGCGCTGACGCGCTGACGCACAGCGGTGCTCTGGGAGGTGAGTAGCGTGGCGCCGCGCACCGTGACAGCGGCGGCGCCCCAGCTGATGCGCAGATAGTGGTCCTTGAGGTTTGCCATGGCCAGGTCCAGGCGGGTGTCGCCCAGGCTGGCCGCGGAGGCCGAGGCATCGGCGCGGTAGAGCACGGTGTCCGCCAGCGGCCGCCAGTTTTTGAGGTCCTTGCTGGCCTGCACGTTGAAGCTGACGGGCTGGCCCACCGGCAGGTCGGCGTCCAGCGTCATGCCGGCCGCGGGCTCGCTGAACTTGCGTACATCGATCAGCGCACCCAGCACTTTTTGCGGCCCGGCCGCGGCGGTGGTGGTGCCGCCACCGGTGTTCAGTTGCACCACGCGTTTGCCCTGGCGCTCCTCGATGCGCAGAGACAGGCCCTCCAGCCCCGCCGCGGCGGCGGACTCCGCGCCCAGGATGGGATAGGCGGGCAGCTTGACGCTGTGCTCCTGCGTGGAGGTCTGCGTCGGCACGCTGGCCAGCGCCATGGGCACGGGCTGGCCGGCCGCGTTGAAGATTCGCAGGTCGGCATAACCCGCGTTTTGCAGCCGCACCAGCGCCTCGGCCGGCAACAGCAGGCGCTGCAGCGGGGCGTCGGCGGGCGTGACGGGAATGCGGATGGCATAGGACTTCGCATTGCCGGCGTCGGGTGGATCGGCCGCCAGCAGCGGCACGGCCAGCCCCGCCGAGAAGGCGAGCGCCAACAAGCGGGCGTATGGATATGTCTTCATGGCAGGGCCTCTTCTTTCATATCTTGGGCATCCGGCGCCGCGACCGGCTGCGCCTTGGGCGGCAGCGGCGCGAAGTAGCCAACCACCAGCATCAGCACACCGACCACGATGAAAGCGATGATGCGTTCAGCGCCGCCGGCGTTGGACAAATCAATGAGCAGCAGCTTGAGCACCACCAGGCCCAGCAGGCCCGCGCCCACCAGCCACAGCGGCCGCTGCGCGCGGCGGTGCGCCAGCACCATCAGGGTCAGCGCCAGCAAGGTCCACAAAATCGCATAGCCCGTCTGCACCACAAAACTTGCGAACAGCGCGTCGGCATCCCAACGCACGCCGAAGAAATGGTGGGCAACGCGCAGCCAGACGGTGTTGACCGCAATGAACACCAGCAGGGCTAGCGCCACCAATGCGTTGCGGCCCGTGGCCCAGGCCGCGCCGGCCGGCGGCGGCGCGGCCGTGACCAGCACGCGGCGCCAGAACACCAGCGCACCCAGCGCGAGCGCCAGGGTCAGGTCGGTGGGGTTGAGCAGCGGGATGTAAGGCAGGGGCGCGGTGTGGCCCGAGGAGTGCACGGCAGCAAGCAGCGTGCCCCCGAAGACCAGCACCGCCAGCGGCAGGGCCGCCAGCCAGTAGTAGGCCTGCGCATGCGGATTGAGCGGCCATGCGAAGCCCCGGCGCTGCGTCTGCCGGTTGGCCTTGCCGGCCCAGGTGGCCAGCAGCATGAGCACGGCAATGGCGCTGACCAGCAGCACCACGCCGGCCCAGGAGGTGCGCCAGAGTTCGGCCTTGCCTATGCCCGACCACAGGCAATCGGCCAGCAGCACGGTGACCAGCCAGGCGCCCGCCGCATGCAGAAAGCCGAAAGGCGATGCGCGGCCCTCGCCGCCGGGCAGGACGGCGGCTTGCGCCAGGCGGTCGGTCTGCCGCAGCATCCAGTAGTGCAGCAACAGCACCACCGGCCAGACGGCCCAGGCCGGCGTGGCCAGCACGCGGTAGCCTTCGCCGGTCTGCGCCAGGTAGCCCAGCGCCAGCACGGCAACGCTGATGCGCGCGGGCCAGGTCGCGACTGGCCATTGTTTCTTCAGGCCCAGCAACATGGACAGGGCCGCGCTGGCGACGACGGCCAGCATCATGAGCAGGCTGGTGGTGCGCTCGCTGAAAACATGCAGGGGCATGGCGTCGGCCTCCAGCGCCGGCACACGCCGCGCGATTTCGAGCAGCCAGCCCAGGCACCAGAAGAAAAAGCCATAAAGGTAGACGGGCACGCTGAGCTGCGACTCCACACCCGCATAGCCCTTGGCCCAGGACGACTCGCTGTGCGGCAGCGGCTTGCGCAGCCACCAGGCCAGCTGCAGCGCGGGCAAGGCGATCAGCATCGCGCCTATGAAAGCCGGGTTACCGAAAGGTATGGCATACACGTGGTGGCCCAGGCCGCCGGCCGCGCCGTCCAGCCCGCCGAGGAAAGCCATGGCCGCGACGCCCTGCAGCAGCAGGCCAAAGGCGCGCGCCATCCAGCGCGCCTGGCGCATGCCGACCCAGAACGCGCCCGCGCCCTCCAGTGCCCAGACGGCCGAGGTCCATTGGGCATCGAGCGCCAGCGGCACAGCCAGCGTGGCAAAGCCCACGCCCACGGCGATGAAACATTCAATCAGCAGGCGGTAGCCGGCCAGCGCGCGCCGCGCCAGCAGCATGGCCGCCAGCAGATAAAGCGCGGCAAAGCCCAGGGCCGAGAAGGCCGTGCCCAGCTCCATGCCGCGCACCAGCCCGGCCTGCAGGCCGAAGCCCACCAGCGGCGTGCCGAACACCAGCATGGTATCGACCGCGTTGCCCAGCCGGGTCGGCGTGTTGCGCGCATACAGAATGGCGGTGAACAGGTAGATCAACACAAAGCCGATGAGAAAGGGCTGCGCGCTGGCGTAGTGCGCCGGTGCGTACTTGAGCACACCCCAGGCCGTGGCCACGCCGAAGGTGGCGACAAAACCGACCACATTGAGCACGCGCCAGGAGCGCTTGTAGGCGATGAACAGGATCGCCAGGTTGAGCACCGTGTAGTAGCTGAAGAGCCCCACGTGGCTGCCCTGCCCGGTCGACAGCAGCAGCGGCGCGGCAAAGCCGCCGGCAAAGGCCGCCACCGCGAGCGCGCGCGAGTCCTGCAGCAGCGCCAGCGCGCAGCTCAGGCCGCAGACGACGATCATCAGCACGAAGGCCGGCAGCGGCTCCAGCAGGCCGTAGAGGCGAAAGGCCGCAAACACCGTGAGGTACATCACCGCCACGCCGGCGCCCTGCAGCGCCAGCGCGAAGCCGGGCTTGTCGCCGCGCTTGCGAAAGCCCACCACCAGCAACGCGATGGCCGCCGCGCCTATGGCCGCCAGGCGCAACTCCACCGGGAACAGCCCGGCCGAGGCGGCATAACGCGCCAGGAATGACAGGCCTATGAACAGGATGACCAGGCCCACGCGAACAATGGTGTTGCCGCCCAGGAACCAGCTCTTGGCGGCGAGCAGGGCCAGTTCCACGGCGTTGGGCTCGGCCGGTTGGTAGGCGGGCCGGGCAGCAGCGGTGGGGACGGCGGGAGCCGCGTCGGCCTGCGCGCGCGGCAGGCCGTTGGGCGCCAGCTCCGGCGCCTGTGCCGCTTCGTTGTCGGCGGCGCTGGCGGGTGGCGAGGGAATGGGAACAGGCTGCGGCACTGAGGCCGCCGGTGCGTGGGCTTCTTCAATATTCGGGAGCGTGGCCGCAGCCTGGCGCGCGGCAGGCGCCGCAGGCTGCGGCGTTTTTTTCCAGGCGGCCTGCACTTCGGCCCGAACGGCCCAGCGCAGCGACAGCCCGGCAAAAAAGCCGAGGAAGGCGCCCAGGAAAACGCCGGCATCGCCATAACCCGGCCAGAACCAGCCCAGGATGGCGCCCCACACAATGCTCCAGATGATCATGGCCCAGCCCCTCCCTTTTTATGGATGGGGCTGATAGTACTTGATGGGGTCGGCGCGCCTCAAACGCCGACCGGCGCGTCGCGAAGGGCCGGGATTTTGCCGGCGGGTGCGGCCTTGGGTCCGGCCTGTACACGCGCCCGTTCGCGCGCGGTCTCCCAGAAGGCCCGCGCCAGAGGCGAGAGCCTGGCCACGTCCAGGCAGGCCAGGCCCACGGTGCGCGGCTGCGCAGGCAGCAGCGGCCGGTAGACCACACCCTCGGGCGCATCGGGCAGCGCCAGGCGCGCGGCGACCGAGACCGCCAGGCCCCGCTGCACAAACTGCAGGATGGAGATGATTTGCGTGAAGTGGTAGAGCACCTTGGGCAGGGTGATGTTTTTCTGCAGGATGGGCACGATGACCGGGCCGCAGCCGGCCTCGGTCAGCACAAAGTCCAGCCCATTGAGCGCATTGACGGGCACGGCCTTGTGCGCGGCCAGCGCGTGGCCGGCGGGCAGAATGGCGACGAACTCGTCCTGCACCAGCGGAAGCACCTCGAAGCGCTCATCGGGCACCACAACAAAGCCGAGCTCCACGCGCTTTTGCAGCAACCACTCGTCGATGACCTCGTCGCTTTCTTCTTCGATGCGCACCTGCGCGCCAGGGTGGGCCTGCTTGAAGGCGGCCAGCAGCGGCGGCAGCAGGTTGACGGTGGAGGTCGGGCCGAAGGAGCCTATGCGCAGCGTGCCGGTCTTGAGTTCTTTCGCATCGCCCAACTCCTGCGCCATGGTGGCGGCCAGGGCCGTCATCTCGCGGGCGCGCAGCAGCAGGCGCTCGCCGGCGTCGGTCATGGACACGCCTGAGGCATCGCGCAGCGCCAGCTTGACGCCGAATTCGGTCTCCAGCGCGCGCAGCGCATGGCTGACGGCCGACTGGGTGGTGCCCAGGCGCATGGCCGCGCGCGAGAAGCTGCGGCATTCGTCCAGGGTGATCAGCACTTCGAGCTGGGCCAGGGTCATGGTGAACAAGCCTTCATGAGTAAATACTCATTTGATAGTGAGTAATTTAACAATTAATCTCATGCATCAAATCTACCCGATTGACGGTTTTCCCTCAACCCAAGCCTTTCCGAAGTCCTTCATGACCACTGCCTCCCCGCCCGCCGCACTGGCCACCGCTGCCGCCGCGCCGGTTCCACACACGCCCGCAGCCGCCAGCCCCAAGCTCTGGAGCCTGTACCTGCGCCTGACCTGCGTGCCCGTCCTGTGGGGCGGCACGTTTATCGCGGGGCGCGTGATCTCGGCCCACCTGCCGCCAGCCACCGCAGGGTTTATCCGCTTTGTGTTCGCGACCCTGGCTTTGCTGGCGGCGCTGCATTTCACCGAAGGCCTGCGCGCCCTCACGCAGCTCACGCGGCGCCAGTTGCTGGGCACCATGGCGCTGGGCGCGACCGGCATCTTTGCCTACAACCTGCTGTTTTTCACCGCGCTGTCGGTGCTGCCGGCCGGCCGCACCTCGCTGATCATCGCCCTGAACCCGGTGGTCACGCTGCTGATCGCCGCCGCGCTGCTGGGCGACCGGCTGTCGGCCACGCGCTGGCTGGGCGTGGCGCTGGCCCTGCTGGGCGTGTGGGTGGTGGTGACGCGCGGCGACCTGTCGCAACTCGTGCAATCGCTGGGCAAGGGCGAACTCGCAATGTTCGGCGCCGTCTGCGCCTGGGCCGTCTACACCCTGGTGGGCCGCAAGCTGCTGCAAGGCCTGTCGCCGGTATTGGCCACGCTGTGGGCGGCAATCTGGGGCACGCTGTTTTTAGGCCTGCTGGCGCTGCGCGACATGCCCCATGTGCATGCCGACTCCTTCACCCCCGAAGTCTGGGTCGGCCTGGCCTTCCTGGGCGTGCTGGGCACGGCCGTGGCCTTTGTCTGGTATTACGAAGGTCTGCGCCAGCTGGGTGCCGCACGCACGGTGGTGTTCAACAACCTTGTGCCGGTGTTTGGTGTGCTGTTAGGGTGGCTCATCTTGGGTGAGCCCCTGAGCGCCAGCCTGCTGGCTGGTGGGGCGCTGGCAATTTTTGGTGTGTTCTTGGTAAATCGGGTCAAGTAAAGGCCGAGACACAAAAGGCCGTAGCCGGCCATCATTTGGCGTAAGTCACGGCCTTTTTGCCAAACCCCGCCAACGTTTCCTGACTGGGGCACGCGGTCTCTTCGAGAAGGAAGGTATTGCCGGCCAGATAACTGACCGGCAGCAGCGCCTTCGCGAAGTTCCCCGGATTCGGGAACACGCGCAGACATTTGGTCTCAGCCTGGGCCACCGTCGCCTTGAACACAAAAGGCTGGTCCGCCTGCGTCGACCTGACGAAAAACTCGTGCGGAGCCGGCGCTATCTGCAGCACCGCGTAGCTTTTTGTGTCCAGCGCCACCCAGTCTTGCTGACCCGACCCGAACACAGCGTCAACACCGCCTGAATTGAATCCCGACTCGCGATAAACCACGAGGGTGGACTGGTTGGTTTCCAGGGGCCTGGACATGGGAACGAGCTTCGCGGGCGCGCACCCGCTCAAAACCAGGATCACACCCACCGCTGCGCAAATTTTTTTCATGTTTTTTTCTCAGGTTAGTTGCTGTCAAGCCGGGTCAGGATACCGTCTTTTTGGCGGGCCTTTTCCAGTTAGGCAAACTAACCTGCTTGCCCCGCGCCACACTGAGCGAATCCGGCGGCGTGCTCTTCGTAATGGTAGAGCCGCCGCCCACGGTACCACCCGCGCCTATGGTGACAGGCGCCACCAACACGCAGTTGCTGCCGATGTGCACGTCGGCTTCTATCACCGTGCGGTGCTTGTTGGCGCCGTCGTAATTGGCGGTGATGCTGCCGGCGCCGTAGTTGACGCGTTCGCCGACGGTGGCGTCGCCAAGGTAGGCCAGGTGGTTGGCCTTGGCGCCTTTGGCCAGGGTGGAGTTCTTGACCTCGACAAAATTGCCGATGTGCACTTCGGCGCCCAGCTGCGCGCCAGGACGCAGGCGCGCGAAGGGGCCTATCAGCGCGCCCTCACCCACCTGCACGCCCAGCTTTTCGCCGTCGATGTGGGTGAAGGGGTGGATCACGGCGCCGGCGGCGATGCTGCAGTTGGCGACCACGCAGTTCGCGCCTATGCGCACGCCCTCACCCAAGGTAACCGTGCCTTCAAAGACGCAGTTCACGTCGATCTCGACGTCCTGGCCGCACTGCAGCGTGCCGCGCACGTCAAGGCGCGCCGGGTCGGCCAGGCGCACGCCCTGCTCCATCAGGGCGACGGCCAGCCGGCTTTGGTAAACACGTTCAAGCTCGGCCAGTTGCACCGGGCTGTTGACGCCGGCCACCTGGGCCGCGTCGGTGATCTGGTGGGCCACCACGGCCACGCCGTCGGCCACGGCGAACTTCACGATGTCGGTGAGGTAGTACTCGCCCTGGGCATTCTTGTTGTCCAGCCGGGCCAGCCAGGCGCGCAAAAGGCGCGTGGGCACGGCCATGATGCCGCTGTAGATTTCGCGGATCTCGCGCTGGGCGGCGCTGGCGTCCTTGTGCTCGACGATGGCACGCACCTGTGCCGAGGCCTCGGGGCCGGCGCGCACGATGCGCCCGTAGCCCGTGGGGTCGGCCATGCTGAGCGTGAGCAGCGCCAGGCGCTGGCCGTCGCACTGGGCGATCAGGGCCTGCAAGGTGGCGGCCTCGGTCAGCGGCACATCGCCCGAGAGCACCAGCGTGACGCCGTCGTCGGCCAGCAGGGGCAGGGCCTGCTGCACCGCGTGGCCGGTGCCGAGCTGCGGCTCCTGGCGCGCGAACTGCAACGCCACGGGGGCCCCGGCGGACTGACTGAAACGGCCGCAGGCGGCCTCGACCTGGGCCGCGCCGTGTCCGGTAATGACGACCGCCTGGCGCGCCGACACGGAGGCGGCGCATTCGATGACATGTGCCAGCAAAGCTTTCCCGCCCAAACGGTGCAGGACTTTGGGTAAGCTGCTCTTCATCCGCGTGCCTTTGCCCGCGGCCATGATGACGACATCGATTGGGATTGCCATGAAATTTCCTCTGGATCTTGGGGTGATGACGCGCTCCCGGGCCGCCAGAGCGGGCGCGAGGCGCTGCACAAGGATTATCGGCGGGCTGGCCGTCCTGGCGCTGGCCGGGCTGCTGCAAAGCTGCAGCCTCATGAAAATCGCCTACAACCAGGCGCCCGAGCTGGTCTACTGGCAGTTGGACCGCCATTTCGACTTCACCGACGCGCAAAGCCTGCAGGTCAAGGCCGACCTGGACAAACTGCAGGCCTGGCACCGGCAGACGCAGCTGCCCGGCTACATCGAGGCGCTGCAAAAACTGCAGAAACAAATGCCCTCGGACATGGACGCCGCGGCAGCCTGCGCGATCTACACCGATGTGCGCGGCAAGCTGGTGCTGCTGTCGCGCCAGGCGGAGCCGCCCATGGCGACCCTGGTGAGCTCGCTGCAAGCCGGCCAGCTGAAAAACCTGGAACGCCGCTTCGCCAAGGGCAATGAGGAATACCGCGAAGACTTCCTGGAGGCATCGCCCAAAGCCCAGCGCGACAAGCGCTACAAGGAGGCGGTCAAACGCGCCGAAATGCTTTACGGCCAGCTCGATAGAAAACAGCTGGCCGTGATCGAGCGACGCATAGACACCTCGCACTTCGACGCACCGCGCAGCTACGCGGAAAAAATCCGGCGCCAGCAGGACGCCCTGCACACGCTGCGCCCGCTGGTAGCAGGACAAGCCACGCCCGAGAAAACCCAGGCCGCGGTGCGCGGGCTGTTTGAACGCACCCTCACCTCACCCGATGCGGCTTACCGCGACTACATGGAAAAGCTGACACAGGACGCCTGCGCCACGATCGCGGAGCTGCACAACAGCACCACGCCGGCACAACGCCACAAGGCGGTGGAGACGCTGCACCGCTACGAGCAGGACTTCAGGACCTTGCACGCACAGAAATCCTGAAGCGACGACTCCCCGGCACCGGACCTGAAACCGGCCCCCCTGCACTAGGGCTGGGCCTTGTCCGGGTATTTGCGGCCGCCTTCATGGTTTGCCCCGCCCATCTGGCTGACGGGTACGTCAGCGGGTTGCGAGCGGTGCGGCTGGAACTCGCGTGAGCCGCTGCTTTGCTGTTGCTGGCGGTCCATGAAGCGCTGAGGCTGCTGCTGCAGCCGTGCGCCCGGTGCTTGTGCGTGGTTCATGGGAGGCTCCTGGATGACGCATCGCCGCGGTTTCCTTCGCATGAAAGAAGGAGCCATCGAAATGGCATATCGCGGGCAAGAGAAACACCATAAAACCCGGTGCCGGGGGCACGTGTCAGCCAACACGCTGCCCGGCTGTCAGCGGCAACCTACAGGACTGGATCAGAGCAGAGGGATCTGCGGAGGGGGCGTATCGTAATAGTCGGCGATGCGCTCCAGCGCCCGGGTATTGAGCAGGCGCAGCTTGCCGTCCTGGATCTCGTGCAGGCCCAGCTGGCGCAGGCGCCGCAAGGTCTTGTTGGTGTGCACCAGCGACAGCCCCAACGCGTCGGCGATGTGCTGCTGGTTGATCGGGAACTCAATCAGGCCGCCCTCGGCCATGCCCACCCGCTCCAGCCGGCGGAACAAATGCATGAGCAGCATGGCCACACGCTCGGTGGCGTTGCGCCGCCCGGCGGTCAGCAGGTGGTCGTCCACCATGCCTTCTTCGCGTGCCGCCAGCCAGGTGATGTCATAGCCCAGGTTGGGGAAATTGCGGAACAGCTCCCACAGCCTTTCGCGCGGAAACACGCAGAGGCTGGTGTCGGTCACGGCTTCGATGCCGTGCATGGGGCCGTCGGCGAATTTCTGCTGCAGGCCAATGAAGTCACCGGGCAGCAAAAAATTGAGGATCTGCCGGCGGCCGTCGCTCAGGGTTTTGTAACGAAAGGCCCAACCCGAGTACAGCGTGAAGAGCTTGCCGTTGGGCTTTTGCTCATAAAGAATGGTGCTGCCGGCCTTCACCGCGGTGGTGCCGGTGCGGAAGGCTTCGATGAACTTCAGCTCTTCGGCGTTCACCGGCATGAAGGCCCCGGTCCTGCGCAAACCGCAGGCCTTGCACTGCGGGGGGCAGATCGCTGAAGTTGGCGTTGGGATGTTCATAAAAGACTTATCTTAGGCGCATATCCCTGTGTCTTTTGACATTGTGCCGTGCGAGGCGTGCCGCTACATTGTGCCGCGATGACACTCACAAGCACCTCCCTGTATGAAATCCTTTATGTCAGCACACTGGCCCCTGAAGCGCCGCTCAGCGTCGTCGGCGACATCGCCGCCAAGGCCCGGCAGGCCAACGCCGAGCGCGGCATCACCGGCCTGCTGATCTTTGACGGCATGCGTTTTTGCCAGCAGCTGGAGGGCGGGCAGAAACAGGTGCTGGCGCTGCTGGAGCGCATACGCCAGGACAGCCGCCATACCAACTTGCAGGTTCTGCACCACGGCGAACTGGCCGCCCGGCGCTTCAAGCGCTTCAGCCTGGGTTACTGCCTGGTCGAGGATGACGACGTGCTCGAACGCATGGAGCACATGGACGGCCAGGCCGCGCTGGATGCTTTTGCCGGGTTGCTGTCCGCGCTGGACCTGGATACCTAAGCCCGGCCTCAGGAGTGCGCGACCTTAGCCCTGAAGCGCGGCCCACATTTCCTTGTCCCGCTCAGCGGTCCAGATGCGCGGATTCTTGATGCCGCTGGCTTCGTCAAAGGCGCGGCTCACGTCAAACGGCAGGCAGTGCTCGTAGATGAACACATGGCCGAAGACCGGGTCCATGCTTTTGCGGGTGTGGGCCATGGCGGCCTTGAGGTCCATGCCGGCGGCGGCCGCTTCCTTGCCGGCCTTGTACAGGGTTTCGACCCAGCGCCTGGTGTAGTCCAGCGCCTTGTTGACGTTGGCCGCGCCTTTCATGGCCTCGCCGCGGCCGGGGACTATGGCCTCGGCCTTGAGCGCGCGCAGGGCCTCCAGGGTGGCGGGCCATTCCTCGAGCTGGGCGTCGCCGGTGTAGACACCGGCCTCGTATTCGACCAGGTCGCCCGAGAACAGCACTTTTTCTTCTTCAATCCAGGCAATCGTGTCGCCGCGCGTGTGGCCGGGGCCCGGGTGCCAGATCTGCACCTTCACGCCGCCCAGGTCCAGCACCAGCTTGCCGGGCTTTTCGCCCTTAACGGGGTTGCCGCCGTCTATCACCAGGGTCGGCCAGGTCAGGCCGGGCACGCTTTCGGCATTGCGAAAGAGGCGCGGGAAACGCTCCATCTCGCTTTGCATGTCCTGCGCGCCGCGCTCGACGATCAGTTCATAAGTGCCCTGGCTGGCGATGATTTCGGTCGCGCCCTCGGCGGCGTAGGCGCTGGCGCCCAGCACGCGCACCGCGTGGTAGTGCGTGAGCAGCACGTATTTGATGGGCTTGTCGCTGACAGTGCGTATGCGCTTGATCAAGTCCTGCGCCATCGCCGGCGTGGCCGTGGCGTCGCTGACCATGATGAACTTGTCGCCGATGATGACGCCGGAGTTGGGGTCGCCCTCGGCGGTGTAGGCCCAGCAATGCGCGCTGAGCTGCTCGAAGGTGATGGTCTTGTCGGTCAGGTCGGACTGGGAGGCGAAGGCTTTGGACATGCGGTTTCCTGGTGTGGGGCGCGGCGCAGGGCTGAGCAGCGGCCGCCGGCTTTGCCAGGAATTTTACTTAAACGTAATGCATTACGAATAGTTGAATCCCAAGCCCACAGCCTCCTGCCCTTATTCGGGCTCTATGCCCGCCGCCTTGATGATTTTTCCCCACTTGAGGGTTTCGTCCGCCTGGAACTTGCGCAGCTCTTCCGGCTTGCTGGTGAAGATCTCGGTGCCGCTGGACTGGTAGAAAGGCGCGGCCGAGGGGCTGTGCGCGGCGCGCGCCAGCATGTCGGCGAGCTTGGCCACCACATCGGCCGGCGTGCCGGCGGGCGCGTAGGCGGCAAACCAGTAGGTCATCTCATAACCCTTCACGCCGGCCTCGGCGATGGTGGGCACATCCGGCGCCAGCGGCGAGCGCTGCCGCGTGGACACGCCCAGCGCCTTGAGCTTGCCGGCCTTGACCTGCGGCAGGCCGGTGGCCATGTCAGTGATCATCATGTCGATCTGGCCGCCCAGCAGGTCGGTCACGGCCGGCGGGTTGCTCTTGTAGGGAATGTTCAGGATGTAGGTGCCCGTCATCTGCTTGAACTGTTCGCCCGCGACGCGGCTGGAGGAGCTGCCGCTGCCGAAGGACAGCTTGCCCGGTTTGGATTTGGCGAGCTTGATGAAGTCGGCCACGCTGTTGACCGGCAACGCCGGGTTGACGACCATGATCTGGCCGCCGCGCCCCAGGGCCGTGAGCGGCGCGAAGTCCTTGACCGGGTCATAAGGCAGCTTCTTGAACAGGTGCTCATTGGCCGACTGCGTGGTGTTGGTGGTGATGAAGACGGTGTAGCCGTCGGGCCTGGCCTTGGCCGCCGCCTGCGCGCCTATAAAACTGTTGGCGCCGGGCTTGTTGTCCACCACCACGCTGATCTTGCTGTCGTTGGTCACGGCCTGGCCTATGGCGCGCGCCAGCTGGTCGGTCGCGCTGCCGGCGGCAAAAGGCACGATGAAGGTGATGGGCTTGTCGGGAAAGCCCTGGGCCGGCGCCAGCACGGGTGCCAGCGCGCAGAGCGCGGCGGCGGCGAGCACGAGCGGGCGAATGCGCGGGCTTGTGAAGTTCCTTGTTGAGGGGGTCATGTTGTCTCCTTTTTTGAATTGAAAGTCAGTCGCCGTCTGTCGAAAACGTCAGGGCGGCCCCGCCAGCAAGGGCGCCAGCGCGGCGGGAATCTCTATCGGCAAATCCAGCAGCCAGAAGGACAGAGCTTTGCCGTGGGTGTCCAGGTTGAGCGCGTCGTTGACGCCGCCGTCCAGCACCTCGTCGAGCACAAAATTGAGCGCCGCCAGCTGCGGCAGCTCAAAGCGCTGCACGCGGGCCGGCCGCCTGTGGGCAAAGTGCCGTGCCACCACGCCCTCGGTGACTTGCGACAGCAGCAGGGGGTAGAGATCAGCGTGCCAGGCGATCACGCTGATGTTGGAGCGGTTGCCCTTGTCGCCGGTGCGGCCGTGGGCGGCGCGGTACAAAGGCACTGTGATGTGTGCGGCGCTCATTGCGCATCCTCCAGCATCTCAAAGCGCAGCGGCACCGCTTCGCGCGGCACCAGGCAAGACAGGGTATTGAGCCTGGGCGTCAGCGAAGTGCGCACGCCGCCGCCGCCGGCCGGGCCGCAGCAGTACAGCGCCGTGACCTCGCGCGGTAGCCGCTCGGCCTGCGTGCGCTCGGCATGGGTCGCGGCGACGCGCAGGCGCACGTCACGCGCATCACCCGCGGCGGTATCCGCCAGCAAACGGCCCGTGTCGTCGCCCATGATGCTGAGCGCGCCTATCAGGTCCACACGCAGCGCAAGCTCCGGCAGGCGCCGGCGCAGCACCTCGGCGGCCAGGCGGGCGCGCGCCTCGGCGCGCGGGCCGGCATAAGAGATTTCACCCTCGGCCAGCCAGCCGCCTTCATGGCAGACATTGACTTTGAGGCTGGCCGGCCGCGCATGGCCGCGCACGCCGCTCAGGGCCACGCGGTCGGGCCCGGCCGGGCTGAGCCACGCGGCACTGATGTCGGCCACTACATCGGGCGTCAGGTAGGCGGCGGGATCGTGCACTTCATACAGCAGCTGTTCCTTGACGCCGGCGAGGCTGAGCACGCCACCGGTGTGCGCGGCCTTGCCGATGACGCAATTTCCCTCGCTGTCGATTTCGGCGATGGGGTAGCCCACGGCGTGCAGGTCGGGCACCTCTTTGTAGCCGGGGTCGGCGAAATAGCCGCCGCAGACCTGAGCGCCGCACTCCAGCAAATGGCCCGCCATGGTCGCGCGCGCCAGCCGGTCCCAGTCGTCGGCGCGCCAGCCGAAATGCGACATGGCCGGCCCCACCGTCAATGAGGGGTCGGCCACGCGCCCGGCCACCACGATCTGTGCGCCGGCGTCCAGCGCGGCGGCGATGGCCTCTGCGCCTATGTAGGCGTTGGCGCTCACCTTGCGTATGCCGTCCAGGGCCGCGCCCAGTTGCGCGCGCAACAGCGGCTCGCGCGATGCGCCCGAGAGGTCGTCGCCCGCCACCACGGCGATGCGCGGCGCGGGCAGGCCCATGCCGGCGGCCATGGCCTGTATGTGGCGCGCGGCAGCCAGCGGGTTGGCGGCGCCGAAGTTGCTCACGATGCGGATCTTGTGCGCCAGGCAGCGCGCCAGCACCGGGCGCAGCATGTCGTCCAGCAACGGCTCAAAGCCGGCATCAGGATCGGCGCGGCGGCGCAGTTGCGCCAGCGCCAGCGTGCGCTCGGCCAGGGTTTCAAAAATCAGGAAGGCCGGCCCGCCGCGCGCGATCAGCGTGTCCACCACCGGCCCGGCGGCATCGACACGGTCGCCGGAAAAACCGGCGGCGCAGCCTATCAACAAAGGGGAAAGCGTGGATTCAGTCATGGACGAGTGGTGGGAGTCCTGAATTTAGGCCTTGCGCATTTATTTGTAAAATTGAAAATACTGATTCATTGATTTGAATAGCAAATAAATGGCCCAACCCAATCTCTCCTTGCGACAGCTGCGCGCCTTCCTGGTTCTGGCCGAGCAGCGCAGCTTCACGCAGGCTGCGGCCACCTGCCACCTCTCGCAGCCGGCCTTCAGCGCGCTGATACGCGCGCTGGAGGGCGAGCTCAAGACCCGGCTGTTTGACCGCGACACGCGCAGCGTGGAACTGACGGCCGAAGGCCGGCTCTTCGCGGCCTCGGCGCGCCGGCTGGTCGAGGATTTCGGCGCGGCTCTCGGCGACCTGAGCGACCATGTGGAGCGCCGCAAGGGCCGGGTGCACATCGCGGCCCTGCCCTCGCTGGCGGCGGGCTGGTTGCCCGCGGTGTTCGCCGAATTCAGGAAGGCCTGGCCGGGCATAGAGCTCAACCTCAGCGACCTGCTGTCGGATGCCTGCGTGGACCTGGTGAGGAGCGGCAAGGCCGATTTCGCGCTGGCCTCCACCGGTGTGAGCCACGCGGGCCTGAGCACGCGGCTGGTCTGCACCGACCGCTTTTACCTGGTGTGCCGCAAGGACCATCCGCTGGCGGCCGAGGCATCGCCGACGCTGAAAAAACTGGCGCCCTACCCTTTTATCCACATGTCGCGCAACAGCAGCGTGCGTCAGGCGCTGGAGGCGGCCCTGCATCCGCAGCAGGCCAACACCGTGCTGGAAGTCGACCAGCTGGCCACCGCCGCGGGCATGGTCGAGGCCGGACTGGGCATCAGCGTGGTGCCCGCGCTGACGCTGTTTCACTTTGAGCGCAAAAGCCTGGTGACCCGTCCCCTGGCCGCCAGCGGCCTGACGCGCAAGATCTACCTGGTGCGACGGCAGGAGGGCAGCCTGTCGGCGGCCGCGCAGGCCTTGCACGATCTGGTGGTGGACACCATGAAGGCGCGCACGCCCTGACTCAGGAACTGGTGCCGGACAACCAGTCCGCCGCGCTGCGCGCCAGTGATTCCAGCGGCGCATCGCCGGCCAGGGTCAGCACACCGGGCTCGGCCGAAGGGTCCTGCAAGGCCTCAAACTGGCTGGCCACCAGGCTGGGCGGGTAGAAGTGGCCGGGGCGCATGGACACGCGGCGCAGCGACTCGGCCTGGCTGATGGCCAGGTGCACAAAGCGCAGGCCTGAAGCGGCGGCGCGCAGGCGGTCGCGGTAGCCGGCTTTCAGGGCCGAGCAGGTCAACACCACGCCCTCGGGGTGGCGCGCCAGTTCGGCGCCCAGCTGCCTCAGCCAGCCCTCGCGGTCCTCGTCGGTGAGGGCAATGCCCTGTTGCATCTTGGCGATATTGCCGGGCGGGTGGAAGTCGTCGCCCTCGACCAGCGGCAGCGAAAGTTGCTGAGCCACCAGGCGCCCGACCGCCGACTTGCCGCAGCCCGCCACACCCATGACCACCACGCGCACGGGCAAGCCGCCATGGGGCGTGACGGAAGCGGGAAGGGAACGGGTCTGGGATGCGGCGGTCATGCGTAAATTATCGCGGCCTGCGGATGCTTGGCGCGCCCTTCGGCGACAGCCGAGGCAAAACCGCGGTTGATGCAAGTACCCGCGCTTTGTTATCGTTGCGCCATGGCCTCACCCAAAAATGATTTTGCGATGTACTGCTGCGAACTCCTGTCGGGCGTGGGGCCCTGCGTCGCCAAACGCATGTTCGGCGGGTTCGGCATCAGCACCGGCGGCCTGACCTTCGCGCTGGTGGCCGACCTGGGCGGAGGCGAGATTTTGTGGCTCAAGGCCGATGAGGCCACGCGCGGCCTGTTCGAAGCCCAGGGCTGCAGCCGCTTCACCTACGAGATGACGCGCAACGGCGTTCGCTCCCCGCACAGTCTGGGCTACTACAGCGCGCCCGAAGAGGCCATGGAATCACCGTCCTTGATGCTGCCCTGGGCCCGCCTGGCGCTGGAGTGCGCGCTCAGGGCGCGCGCGGCCAAACCGGCCAAGAAGCCGAAACCAAAACCGAAAGCAAAAGCCCCCGCCAAGGCAAAAACCCAAGCCAAGGTGGCCCCGGCCAAAAAAAGCCGCGCATAAAAAAACCCGCAGCCTTGCGGCCGCGGGTTCAAAGCTCCCTTCCGGAAGGAGCCACTGACTAGAACGGTATGACTCGGAACTAGACGAGGTTGGACATGGCCAGCACGTTGTAGTTGTGCGGGTGCCGGCGCTGGTCGGCCTTGAAAGTGTCAAAGTCGTGGCCGGCCGCCATGGGGCGGGCGCGGGCGGTCAAAAAAACCATGGCCAAAGGGGTCAGCAGGGCCTCAACCGCCGCTGCCGCGCCCAGCACCAGGCCGCGGGCCAGGCGTCCCAGGGCGCCGGCGGCCAGGCCGAAGGCGGCGCGCAAGTCGCTCAGCGGCTGCAGCACGCCTGCGCGCCAGCCGGCCGGCTCGGCAACAGGCTGCCTGACGGCGGCGCAGGCCGCAACAGGCTCCCAGCTGAAATAAGCCGATGCGGCATGGCCCGCGCTGAAGGACTCGATCACGAGCGACTCACCGGCCTTGAGCGTCAGGCTCTCGCCCCGGCTCAGGAAATGGTCGCCGGCGCGCACCTCGGCGTCCAGGCTGGCGGAATCGAAGGTGGCCCAGACCCGGCCATGCGCAATTCGCAACACACCGGCCTGGGCGGCGTGCAAGGTCAGGGCCCGTCCCGCACCCAGCTTCCAGAAGCCCGCCAACCCGTCAACCTGGCCGGTGGTGGCATCGGTAGCCTGTTGCAAAAAGCGGTCGCCTGCGTGAGAAGCTGAGTGTTCCATGGTGTTCTCCAAAAAAGGCACAAAGTGAGTGATGAGGGTTGAATCATCTCGCTGCCGGCTTGCGCGGTCCAATGAAATCGCGGTAAGCTATTCATTCCATAATCGCATCAATCAATCAGGCCGAAATTGCCCTAATACCCCCGAACTGTCATGCTGCATTCACAAACACACTTGCGTTCCCGGCCGATTTCCGCAGGCCAGCTTCGGGCTTTCGAGGCCGTGGCGCGCCACCTCAATTTCCGCGCCGCCTCGGAGGAACTGGCCCTGACCCAGTCGGCCGTAAGCCGGCAGATCCAGGGCCTGGAAGAGGACGTGGGCGTGAGCCTTTTCCACCGCCACACCCGGGCCGTGGAGCTGACCGCCGCCGGCGGCATCCTGCTGCGGGCCGTCACACCCTCGCTGGAGCGCATAGACAACGCGGTGCGGCAGATACGCCAGACAGCAGGGCGCAAAAGCGTGTCGCTGACCACCTTTGCCTCCTTCGCCTCGATGTGGCTGATCCCGCGGCTGGAGGGCTTCCAGCGCGACAACCCCGACATCGACATCCGGATTGATGCGTCGGACGTCGCGGTGGACCTGGACATTTCGGACCTGGATTTAGCCCTGCGCTACGCCCCGGCCAGCCACATGCCGCCGGGCGCGATACGGCTTTTCGGCGAGCAGATCACGCCGGTCATCAGCCCCTGGCTGCTCAAAAGCGGGCCGCGCCTGAAGAAACCCGACGACCTCGCGCAGTTCACCCTGATCGAGGCAGGCGACGCCCACCAGACCCACCTGGAATGGCTGACCTGGCGGCGCTGGCTGGACGAGCATGCCAGCCCCAAGCTCGAGGCCAAGCGCTGGCTGTACTTCAATTACGCCTACCAGATGGTGCAGGCCACGCTGACGGGCCAAGGCGTGGTGCTGGCGCGCCTGCCGCTGATCGCCGAAAGCCTGGCCTCGGGCGACCTGGTCGAACCCCTGCCGCAGACGCGCATGGAGTCGCCCATGAGCTACTGGCTGATCGTGGGCCCGCGCAACGTGGCCAGGCCCGAGGTTGTGGCTTTTTGCGACTGGCTCAAAAGCCAGGCTGCGCTGACGCGTGAAGCGATTGGGGATGTGCCGGATCCGGATACGGTCGACAGTCTGGACTGACTGAGCCTCTGCCCACCCCTCGAGGCCCTTTCTTACTCCCTCTCCCAGGGGGAGAGGGAACTGGAAGCGGGTATCAGGCCGCGCCGCGCTTAAGCAGCCGCCCGGCCCTCGCCTGCACCTTGGCATTCGCCGCGTCGGCGTCGCCGGCCACATAGGCCAGCTCGCCGTTCACAAACACCTTCTCGATGCCTTCCGACACCGCGATCGGATCCTGGTAGGTCGCCACGTCGCGCACACGGGCCGGGTCCAGCACCACGACGTCGGCGTGCCAGCCGGGCTGCAGCTGGCCGCGCTGGTGCAGGCGGAAGTTGCGCGCCGACAGGCCGGTCATTTTGTAGATCGCGGTTTCGAGCGGGAAAAGATTTTGCTCGCGCCAGTAGCGGGCCAGCACGCGGGGGAAAGCGCCCCACAGGCGCGGGTGCGGATGCCTGTCGTGCGGCAGGCCGTCGGAGCCGATCATGGAGAGCGGGTGCGCGATGACGCGCTTGACGTCGTCCTCGTGCATCTGGAAATAGCAGGCGCCGCCTGGCTGCAGGCGGCGGCAGGCGGCTTTCTGGTCCACGCCCCATTCCTCGGCGATCGAGGCCAGCGTGCGGCCCATCATTTCGGGGTGCGGGGTGGACCAGCTCAGGAGGACGTCGATGACGCCGTCAACCAGGTCTTCGCGCAGCACGGTCGAGCCGGCCACATAGGGATAGACATCCATCGCGATGTCCTGGCGCTTGGCCAGCGTATCGATCAAGGGCAGCGTCTCGTGCGTGCGGCCCCAGTTGGCCGGGCCGGCGCATTTGTGGTGAGAGATCACCAGCGGCACGCCGGCCTCGAAGGCGCAGTCACTGGCCTCGTGCATGGCTTCCAGGATGTCGGCCATCTCTGAACGCATGTGGGTGGCATAGATGCCGCCGTAGCGCGCGACGACACGCGCCAGCGCGGTCACCTCGTCGGCCGGCGCCGGCATGGCTTCGGCATAGAACAGGCCCGAAGACATGCCGATCGCGCCCTGGGCCATGCACTGTTCCAGCAGGCTGCACATGGCGGCCACTTCCTCGGCGCTAGCTGCCCGGCTGAGGTCCCCCACACACGCATAACGCAGCGTGGTGTGGCCGATCAGCGGCGCCACGTTGACGGCCGGCTGCGCTTCGGCCACCGCCTCTGCATAGGCATCCACCGAAGGGTACTTGAACGAATTGCCCAGCAGGGTGAGAGCGCCCTGCGGTTCTTCCACCACAAAAGGCGCGACAGACAGGCCGCAGTTGCCGGTGACCACCGTGGTGACCCCTTGCGACAGCTTGGGAAACATGCCGGGTGCGTTCAGCACGATGGCATCGTCGTGCGTATGGACGTCGATGAAGCCGGGCGTGATGGCAAGGCCGGTGCAATCGTGCACCTGGACGTCGGCGATGGCCATGCCTTGCGGCAGGCGATGGCGCAGGCCCGGGCCGACGGCCGCAATACGGTCGTCCACCAGCAGCAGGTCGCCGGGTTGGCCGGGCGCGCCGGAGCCGTCCACCAACAGGCCGTTTTCAAGCAGAGTAACGCGGGTCATCGCACTTTTCCTATCGTGAGCTTGGCCCCTTCGTCCCAGTCGAGCCGGGGATGGTGGTGCATGTCCACGCCGCGCGTCTCCAGCGTGCGCTGGATGTTGGCCAGCCGGTTCACCGCCTTGTCGCCCAGCCGCTGCGCCACGAGCACGGTGAGAATTTCGATCACCGTCAGGTGCGCCAGGTAGGCTTCGGGGCCCACCGGCATCACCGGGTCGGGCGCCACCTCCACACCCAGCACAATGTCGGCCAAGGCCGCCAGCTGTGAGCCGGGCTGCGTCAGCGCGATGACGGTCGCGCCCTGCGAGCGCGCCACGTCCACGGCCTCCAGCAGCGAGGGCATGCCGCCGACGTGGGTGATGGCCATCACCACGCCGCGCGGGCCGATGGTGGCGGCCGAGATCAATTGCAGGTGCGGGTCCAGGTAGCTGCTGGCGGCCAGGCCCATGCGGAACAAGCGCGCCTGCAAGTCCGAGGCCATGAAGTTGGAGGTAACGCCGACACCGTAGCAATCGACCCGGGTGCCAGCGACGATGGCGTCGGCCGCCGCCTGCGTCGCCTCCACACTGAGCTGGGCTTGCACGCTGTTGATCACGATGGCGGCGCCGCGCGTCACCTTGGTGATCACCTGGCGGGTATCGTCGTCGAGGCGCACGCGCCGGTTCAGCGGTGAGCCGCCCACGGCCAGTTCCTGCGCCAGCGCCAGCTTGAACTCGCGCAGGCCCGGGTAGCCCAGGTCGCGGCAGGTGCGCATGATGGTGGGCACCGAGCTGCCGGCGCGCTGCGCCAGCTGCTCAAAACTTTCATCCACTACGCGCTGGGGGTCTTGCAGGATCAATTCCAGCACGCTGCGCCTGGACGTGGGAGCGCTGGCGATGGCGTCGGCGATTTTGGCAAGAACTTGTGAGGTCATGAGGACTTTGGTTGCGGTGCGTGGAAAGCTGCGCGGACCACTACACCAGGGAGATCAAACGATCTAAAAACACGTGACGAGGGCATCGCACACCGTGTAGTTTTCATCGACAACCGGCATCCAGCGCCATTTGTCGAAAGTGGTGCAGGGGTGGGAGATGCCCAGCGCGACCAGGTCGCCTACCTTGAGCGCGGCCAGTTCGGGGCCGCTGCCGCGCAGGTAGGCGTGCTGGTCGTTGAGCGCCGTGACTTTCCAGTCCGCCGGTGCGGCCACGGGTGCGGCGCCGGGTGCGTTGACCGAGGACAGCGGTATCGGCATTTCCAGGTCATAGGACAGGTCGCGCCGGCCCACAGCCAGGATGGCCAGGCCGGGCTCGGGGCAGGACTGCACCGTGGCCCAGACCTCGATGGCCGGTTTCAGTCCGTCGCCGTCGTGCAGGCGCGCATTGACCGAGCTGACCAGGCGCTTGTAGTTGCCATGGTCGTGCGTGATGTAGCAGCCCGAACGCAGCAGGCCGCGCACCGGCCGGGAGAGTTTGGGCGTGAGCCAGCCGCTGACCAGGTCGAAGATGGCCGAGCCGCCGGCCGTCATCAGGATTTCCTCGCTGTCGAACAGCCCCTGCTGGTCGCAGGTCAGGGCAATGTCGCAGGTGCGCCGCATGAGCGCATCGGCATAGGCTTTGTCCGCCGCCGAATCGCCGGTGGCACCCTGCCCTTCATAGGTCTCTATGCCGACCAGGCGGCAGGCCAGGCTGGTGCGTATGGCTGCGGCCAGGGCCATGGCATCGTCCTCATTGCGCACGCCGGTGCGCGCGCCCATGACGCCGATTTCCATCAGCACCTCAAAGGGGGCGACCATGAGGGCGGTATTGGCGCGCGCCCAGGCCTCGATCAGTGCGAGCTGGGCCAGCGAGTCGACCAGGAACACGATGCGCAGGCCGGGGTATTCGCGCAGCATGTCCTGGATGCCGGCCAGGTCGATGGCGTTCACGACCTGGTTGGCGATGACCAGGCGCGTGGCACCGGCGGTGATACCGGCCCGCATCTGGGTGACGGTGGCGAAGGTCAGGCCCCAGGCGCCTTCGTCAAGCTGGCGCTTGAGCAATTGCGGCGACATGGTGGTCTTGCCGTGCGGCGCCATGTCCACGCCCTGGCTCTTGGCAAAGCGCTGCATCCAGCCGAGGTTGTGTTTCATTGCCGACTGCTTGACGACGGCCAGCGGCAGCGGCAGGTCGCCTTTGAGCACGTTCCAGCCCTGTTTGCCCATGTCGGAGCGGCGCACCGGCCCGCTGGTGTGCGGAAAGCCCTTGAAGGAACGGTCAAGCTGCGGGTCGAGGACGTCTTGCAATGTGGTCATGAGATTTATTGTGATTGTCAGGCGACAGCCAATGTAGCAGCGGGCTCGGGAGCGACGGCCATGACGCCGGGAATGTCATCGCGGATGCAGGCCTTGAAGCGGCCATTGCCCATGTCGCGCAGTTCGGGGCGCGCCGTTGAGCAGGCGTCGATCGCATGCGGGCAGCGCGTGCGAAACACGCAGCCCGAGGGCGGGTTGACGGGGCTGGGAATGTCACCCTTGAGCGCGATGCGTTCGTTTTTGAGTTCGGGGTCGGGCTTGGGCGAGGCGGCCAGCAGCGCTTGCGTGTAAGGGTGCAGCGGCCGCGCAAAGAGCTCGGCAGTGGGCGCGACCTCCATCACGCGGCCCAGGTAGAGCACCACCACGCGGTCGCACAGGTATTCGACCACGTCGAGGTCGTGCGAGATGAACAGCATGGTCAGCGACAGGCGGTCGCGCAGGTCGCACAGCAGATTGACCACCTGCGCCTGGATGGACACGTCGAGCGCGGACAGCGGCTCGTCGGCCACGATGAACTCGGGCTCGACCGCGAGCGCCCGCGCCACGCCTATGCGCTGGCGCTGGCCGCCGGAAAATTCATGCGGGTAGCGGCTTGCATGCTCGGCGCGCAAGCCGACCAGCTCGAGCAGCTCGGCGATGCGTTTGCCCTGTGCTTCTTTGCCTTTGGCCAGGCCGTGCACCTGCAGCGCCTCGCCCAGGATGTCCTTGACCCGCATCTTGGGGTTCAGGCTGGCATAGGGGTCCTGGAAAATCATCTGCAGCTTGCTGCGCAGCGCGCGCATGCGGCTGCTCGAGGCACTGCCAAGGTCCTCGCCGCGGTACAGCACCTGGCCCGAGGTGGCTTCGATCAGGCGCAGCAGGGTGCGGCCTATGGTGCTTTTGCCCGAGCCGGATTCGCCGACCAGGCCCAGGGTTTCACCGGGCTGGATGCTGAAGGAAACGTCGTCGACCGCACGCACCGGTTTGGCGGCCGCGCCGAAATAACGCTGGAGGTTTTTCACCTCGATCAAAGGAGCGCTCATACTGATTCCACCGTGGCAACAGCTGTTTCTTCCACGCGTATGCAGCGCGCGACGCGGTTAGGGCCGGCACCCAGCAGCGCGGGCATGGCGTCGCGGCAAGGCGGTATCGCCAGGTCGCAGCGCGGTTCAAAAGCGCAGCCCGGCGGCGGCGCCAGCGGGCTGGAGACCTGGCCGCGTATGGCATAGAGCCGGCGTTTGGCACCGGTCTGGCCGCTGGCCAGTTCGCGCTTGCGCTGCTGCGCGGGCAAGCAGGCCAGCAGGCCTTGCGTGTAAGGGTGGCGCGGCTGCGCAAAGAGTTCGCGCACCGGCGCGGCCTCCACGATGCGGCCCGCGTACATCACGGCCACGTCGTCGGCATGGTGGGCCACCACGCCGAGGTTGTGGGTGATGAAAAGGATGCTCATGCCGGTCTCGGCCTGCAGCCGGCGCATGAGCTCCAGGATCTGCGCCTGTATGGTCACGTCCAGTGCGGTGGTGGGCTCGTCGGCGATCAGCAGCGTCGGGTTGCAGGCCATGGCCAGCGCGATCATCACGCGCTGGCGCATGCCGCCCGAGAGCTGGTGCGGGTATTCGTTCAGGCGCTGCGCGGCGGCCGGAATCTCGACCAGCTCCAGCATGCGCAGCGCATGGGCAAGCGCGGCCTTGCGGTCCAGCCCCATGTGCAGACGCACCGATTCGGCGATCTGCTCGCCCACGGTGAAGACCGGGTTCAGGCTGGTCATGGGCTCCTGGAAAATCATCGCGATCTCGTTGCCGCGTATGCGCCGCATCTCGGCCTCGGGCAGAGACAGCAGGTCCAGCGTCCGGCCGGCGCGGTTGGTGAACATCGCCTCGCCGCTGACCTGGGTGGAGGCGGTGCGCGACAAGAGGCGCATCAGCGTGAGGCTGGTCACCGACTTGCCGGAGCCCGACTCGCCGACCAGCGCGGTGGTCTTGCCCGGGCGTATGCTGAAACTCACGTCGGCGACGGAGCGGATAAGGCCTTCGTCGGTGTCGAAGAAGGTGCTGAGATGGCGGACTTCCAAGCGGTTCACATCGATTTCCTCAAGCGTGGATCCAACAGGTCGCGAATGCCGTCGCCCAGCAGCTGCAGCGAGAGCGCAGTGAGGATGATCGCCAGCCCCGGGAACAGCACGATCCACAGCGCCTGGTGGGCGTACTGCTGGCTGCCGGCCACCATGGTGCCCCAGGTCGGAATCTCGGGCGGCACGCCCACGCCCAGGAAGGACAGCGCGGCCTCGGCCAGGATGGCGTATGCAAAGATAAAGGAGGCCTGCACCAGAATGGGCGACATGAGGTTGGGCAGGATGTGGCGCAACAGGATGCGTGCGGTGGAGACGCCGACGGCGCGCGCAGCCTCAACGAACAGCAGCTCGCGCACCACGAGGGTGGAGGCGCGCACCACGCGCGCCACGCGCGGCGTGTAAACCAGCACCAGGGCCAGCACCACGTTCAGCATGGACGGCCCCAGGATGCCGACCAGCGCGATCGCCAGCAGGATGTCGGGAAAGGACATCATCGCGTCGACCACACGCATCACGGGCGCATCGAGCCTGCGAAAGAATCCCGCGACCAGGCCGAACAACGTGCCGCTGACCACGGAGCCCAGCGCGGTCAGCAATGCGATGGTCAGCGAATAGCGGCCGCCGAAGGCAATGCGGGCGAAAAGGTCGCGACCCAGTTCGTCGGTGCCGAACAAATGGGAGGACGAGGGCTGGGACAGCCGCTGGCTCACGGCGGTTTCGTTCGGGTCCAGGCCGCTCAGGGGACCGGCGAAGAGCGACACCAGGACGACTATCGCCAGAACGATGGCCGCGGCCAGCACGATGCGGCGACGGAACAGCTTGCGGAGAATCAGGGGCATCTGCATGTCAGTATTTCACCCGTGGATCAACGACGGTATAGAGCAGGTCGATGGCGAAGTTGATGACCACGTAGATCGCGGCCACCACCAGCAGCGCGCCCTGGATCACCGGGTAGTCGCGCCGTATCACAGCACTCACCACCAGGTTGCCCACGCCGGGCAGACCGAACACGGTCTCCGTCACCACCGCGCCGCCTATCATCAGCGCCACCGTCAAGCCAAGGACGGTGACGATGGGCACCAGCGCGTTGCGCAGCGCATGCTTGAGCACCACCACGTTTTCAGACAAACCCTTGGCCCGTGCGGTGCGAACATAGTCCTCGCCCAGCACGTCCAGCATGGAGGCGCGGGTAAAGCGGATGATCAGCGCCGAATTAAGCACCCCCAGCACCGTCGCAGGCAGCACCAGGCAATGGATGCGCTCGGCCAGCGAGGCGCCCGGCTCGCCATAGCCCGAGACCGGAAACCAGCCCAGCGAGACGGCGAATATCTGCATCAGCACCAGGCCAAACCAGAAGCTGGGCACGCTGGCGCCCAGCATCGCAAAGCCGGTAAAGGCCTGGTCCACGGGCTTGCCGCGAAACACCGCCGACACGATGCCGCAGGGCACACCGATCAACGCGGCAATCGCGACCGCCATCAGCGACAGCAAGGCGGTGGGCTCGGCCCGCTCCCAAAGCGCCTGGGTCACGGGCCGCTGCAGAAAGATCGATTCGCCCAGGTTGCCGTGTGCCAGTTCACGGATCCACAAGGCGAACTGCACCGGCAGGGACTTGTCCAGGCCGTAGACCTTCTGTACCCGGGCGATGTCTTCGGCCGTAGCCTGGTCGCCCAGCAGCACCGCGATCGGGTCACCCGGGGCGGCGCGCGTGAGGATGAACACCAGCACGGCCACGATGGCCATCACCACCAGCATGCCGCCCAGCCGGGACAAGAGATACCGTGTCATGACGTTGTTCTATTCAGTGATGCGAATTTTTTAACCATTCGAAGGCGCTCCAGATCAACCGCACTACACCCGGCAAAAAAAGAAACGAACCCAAACCAGCTCAAGCCGCGGAACCGGCTTTGCCGGGCCGCAGGCGGGCGGCCCCCTCGGGGGGCAGCGTATTACACGAAGTGAAAAGCGTGGGGGCTTATTTCAGGCTGGTGTTCCAGAAGAACGGATAGGTATACGGCGTGTAACCCTGCAGCGCCGGGGCGCGCGCCGACAGGCTGGCGAACTTGCCGACCTGGATGTAGGGCACCTCGTCGTAGACCACCTGCTGCACCTTGCCCCATAGCGCCCCGCGCTTGGCCGGGTTCGGCTCCTGGTTCAGCGCGGCCAGCGCCTCGGTCTTGGCGGGCGAGCTCCACCAGCCCGGCGCGCCATCACCCAGTTGCGGGGGCGAGAGCATGGGCTCGGGGAACAAGCCGGAATGCGTGATGTAGATATCCCACAACTTGGGGTCGGCACGGCGCTGCAGCAGCGTCGCCCACTCCACCACGTTCAGCTCGGCCTTGAAGCCGGCGCGCTTGAGCTGCTCGGCCATGATCAGCGCCATGTTGTAGTGGAAGTCGTACTGGCGGCTCGTCAGGATACGCACCGGCTCGCCTTTGTAGCCGGCCTGCTCGGCCTGGCTCTTGGCCTTCTTGGCATCGCGCTCGTTGTAAGCGGCGGTGCCGGCTGTCGAATAGAAAGGCGTGCCCTTGGGAAAGTGGTTGCCTTCGGCGATGAAAAAGCGCGTGTCGCCAAAGCCTGCCGCCAGCATTTCGCCTTCGCCCAGCGCGGTCTGCACTGCCTTGCGCACCGGCTGATGCGCGAGCGAGCCTTCCTTGGTGTTGAACACCAGGTAAGGAAATCCGAAAGAAGGCGTCATGATGGGCACCACCTTGCCGCCGGCCTTTTCCAGCCGCGGCAGGGCCTCGATCGGCAGCAGGTCGGCGTAGTGAAACTGGCCGGCCAGCGCGCCTTCCACCCGCGTGTTGGCATTGGGCACCGGGACGAAGCGCAGCTCTTCCACCGTGGCCACCCGCTTGCCGCCATAGCCGCTGGCAGCTTCCTTGCGCGCGACGTAGCCGTCGAAGCGGGTGAGCAGCACGTACTGGTCGGGCTTGCGTTCCTTGAACTTGTAAGGCCCGGTGCCCACATACTCGCGCAGCGGCTGGGCCAGCGATTCCTTGGCCATGATGGCCGCCATGCCTGAAGCCATGGCCAGCTGCGACAGCAGCGGCGCGTAGGCGTTCTTCAACGTGATGTCCACCGTGAGCGGCCCCTTGGCCGCCAGGTCGGCCACTTGCACCGCCACCGACTTGCCGCGCGGCGAGACGTCCATCCAGCGCTTGAGGCTGGCCACCACGTCATCGGCATTGAGTTCACGGCCGCTGTGCAGCATCACACCTTTTCGCAGGGTGATGGTGTAGAGCTTGCCGTCAGCCGAGATTTTCGGCATGGCCTCGGCCAGCATGGGCACCAGCGTCGCCTTGGCGTCGAAGGTAAACAGCGGCTCGTAAACGTGCTGCATGATGATGCAGACCAGGTCTGCCGGCGTGGACTGGATGTCCAGCGTCGGCGGCTCGGCCACCATGGCCAGATTCAGGGCCGATTTGCCGCCCTGCGCGGCGGCCGGGCCGAAACCGGCGCCGGCCGCACCCAGGGCCAGCAGGGAGGACAAGGCGGTGCGGCGGTGCATGCGGATTCCACGGGTCATACAAACTCCTGATTGAAGTTAAATTTCACGATTGAAGATTAATTGGTCTATAAATGGTATTTTTCAGGATAAACCCGAATAAAAGGCGAGATTCTGAAAATATTTTTCACCCTTACGATCAAACGGAACTTAAAAAGGAGTTTTTTATGCCTCTGGAATATTTGGGAAATCCCCCCCTGGCCTCCGACCACCAGCCTCGCCCGTTTTCGCCCGCAGTCCGCGCGGGTGATTTCGTCTACATCTCCGGCCAGGTGCCGGGCGACGAAAAAGGCGAGATCGTGCAGGGCGGCATCGAAGTGCAGACCCGCCAGGTCATGAAAAACATCCAGGCTGCGCTGGCTTTGGCCGGCTGCACGCTGGACGACGTCTGCAAGACCACGGTCTGGCTGCAGGACGCGCGCGACTTCGGCAGCTTTAACCGTGTTTATATGAGCTACTTCACAGGCGGGAAGCCGGCTCGGTCTACTACCGAGGCTCACTTGATGGTTGATGCGAGAGTGGAGATTGATGTTGTGGCTTATAAGCCGAAGGGTTGAGGCCGGTCTTGCTCCGGCGGGGGCGCTCCCCCTCTGAATCCTGCTGGCCGGGGGTTGCCCGGCGGCAAGTAACTTTGGCGAAACCCGCAAAGCGGGTTTTCTTTTGTTCGCCAAAAGGCGCGCTACGCGCGCGGGGTTCGCTCACTTCGCGTAGCGAAGTTACGCTAACACCAAAGTCACCAAAGAAAAGGCGACCCGCAGTCTGGGTCCCCTACGCTGCGCTACGGGGCAACCTGCGGTGCTCGACTACGGCGGGGTCTCGCGCAAACTCGCCTTCGGCTCAAACAAGCGCGATCCCTGATCCGCCTACGTCTGCGCTCCTCGGCCCAGCCAGGACGGGGCAATCGGGATCGGGAGCGGGGACAAAACACAAAGAATCAAACCAATACAAACAAGGACTCGCCACGGCGAGTCCTTGTTTCTTCAGGTATTGGCATTCCTTCCCCACCCCTTGTGGATGCGCCGAGGAGCGCAGGTCCAGACGGATAAGGGCAAAAACGTGTCTGAGCGAAGCGAGTTGTTTTTGACCCCGTCTGGACCGAGCACCGCAGGCTGCCCCGTAGCGAAGCGAAGGGGACGCAGACACCAGGGTCGCCGTTTGTTTTTCTTAATTTTATTTTTGCGAAGCAAAAGAAAAGTGAGTTTCCGCCGGGCAACCCCCCGCGCCCG
>NZ_JBKBEX010000005.1:0-201382 GCF_047303325.1 Polaromonas sp. CT11-55 | reverse complement strand
GCGCCTGCCCCCACCCCTGCGCCCGCCGAAAAGGTGGCCGCCGCCGCCAGCCTGGCGCCCAAGGAAGAAATCCTGCCGTCCAAGCCCGCTCCCGCTGCGTCCGCACCGGCCGCCGCCAAGCCCGAAACCAAACCCGAGCCCAAACCCGAGGCCAAGCCGGCGCCCAAGCCTGAGCCCAAACCGGCCGCCAAGCCCGAACCCAAGCCCGTCGCCAATGCCGACGCCGCCCGCGCCAGTGCGCTGCTCAACGGCACCACGCCGCCGGCCGCCAAACCGGCCGCCGCCGAGGCCGAAGGCCGGTTCGTGGTCCAGGTGGGCGCGTTCTCCGACGTCACCAAGGCACGCGAAGCACGACTGAAGGTGGAAAAAGCGGGCCTCAAAACCTATACACAAGTGGCTGAAACCAAGGACGGCAAGCGCATACGGGTCCGTGTGGGCCCATTTGCCACCAAGGCCGAGGCGGAAAAAGCGGCCGGAAAAATCAAGGGCCTTGATTTGCCGGCCGCCATCCTGACCTTGTAATAAGTTCCTGGCAAATCCGTGGCGGCTGTTGACTGGATTTTTGGGGGGGTGCTGGTTTTTTCCATGCTGCTGGGCGCATGGCGCGGGTTGGTGTACGAGGTCTTGTCGGTGCTGGGCTGGGTAGTGTCGTTTTTTGTGGCGCAATGGTTTGCGCCCGACCTGGCTGCCCGGTTGCCCGTGCAGTCGGCCGCCGACCCGGTGCGTTACGCGGCGGCGTTTGTGCTGATCTTCATCGCCGCTGTGTTCGCGGCGGGGCTGCTGGCATTTTTGATCAAGAAGCTGGTGGCCGCGGTCGGCCTGGCGCCTGTGGACCGTGTGCTGGGCGCCGCGTTCGGCGTGTTGCGCGGCGTGGTGTTGTTGCTGGCCGCGACCGTGGTCATCGACATGACGGCGCTGAAAACCAGCGACTGGTGGCGGGAATCGAAAGGCGCGCCGGTGCTGGCGGCCACGCTCAAAGCCCTGAAGCCGGTGTTGCCCGAACAGTTTGCGAAATATTTAACCTAACTTTGAAGAGTCAACTCATCATGATCGGAACACCATGTGCGGGATAGTCGGCGTCGTCAGCAAAGCCCCCGTCAACCAGCTCATCTATGACGGCCTGCTGCTGCTGCAGCACCGCGGCCAGGATGCGGCGGGCATCGTCACGCAGCAGGGGCGCAAGTTCTACATGCACAAGGCCAAGGGCATGGTGCGCGACGTGTTCCGCACCCGCAACATGCGCGCGCTGCCGGGCACGGTGGGCCTGGGCCAGGTGCGCTACCCGACAGCCGGCAACGCCTACAGCGAGGACGAAGCCCAGCCCTTTTACGTCAACGCTCCCTTCGGGCTGGTGCTGTCGCACAACGGCAACCTGACCAACGCGGCCGAGCTCAAGGCCGAGCTCTTCAACACCGACCACCGCCACATCAACACCGACAGCGACTCCGAAGTGCTGCTCAACGTGCTGGCGCACGAGCTTGAAAAAACCACGCGCGGCCTGCCGCTCAAGCCCGTCGACGTGTTCGCTGCGGTGCGCGGCGTGCACAAGCGCGTGAAGGGTTCCTACGCCGTCGTCGCGCTGATCGCCGGCCACGGCCTGCTGGCCTTCCGCGACCCCTTCGGCATTCGCCCGCTGTGCATAGGGCGCGGGCAGAACGAGGGCGGCGACACCGTCATGGTGGCCAGCGAATCGGTGGCGCTGGAAGGCACCTCGCACCAGTTCGAGCGCGACATCGCGCCGGGCGAGGCCGTCTACGTGGACATGGAAGGCGTGGTGCATGCCGAGCAATGCGCGCCCAATGCCAAGCTCAATCCCTGCATCTTTGAATTCGTCTACCTGGCACGCCCCGACTCGGTGCTGGACGGCATCTCGGTCTACCAGGCCCGCCTGAACCTCGGCGAGACGCTGGCCAAGCGTGTGGTCTCCACCGTGCCGCCCAGCGAGATCGACGTGATCATCCCGATCCCCGAATCCAGCCGCCCCAGCGCCACGCAGCTGGCGCACCTGCTGGGCATTCCTTACCGCGAGGGCTTCGTCAAGAACCGCTATGTGGGCCGCACCTTCATCATGCCGGGGCAGGGCGTGCGCAAAAAATCCGTGCGCCAGAAGCTCAACGTGATCGCCAGCGAGTTCAAGGGCCGCAACGTGCTGCTGGTCGACGACTCCATCGTGCGCGGCACCACCAGCCGCGAGATCGTGCAGATGGCGCGCGACGCCGGCGCGCGCAAGGTGTACCTGGCCAGCGCCGCGCCGCCCGTGCGTTTCCCCAATGTCTACGGCATCGACATGCCCACCCCGGGCGAACTCGTGGCCCACGGCCGCAGCATCGAGGAGATCCGTGAAGTCATAGGCTGCGACGCGCTGATCTACCAGGACGTGGACGGCATGAAACGCGCCATAGGCTCGCTCAACGCCAAGCTCGACGGCTTCGACGCTTCCTGCTTCGACGGCGTCTACATCACCGGCGACGTCACGGCCGAAACCATAGCCGCGATGAACTCGCAGCGTGCCGATGCCGCCGCCGAAGAGGGCGACGTCGATGCATCGCGCCTGGCGCTGCCCAACCCGCAAGAAGCTTGAGCCTGAGCATGACCAGCAAAAGAAAACTGCCCGACAACCTGCACCGCGACACGCTGGCTGTGCGCGTGGCGCTGGAGCCCAGCCAGCATGGCGAAAACTCCGAGGCGCTGTACCTGACCAGCGGCTTTGTGCAGCCCGATGCCGAGACCTCGGCGCGGCGTTTTGCCGACCCGACGGAAGGCTATACCTACGGCCGTACCTCCAACCCCACGGTCACGAGTTTTGAGCGCCGCCTCGCCGCGCTCGAAGGCACGGAAGCCGCCATTGGCGCCTCGACCGGTATGGGCGCCATCCTCATGATGTGCATGGGACTGCTGAAGGCCGGCGACCATGTGATCTGCTCGCGCTCCATGTTCGGCTCGACGATCGCCCTGATCGGCCGCGAGTTCGGCAAGTTCGGCGTGGAGACCACCTTTGTCTCGCAGACCGACCTCAGCGAGTGGAAGGCCGCCTTGCGCCCCGGCACCAAGCTGCTGTTCGCCGAAACGCCGACGAATCCGCTGACCGAGGTGTGCGACATCCGGGCGCTGGCCGACCTGGCGCACAGCGTGGGCGCGCTGCTCGCGGTCGACAACTGCTTTTGCTCGCCGGCCCTGCAACGCCCCGTTGAGTTCGGCGCCGACCTGATCATGCATTCGGGCACCAAGTACCTGGACGGCCAGGGCCGCGTGATGGCGGGCGCGCTCTGCGGCCCGTCCAAGCTCATCGTCGACGTGTTCGGCCCGATTGTGCGCACCGCCGGCATGACGCTGGCGCCCTTTAACGCCTGGGTCGTGCTCAAGGGTCTGGAGACGCTGGGCATACGCATGCAGGCCCAGAGCGCCAACGCGCTGGCCGTCGCGCAGTGGCTGGAGACCCAGCCCGCCGTCAAGCGTGTCTACTACCCGGGCCTGGCCTCGCACCCGCAGCACGAACTGGCCATGCGCCAGCAATCGGGGCTGGGCGGCGCGGTGCTGTCCTTCGACGTGCGCGGCGACACGCCTGAAGCGGCGCGCGCCAACGCCTTCCAGGTCATCAACAGCACGCAGGTGCTCAGCATCGCCACCAACCTGGGCGACACCAAGACCATCATCAGCCACTCGGCCACCACCTCGCACGGGCGCCTCAGTGAAGAGCAGCGCCAGGCCGCCGGCATAGGCCAGGGCCTGCTGCGCCTGGCCGTCGGGCTGGACCACGTGGACGACATCAAGGCCGACCTTTCCCGCGGCCTGGACCGCATCGCATGACAGCTCAAATGACGCAAAAGACCCGCACCCGCTTCGCCCCTTCACCGACCGGCTTCATCCACCTCGGCAACATCCGCTCCGCGCTGTACCCGTGGGCCTTTGCCCGCGCCACCGGCGGCGACTTCATCCTGCGCATCGAAGACACCGACGTGGAGCGCTCCAGCCAGGAGGCCGTCGACGTGATCATCGAGGGCATGCGCTGGCTGGGCCTGAACCACGACGAGGGCCCCTTCTTCCAGATGCAGCGCATGGACCGCTACAAGGCCGTGCTCGCGCAGATGCGCGCGGACGGCCTGGTCTACCCCTGCTACATGAGCGTGGCCGAGCTTGACGCCCTGCGCGAAAAGCAGATGGCCGCCAAGGAAAAACCGCGCTACGACGGCACCTGGCGCCCCGCGCCCGGCAAGACCCTGCCGCCTGTGCCCGAAGGCGTGCAGCCGGTGCTGCGCTTCATGAACCCGCAGGGCGGCAGCGTGGTCTGGGACGACAAGGTCAAGGGCCGCATCGAGATCAGCAACGACGAACTCGACGACCTGGTGATCGCGCGCCCCGACGGCACGCCCACCTACAACTTCTGCGTGGTGGTCGACGACATCGACATGGGCATGACCCACGTGATACGCGGCGACGACCACGTCAACAACACGCCGCGCCAGATCAACATCTTCAGGGCCCTGGGCAAGGAGCCGCCGGTCTATGCCCATCTGCCGACCGTGCTCAATGAGCAGGGCGAAAAACTCAGCAAGCGCAACGGCGCCAAGCCGGTCACGCAATATGCCGCCGAAGGCTACCTGCCAGACGCCATGGTCAACTACCTGGCGCGCCTGGGCTGGAGCCACGGGGACGACGAAATCTTCAGCCGCGAGCAGTTCATCGCCTGGTTCAACCTGGACCACCTGGGCAAGAGCGCCGCGCAGTTCGACGAAACCAAGCTGCGCTGGGTCAACGCCCAGCACCTCAAGGCCATGGCCGACGACAAGCTGGCCGAAGCCGTTGTGCCCTTTCTCGCGGCGCAGGGCGTCACGGGCCAGGACGCGGCATGGATCGCGCGCGGTTGCGGCCTGCTTAAGGACCGCTGCAGCACGCTGGTGGAACTGGCCGGCTGGCTGCAGCGCCTGGTCACCGGCGGCCAACCCGCCGCCGAAGACCTGGCCACGCATGTGACCGAGTCCGTGCGCCCGGCGCTGGCCAAATTGGCTGACGCCCTGGGCAGCGCCGAGTGGAGCAAGGCCGCGATTTCCGCTGCCATCAAGCAGGTGCTGGCCGACACGGGCCTGAAAATGCCGCAGCTGGCCATGCCGGTGCGCGTGCTGGTGCTGGGCACGCCGCAAACCCCGTCGCTGGACGCGATTCTGGAGCTCATGAAACGCGAAGATGTGGTGTCCCGGCTCAAGCTTGTTTGAAGATTTGAAAAAGCCCGAATTTTCGGGCTATAATTCAAGGCTCGACACAATTGCAGGGTAACTTGCAATGGCTTGAAGGGGGTATAGCTCAGCTGGGAGAGCGCTTGCATGGCATGCAAGAGGTCAGCGGTTCGATCCCGCTTACCTCCACCAAAGTTTGTCGCGAAGAATTTGAGAGTTTGTACGGTTCTTGTGTCACAGCAGGGCCGTTCCGGAAGTTCCAAGGTTTTGACCCCATCGTCTAGAGGCCTAGGACATCACCCTTTCACGGTGAGTACCGGGGTTCGAATCCCCGTGGGGTCGCCAGCATTCATCACGCCTTGCGCGTGATGCCCAAGGCGCAAGTTGACAACCGCCGGTCCGCAAGGGCCTGCGACTTGGCTCGAAAGAGCGAATGTTGTCACTACCAGGAGTGGTAGTTCAGTTGGTTAGAATACCGGCCTGTCACGCCGGGGGTCGCGGGTTCGAGTCCCGTCCACTCCGCCAAAATCCGAAAAGGGCTTGCAAGATTTCTTGCAGGCCCTTTTTCTTTTTCAGCCCCTTGTCCTGACGGCGTCCCGGATTTTCAGTAAGCGGCTGCGCAAGTCAGGTTGACGGCCTTGCTTCCACGCCGTTGGACTTGGCGCCTTGTGCGAAACTTCACTCCTCGTCGCGATAGCCGATGCGGCGAACAACAAGCCATTTGAAGGGGGGTCTCGGTCCATGGCAGGTTTTCTCACCGACGAGCGGCGTGCGCGCAGCCTGACACGGGGGCCAGGCGTGATCGAGCGCCAGCTGCGCATCCTCCGGGCACACCGTGAGGCCGCTGCACAGCCCCAGTCCGTGGACTTCGGCTTCGCCACCAATGACCAGCGCAAGGCCGAGCAACTGGCAGCGGAGTTGACCCGACTGGGTCATCAAGCCAAAGCCAAGCCTGCTACCGGCTACCTGGCCCCCTGGAGCAGCCGGCACCTGGAGCATCCGACCTGGGTCGCCTCGGCGCGCTCGGCACCGTTGACCATGCAAGAGGCGGCCCTGTCGCAGTGGGTGGCGGCCATGCAGGTGTTGGGCGAGACGCATGACAGCGAGTTCACGCACTGGCGCTGGCCTGCGCCTGATCTGCTGGCCCGCAATGATGATTACTGCCTGACGGTCGACCCATTCGATGGGCACGTGGACCTGACGATGTACCGCTGGACTGCCGCGACAGAGGCGGCACTCGTTGAAAACGCCGTGGACTGCGTCAGCCCCGGAAACGGTATCGAAAGCCTCAAGGTGCTGGCCCGGCACGCCCATCAAATCCGAAAACTGAAAAGTCCGTCGGACAACGTGTCGCTCACCGATCTGCCCGTGCTGCATGAACTGGAGGAGATCTACCTGCCCAGTGCTCCGTCAACGCATGGGGACTATCGCTTGCTCCCAAAACTGAAAGCATTCTCATGCCTGGACGCCGAAACCTTGTCGCCGCAAAGCCTGCAGCACCCCGGCCTGCGAAGCCTGAGGCTCTACCGCCCACGCAAACTCAAGAGCTTGAATGCGCTGGCACCCTGCAGCCAACTCCAGTCGCTGGAGCTTCGTGGCGCGCCTCTGGCGAATCTCGCTGGCATTGAAAGCTTGCGCCAGTTGCACACCCTGAGGCTGGCGCACAGCCGCAGCCTGAGCGACATATCCGACCTCGCCACCCTGGAAGGGCTGGAGGTACTGGAGATGTTCAAGGCCCCCAAGCTCACGTCACTGCAAGCAATCGAAGGCCTGAAGAGCTTGCGCTGGATTTTCATGCATGGCGCGGCGGGGCCGATTGACAGCTTCGGCGCTCTGAAGCGATGGTCGCATTTGCAAAGCGGCGAGTTGCTGCTGCCGGCAACCCAGGTGGACTGGGCCACGCTCGCCAACCATCACGAAGTTGCCCAGCTCGTGCTTTACACGCAGCCTGGCGTCGCCTTGCCCGACGAAGCGCGGCTACGAACGGAGTTGGCAGCACACGGCCGACACGTGCGCAGCTTGCGGCTATACCCCAAGGGCGAATGCCCGGCTGTGGACGTGACCTTCGAGTCGCCATACTGGCGACTACCCGAACCGCCAGCGGGCCACCACAGGACCGTGGTGAACTAGCCTTAAACCCGCCAAAGTTCTGGGCCTGCTTGGGGCCGAACTCGGGTGTTCGCGGCCGGTCTTCCTAACATGATCGAGCTCTACCCGCACGTGCTGGTGCTGTCCACGCTCTATCCCAAGGGGCCGCAGGAAACGGTCAACGTGGTGGAGTTTTATTACCCGAAGAGATCGCCGCCTTCGAGCCGGAGGTCATGGAGGCGCACCGCGCCGCCTACATGGAAACCGCCAGGGAAGACGACGAGATCGGCGAACGCATGGACGCCGGCCGGCGCGCGCTGCTGGCGCGCGGCGTATCTGACACCGGGCCCTACCAGTCGCCGCTGGAAGACGGCATGCGGCATTTCCACGAATGGTACCGGCGCACCATGGGCGCTGATTGCCCGGCCTGATGCCACGGGCTTGAAGCCGGAGGGCCACCGGCCCCACAATGCAGCCATGCGCAAACATCTTTCCGAGACCACCGGCCTGCAGCGGCTCACCCTGGGGCTGGTTGCCGGGCTCATCGTCGCGGCGCTGCCTTTGCCCCTGGGCTGGCAGTTTTGCGGCCTGCTGGGCTGGTGCGCCGGCATCAGCGTTTACCTGGGCCTGGCCTGGTGGCTGTGCGTGCGCTTTGACGCCCAGCGCACACGCGAACGCGCGCAGGCGCAGGACGAACCCAGTGTGGTGCTGTTTTTGCTGATGCTGCTGGCCACCATGGCCTGCGTCGCGGCCATCACGGTCGTAATGCAGCAGGCCAAAGACCTGTCGGGCCTGGAGCGCACGCTGCACATCCTGCTGTCCGTTGCGGCGCTGGCCGCCTCCTGGCTGTTCATCCAGACGATTTACGCCTTCCGTTACGCGCACCGCTACTACCAGGAAGAAAAACTCAACGAACCGGACGGGCCCGGCCTGTGTTTCCCTGGCGGGCTGGACCCGGATTACTTCGACTTCCTGTACTACGCCCACGTGGTCGGCATGACCTCGCAGGTCTCCGACGTGCAGGTCACCTCGCGCGAGATGCGCCGGCTCACGCTGGTGCACAGCGTGCTGTCCTTCGGCTTCAACATGCTGGTCCTGGCGCTCAGCATCAATGTGGTGGCGGGGGCGTTGCAGTAGGAATCGGCTGCTTGCTTCGCGCTAGTCCATATTGAGGAGGCGGCCACCATGCTGGCCGCCTAGAATCGCCTTGCAGATCTTGCGGGCGCAATAGCCATAAGCTTGCTGCATACCTTTAGCGGAGTTCTTAAAAGATGTTTTTTTCTCACCACGGTCGAGCATCGTTGCTTCTGCTTATTGGCCTTTGGGGGATCTCGATGAATCCCGCCCTGGCCCAAGCGCAGAAGCTCAGTCCTGAAGTGCTGGATGAGTTGAAAAAGGTCGCCGCCATCTACGGAATGATCCAGACGGACTATGTAAAGCCCGTGGAAGGCACTGCAGTCCTGGCCTCCTGCATGAAGGGCATGCTGAACAAACTGGATGCACCATCCGCCTACCTGGACAAAGAGGAGTTCGAGGACTTCCAGCGAGGGCCTTCCAAAGATGTTGTCGGCATTGGTGTCGAGATAGTCGTTCGTGCGGGTTTGCCCACTGTGGTCTCAGCCCTTGAAGGATCACCCGCATCTCGAGCCGGGCTCCGCCCCAAGGACTACATCGTGGAGATCGATGGCCATTCCATGGAAGAGAGCGAGGTCCAAGACGCCTTAAAAAGGCTGCGAGGAAAACCCGGCACAACAGTCAGCCTGGCCATCCGGCGCCCGGGCGAGATGGAGAACCGTTCGCTTACGCTGGTGAGAGAGCCAACTTATCTCAGGCGGGTATCTTCACGGCGGGCGCCGTTTGACATCGGGTACCTGCGCATTCCCAGCGTCAATGACAACACGGCCGCTGATGCGCGCGCGGAGTTTCGCAAGCTTCAGACCCCCGGCCCCCTGCGTGGCCTTGTACTCGACTTGAGAAACTCTCCCGGCGGGCTGCTGCTGTCATCGATCGAACTGGCGGCGATGTTCTTGCCCCCGGATGCGCCGGTCGCGAGCACAGAGGGCCGCTTGCCTGAATCGAATAAAGCCTGGACGGCAAACAGGGACGAAATTCTGAAAAGCAGCTATGCAAAACGCGACGAATGGCCTGAAGCCATGAAGTCCGTACCGCTGCTGGTGCTTGTCAATGCCGGTACTGCGTCCGGCGCGGAGATCATCGCCGCGGCACTGAGAGACAACAACCGCGCCAAATTGATGGGAAGCAAGACTTTTGGCCGGGGAACGATTCAGACGATCAGGCCGTTGTCGAAAGATGCGGCGATCAAGCTGACCACCGCGTTTTACAAAACGCCAGGTGGCCGGCAGTTGCAAGGCAATGGCCTGGAGCCGGACCTGCAGGCTCCGGACCTCCAGCGGCTGGAAGATGCAGGGACGGACCAGGATCCCGGTTTGAGCAAGGCGGTCGGCTGGCTTCGTGCGCCGTCATGAGATGGGGAGAAGAGGTGTTCATGCGTTCATGGGAGGTCGTTCAGAGGCCCCAAGGAACAACACGTGACCGATAAACTTGATCGCTATATCGATCCGCTTCTGTCTTTGGTCAAAGAGGCGATAGCTTGCTCCCCTGAGAGCTGGAATGAGGGACGTCTCACAATTGAATGCGACGGCTCCTACATGAACTACGCGCTTAAGAACGAAAAGAATGAAGAGAAAGCTCAGATCAGCGGGGCACTGCGCCAGCTCTGTGAAGATCTCTACGTTCTCATGCGGCAATCGGGCGATTGGTGGACGGTTGCGGTGATCCACGTTTTTCGCGAGGATGATTCCTGGTCATATAAAGTCAACTTCACGTATCCGAAGCTTGATGAGGCCTCCCCACCGGCTCTACGTTTAGCCACCAAGCCATGGTGGAAGCTCTGGCAGTAATGCTGGCGGTACCTTGCCCCTCCGTCAGGGGCGTCCTGCAGGCGGGCCGCCCTTACATCGAATGTTAGACCATGCTCATGAGAGTCTTCTACTTACTGCATTCATTTGACTTCGAATACGATTCGGGCGACCACCTGCGTGGACAGCTATTGCTCAACGATGAGCAACGAATCGAATTGCAGAGTCTTCTCGAAGAGGAGGATGAGTGGTACCTTGATAATGAAGGAGAGCGGCTCCTGCCGGACGAGCTATTTCTTAGGTCGCCCTGGAGTGCGGAGGGCCCAAGTGGGATGGTGAAGATCTTGTGCCGCTTTATTGATGTCCAGGATGGGACCGCATGGTTTCAGACGCAGGACGCCTATCCTGGGGAACTGTTTCGATAGGTGCAAATCATGAGTGATGCAGCGTACAGGGAATGCTCGTTCTAACTGGTCAATCGACACGGGCTTACAGCGGCAGGAGGCGGTTTCCCTGCAAGTGTTGGTGGTCCGGTGATTTCTACGTTAGGCGGTAATGAGCGACTGGGAATGCAAGACATGTGGAGCTTTTAATAGCTTGGGAGCTTCTGCCTGCCATACATGCAACAGGGCGCGTTACGCATCTCGCGATCCGAAACATAAAGAGCAGATTTTCACCGCCTCAGGGGCCACCGGGTGCCTCTTGATAGTCGCCGCCGCTGTATTTCTAGGGCTCTGGTTTCTCTACCGTGTGCTCGCAAGCGTTTGCTGGATATGCAAGTAGCATGTGCCCGGCGTTCAGGCCTCGGATTCGTGGCAAACCACCTCGATGTTGTGCCCGTCGGGGCCAATCACAAAAGCCGCATAGTAGTTCGCATGGTAGTGGGGACGCAGGCCGGGCGCGCCATTGTCCTTGCCGCCCGCCTCCAGCGCCGCGCGATAGAAATCCTCGACCTGCCGGCGATTGCTGGCGATGAACGCCAGGTGAAGATGCGCCGGCTTCTCTGCGGTCTGGAACAGGCACAAAGAAGCCTTGGCCTTTGAGCTCAGCTCAACACCGTAGGCCGGCGGCCCCTCCGAGGCAACCGCTACGCCGAGCGGCTCAAGTGCCTTGAGGAAGAAGGCCTTGCTCGCCGCATAGTCGCTGACTCCGAATTTGACGTGGTCAAACATGGGTTCTCCTGAAATGCACCAGCTTGTCGCCAGGGGATTGCTCAATGATGAATTCGCTGTCTTTCATGCATGCTTTGGCCCCTCAGTGTGAGTCTGGGTAATCTTGCAGGCAAGCTGTCAGTTCTCATTGACTTTGCTGAAGAATTCAATAAAACGCCCAGTGTGAACCCAATAGACAGTGGGGGACTGAAAGTGGATGTGCTGGCCTGACTCTTCCTCGCCAGAATCGAGGACCAGAAAGACGGAATCATTTGAGCACCACAAGACTTTGTAAGGACTTGAGGTACCTGTCTCTTCGAAGGTCGTTGTGGAGGTATTGCCGTCGTAGCTGATGAACAGTTTTCCGAGGTCGCGTTGAACCAATCTTTGAAAGTCGGCGGAGCCTGGTGGGAAATCACCCCACTCGTGGATCGTCCGCTCGCGATCTGAGTGCCGCTTGCCTACCAGCCAGTGTGCTGGTGATGCTTTCATTGCGTTGGTACTCATAAGGCAGCAGTCTCGAACGCCGTCCTAAGCATCTGCATTTCGCCTCCGGCGCAAAATCCAACCGGCCGCTACAAATGCAACGCCAACACCAAGAATAATGAACTCAACGAAGTGGTGACCTTCCACCGGACCGGCCCTGAAATACTGGCCGTCAGCAGGAATTCCATGCATCCAGGCCCAAAGTTCAAGCGGTAGAAGGTCTTCGGCACCAGACAACAGCAAGGCCCCAATGAGTGCCAGTACGCAGCCCGCGCGGATCAGGAAAGTACTCATTGAATAGTCTTCACGATTTCTGCAGTTTCTTGTCGAGGTACTCAGGCGATTCCGCAGGCGCTTGATGACGGAAACGACCTGGGGACGTTAGATCGGCTGTGGATCAGGCAGCATTTTGCTTCCGGGAGGCAAGCCATGCGCCGATCGCCAAACTCGCCGGCAGTGCTATTGACCACAGGGCTATTCGCAAGTGAGATTGTGTGGCCGGAAGCTGGGCGAAGAACCAATAGGCGACTACAACTCCGAATAAGGTGTTCGGCGCAAGCCACGAGCGTGCCGGGCTCAAGCGCTTCGCGGCATACCCGATGGCCAGTAGCGCGAGACAGCAAACGCCGATGGAAACTAGCCAGACCCCGTTGTTGGCCCAACCGCTGGCGGGGTCGCGAGGCTGCGCCGCCATCGGTTCCGGCGCCAAGGCCGTCAGAACCGGCTCCGCCACGATGGATGCGAAAAAAAGCGCGGCAAGGGCGAATGCTCCGACGAGCAAGGCCAGCCATGAGCGGCGCTTTGGTGGGGTGGGGGATTCCGGATTCATCCCTGCCAAAGCCCCGGATTCCCACGAAAGAAGCGCAGCAGCTCCTTGAACTTGGCCTCATCATCCGCATACGGATTCGGCACGGACTTGTACGCTCGCTCGGCGGCCTCTTCATCCGCAGGTGCTTTACGAACCGATACCAATGCCTTGGCGAGGGCTTGTGCTTCGGCGTGCATGCCGATGTGCTCGTAAGCATCCACCGCGCGCTGAAGAAGCTCCTCTCCCGCATTCGTCAATGCGGTCCAGCCGTTGAACTCATAGTCGTCTTCAAGCCAGAAGATGGGAAATGCGAGTTGAAAGGCGACAGGCCACTCGGTGATCCTGGTCTGCGCTTCTTCGCTGATGTGCAGGGGCATGTAGCTCAGGATCTCGAGGAACAGATCGTCGTCGGCGACTGACCAGAAATCCATCGGTATGGGATCGCTGTGGGCGCGGTCCGGGTAGAAGCGGTGCATATAGTCCTGCAAGGCGCGCAGGGACGGCTCAAGCAGGGGTGGCGGCGAGTAGGGCGGCATGGGTGGCACCGCAGGCCTCACATCACCAGGCAAAAATGGAACTGGTCCGCCTCTTTCCCGGCCTCGGAGACTTTGGCCAGGCAGTCTTCCAGTTCCTCAATGAGTTCGGGGCGCAGCTTTTCCTTGATGCCTTTGACTTCGCCTGACTTCAAACGCTCGACGATTTTGGTGAGTGAAGGCAAGGCATCGGCGGGTGCAAACCACTTTTCGTTCTCGGCGATCCACGACTCAGGGAGATCGTCCTCGGAAAAGTTGTACTGCATGTCGGTGGTGTCGATGAAGTCCGAAAGCGCGCGCACACCCAGGCTTCTGGCGAGTTCATCTAATGCTTCAGAAGCCTTGCAAAACAGCGAGTGGTCGTAGTCGTCGCCTGAATCATCGGTGCCGACTCTGGACTTTCTGCGCACCCAAATTGTGTCGCTCATGCCTTCCTCCGTGATGTGTAGGTATTGAGTCCCGGAAATATATCCTTGAAATGGTCAGGCGGGGCCGCAGACCTTCGACTTGGACGGCTAATTAGGCGGCGTACGTTTCATAAGATGCATTTCGGCTCCGTCCAGAAGTCTTGTTGCGGCTTAAAGGTCTTCAATTGATCCAGGATCGCCGGATCTCTTTTGGCGAGATCGTTCATGACCCAAGTACCCCTCTGATCCTGATAGAGCGAAGCAAGAACATAAAGTTGGGAATCAATGTCTATCCGCAGCTTTGCGAGTGTCTCTTTCGTGCACCCACGGGAAAGTTCACCTTCAAGCTCACGCAAGCGCTGCAATTTTGTGAGGCCCAGGTCCGCTTGAACTGATGCAAGCATCTGGCCATACGCGTCCTTGGCCTGGCCCCTGCCGATGTGAATGCCGGCTACATACGCTCCGGCAATACCTGTGATGACCAGGAGCGCCACGGCGGTAATGAATAAATAGCGACGTGTCATTGTCATTTCCACTTAGTTGCGCCTCGGGTTGGATGGGCCCATGTCGATTGTCGCCTTAACCTGTGCGGCCGCATCCCCTCACTGACTCTCCTTCGAAGACGAACGACTCATTCTGCCCTTCGAGCGTGAGATGAATTCTCTGAATGGGCCAGAGCCGACCTTCCTTCACGGCTTCGACCCGAACGCTGCCGCGCGCGGCCGAGCCTCGCACTTGGTAGGAAGCTTCAGCAGGCGAGCCGAGGCCGCGATCATTAAAGTGACCCGAAGCTGCATACCAGCCAACTATCTCATTTCCCAGCTGGGATTTTGCAAAACTGCGCAGGTAGTTCAAGGATGACTCGAAGAGGAACTCCAGTGCGGCGGCGGGATTGAGTCCCTCGATGGGGCGCGGCCACCACCACTGCTTGTCCGGCAGTGGTACCCAGGGATGGTCAGCATTCTGCGGTCCCTTCTGTTTCCAGAGCATCACTTCGTCGAGCGTCAGCTTCCGCACACCACAACGGACGATGCTACATGATCGCGGCGATGACCCATCGATGAGGGAAATGCCACTGATTCCATCCTTTCCATCCACCTTGACGCAGAGACAAGGATGGAACGAGCAGTCTTCGTAGTAGTCCTCGGGCTGAAATGTGTTCATGGGCAGGCTAAGGTAGATGGTAGGTAAGGGCCAGGTGCGACCGAAGGGAGCGGACACACTCGTGCGTACGTGTTAATTGTGCGGCTAGTTCTTCGCTTCTCAGTCATGCGCGATATCGTCCAAATTGGTAGAGGGCGAGACCCGTCCGATTTCCTCACTGGCGTGATCAATGACCACAAGCCATTCCTGAAGTGGGTCGCTAGCAGTCATGATTTTTCGAAAGATAGCTGCAATTTCACGCCGGAAATGCAGCAGCGCAGAACTTGAAATCGGCTTGTGCAGATGGAGCTGGATAAGAACGTCGTCTTCCCTCCAGTCGTAACGCATGCGCTGGACATCGACTTCACCCGCGGCAGCGACTAACTCCACCAGCGCCAGGCGGATTGACTCCTCCATGGGCTGTCGGCCAAGATGACGTTGACGTTGCTTCGACACTTGAGACCTAACGAAAAGGATTCCGCAAGATTTTTATTTCGCCGGGCTCACATAGCGCTCATACAGCTTGCCGGCCAGCTTCTGCATCACGTCGTCGGTATTGGGCGTCGCCACGTTGGCCATGACGACGATAGCCGCGTCGCGTTCGGTGTCGACCCAGATATAGGCCTTGTTCATATTGTTGGAGCCGCCATGGAAAGCGACGGGGTAGGGCGTCCAGGCCATTTTGGTGGAGCCCCAGCCCAGCGCGTACTGCGCTGCGCCCGCCACCGTGGTGGATGAGGTTGAAGCGGCCGACATGGAGACCACGGGGGTGACGAGCTTCTTCATCGTTTCTGGTTTGACCAGGAAGGGCGCGCGCTTGCCTTGCCCTGCCATCCAGCTGCCCCACTGCACAAAGTCCAGCACCGACATGTGGGCGGTGCCGGCCGGGCTGATGACCAGGGGGTTGTCGGCTTCGGGCCCACCAATCATGGCCTTGAGCTTGCCGTCGACCACGGCGTGGCCCAGCGGTGCGTCTATGCGGCCCAGGGTGGCTTGCGGGCCTATGCCGGCGCTGGTGAGTTGCAGCGGCGTGAAGACGCGGTCAAAGATCAGTTCTTCCCACGACTTCTCGCCCACGCGCTCAATCATGGCGCCGGCCATGGTGTAGCCGAGATTGGAGTAGGCGAATGACGCGCCGGGCTCGCGGGCCAGGGGCTTGGTGACGGTCTGCTTGACCATCCAGTAGCGTTGGTCGTTGAGGTTACCGGGCTGGAAGACCACCTTGGCGAGCAGCGCGTCAAAGTCCGCGTTGTCGGAGGGTAGGCCGCTGGTGTGCGACAGCAGTTGGGTCAGCGTGACGCGTTTGACACCGGCATCCATGCCGGCGGCCAGTTCGGGAAACACCTGCTCAAACGTGCTGTCCCAGCGCAGCTTGCCGGCCTCCACCATCATGGCGGCCAGCAAGGATGTCATGGCCTTGGTGTCCGAACCTATGTGAAAGCGGTCCTGGTGTGTGACGGGAATGCTGGTGCCGACACGGCGCGTGCCGCCTGTGCCCACGGCCATCAGTGTGCCCTTGCTGACCACCGCGGCGGCCAGTGCGGGAAAGCCGGCTTCCTTTGCTTCCGCGCTGACCATCGCATCGAGCGAGTCCTGGGCCTGCGCGCTACCTGCGGAGGCGATCAGGTAGATGCCAGTGAGCAGGGCGCGCAAGCCCGTTGTTGAAGCCATGGAAGTGGTAGCGCGCCCGGCCTGGCCGGAAGCATGGAACTGCAGCATGTGAGTCGCCCTTGTTGTGTGAACCAGGTTGATGGAGCCCTGATTCTCACCCAGCTTGGGCGACACGCGTATGACTGCGTATTACAGCTGAAACAGCTGCTTTTTGAGCGCCATCTTTTCCTTCTTGCGCAGGCTCGCTTCGGATTTCCGGTGCGAGCCCGCTTTGCGCTGCGCCGCGGGCGCTACCAGCGGGTTGCGCGGTTTGGGCACGGCCAGCTTGATCTTGAGCTTGGCCTTGCGGGCCGAAGTCATCCCTGTGTCGGGGCCTTGCGGCCCAGCTTGAGCAAGCCGGTCGAGAGCGCGGTGCCAATCACAATCACCACGGCGCAGACCACCATCCAGGCTGTCACATGCTCGCCGAGGAAGATCACGCCATAGATCACGGCGAACACCGGCACCAGGAAGGTGACCGAGAGCGCGCGCGGCGGGCCGGCGTTTTCAATCAGGCGAAAGAACAGGATATAGGCCAGGCCGGTGCAAACCACGCCCACGGCCAGCAGTGCCAGCCAGGCGTGTGCGCCCGGCATTTGCGCGGGCCACAGCCAGGCGGCGGGCAGAGCCAGGCCCAGGGTCGCGCCTATCTGGCTGCCGGCGGCCGTGACCAGGGGCGGCATGCCCGAGAGGTAGCGCTTGGTGTAGCTGGCCGAGATGCCGTAGCACAGGCAGGCAAACAGGCAGGCGAGCACGGCCCAGCCGGGCGCCACGCCGGAGGCATCGGGCTTGAAGGTGGCTTTGTCCCAGGCCAGCATGGCGACGCCGGCAAAACCGACGATGAGGCCCAGGATGCGCGAGCCATTGGGTTTGTCCTTGAGCCAGAGCCAGGCGATCAGCGCGCCGAACATGGGCACGGTGGCATTGAGGATGGCCGAGAGGCCCGTGGTGATGGACAGCAGCGCGAAGGAAAAACAGGCAAAGGGAATGCCCGAATTGAGCACGCCGATGAAAAAAATCTTTTTCCAGTTTTTCCTCAGAGCTGGCAACAGGCCGCGCAGCCACACGATGGGCAGCAGGAAGAGCGCGGCGATGGCCACGCGCACGGCGGCGGTGGGCAGCGGGCCGAACTCCACCGTGCTGATGCGCATGAACAGAAAGGATGAGCCCCAGATGGCGGCCAGCATCACGAAGTCGGCGACCCAGCTCTTGGGTCGGGCGGCGGCCGCGCCCAGGGGCGCGGCGATGCCTGAAGGACTGGAACTCACAGCATGTTCTCCTGAAGTGCGCCTTCGAGTTTAAGCAAGGCGGTCTTGCGGTGCAGCCCGCCGGCATAACCGGTGAGCGAACCGTCGGAGCCCAGCACGCGGTGGCAGGGCACGATCACGCTGAGCGGGTTGCGGCCGACTGCCGCGCCCACGGCGCGCACCGCCTCGGGTTTGCCTATGCGCTGGCTGACCTGACCGTAGCTCAGGGTGCCGCCTTGCGGAATGGCCAGCAAGGCCTGCCACACTGATTGCTGGAAGGCCGTGCCATGGCCCAGGTCCAGCGGCAGGTCGAAGGTCGTGCGGGTGCCGGCATAGTATTCCGTCAGCTGCGTGATGGCTTGCCTGAGCACCGGGTGCTCGGGGTCTTCGCGCCACACATAGGGCTTCACGAGCTGCGGCGGCAAATGCCGCTGGCCGGCAAACCAGACGCCGGCCAGGCCTTTGTCGGTGGCGGCGATGATCATTTCCCCCAGGGGGCTGTGAAAGGTCGTCTGGACGATGGAGTTGTCGAATTTCATCTTGTTCACCTTTTGAATGGTTTCGAGTGTCTGCCTTATCAGGTCTTTTTGAGCCCTAAAAGGCGGCTTTGGCTGGCTTGTTGTTTCGCGGGCAAAGGTCGGCTCGATCATCCACCGGCGATGTTCGCGCCGGGGCGCTGAACCGTCCAATGAAATCGAGGCGCCGCATTCATTCCGCTCACGCATGAATCGCCGTCAGCCGGGGCGTTCCAGCGTGCCGCTCCAGGCGCGTATCACCGCATAGCTACGCCAGGGTTTCCAGGCCGTTGAAGCGAGTTCCGCTTCGCGTGCCGGGTTCTTCAGGTCCTGCACGCCCAGGGCCTTGTGCAGTGCCACGTCGCCCGCCGGGAAGGCATCGGGCCAGCGCAGCGCGCGCATGGCGATGTACTGCGCGGTCCAGTCGCCTATGCCGGGCAAATCTTTCAGCGTGGCCAGTGTGGCGCTCACGTCGGCGCCGCTGTGCAGCTGCAGGCGCTTGTCGGCCACCGCCTGGGCGATGCCAACAATGGCTGCCTGGCGCTGCTTGACGATGCCCAGCTGCCCCAGCGCGTCGCCGCTGGCGGCGGCCAGCACGGCGGGGGTGGGGAAGAGCCGCGTCAACTTGGGCCAGGGCGTTTCCACCGGCTCGCCGAAACGGTCCACCATGCGCTGGGCCAGGGTGCGCGCGGCGGCCACGGTGATCTGCTGGCCCAGCACGGCGCGCACCGCGAGCTCATAGCCGTCCAGCGCACCCGGCACGCGCAGGCCGTCGCCGTCGGGAAACGCGCCATGCAGCACGCTGTTGATGGCCGTCGGGTCGGCGTCCAGGTCGAAGGTGGTGCGCACGCGGCGTATCACCAGGGGCAGCACTTCGCGCAACGAGTCGCTCACGCGCAGTACCAGGCGCGAACGTTCTTCCTCAAAGCTCGCGAGCAGCCAGCCGGTGTGTTGTTTGCCGCCGGACTCGATGCTCAAGGTCCGGCCCAGGCAGGGCTGCGCTGCGTCGGCATCGATGAATTCGATGGCGCTGATGCAGCGCTTGCTGAAAAAAGCCAGCATGGCCTGCACGTCATAGGGCGGGCGGTAGCCAAGCCGTATGGTCGCGCCTTCGCCGACCTTGCCGCTGCGCTCGGCCCCCTGGCGCCGCAGCTGCGTGGGGTTGAGTTTGTAGTGCTCGACAAAAGCCGCGTTGAAGCGTCGCACGCTGGCAAAGCCGCTGATCAGCGCGATCTGCGTGATGGGCAGGTCGGTGTCGGCCAGCAACTGCTTGGCGGTGTGCAGCCTGTGCGTTTGCAAATACTGCATGGGCGAGACGCCGAACTGCGCCTCGAAGATGCGCCTTACATGGCGGTCGCTCACGCCCAGGCGCGCCGCGAGTTTGTCGACCGAGGGCGCTTCACCGGCCCAGACTTCGGGCTCGTCCAGCAGGCGGGCCGCCTGGTGCGCGAGGATGTAGGAGGCATCCTGGATGGACCACACCACCGAGTGCGGCGCCAGTTCGGGCCGGCAGCGCAGGCAGGGGCGAAAGCCGGCGTTCTCGGCCTGCGCCGCATGGTGGAAGAAACGGCAGTTCTCGCGCTTGGGGGTTTTCACGCTGCAGACCGGCCGGCAATAAATGCCGGTGGAAGTCACGCCGGTGAAAAAGCTGCCGTCAAAACGCGCATCGCGCGCCTTCAGGGCGAGATAGCAGTCGTTGTCGGCTAGAGGGGTGTTGTCGCGGTCCATGGAAGAAATGATACGCCGCGGGCTGGTTTTGACTGGCCGTTTTCGGACATGTCCCTGGGCCCGCAATGGGCCTGCTTTTAGACGGGTTTTCGGCGTTTTGGGGCACCCCGCAATAGTCTGAACGGACTGGCCGGAAACGGCTGCCGCCTACAGGAAGCGGCGGGGCCGCCACCTACAATGAATGCGCTTTCGAACCATTCCCGTACTCTCCAGGAACCGCCTCCGATGCAAATCAACCCGTCCATCTTCAAGGCCTATGACATACGCGGCGTTGTGCCGTCCACCATCCATGAAACGATGGCCGAGGCCCTGGGCAAGGCTTTTGGCATGGCGGCACTGGCCGAGGGCGAAAAAGCCGTGGCCGTGGGCCGCGACGGCCGGCTCAGCGGGCCCTCGCTGAGCGCGGCGCTGATGCGCGGCCTGGCCGCCACGGGCATTGACGTGATCGATGTGGGCATGGTGACCACGCCCATGCTGTACTTCGCCGCCAGCACGCTGGCCGGCTCGGGCATACAGGTCACCGGCAGCCATAACCCCAAGGACTACAACGGCTTCAAGATGGTGCTGGCCGGCCGCGCGATCTACGGTGAGGACATCCAGGCGCTGCGCCGCGTCATCGAAGGCGAGGACTGGGTGCTGCCCGCGCAGGGCGGCGGCATACGCCAGGTCGATGTGGGAACGGCCTACCGCGAGCGCATCGTCTCCGGCATCAAGCTGGAGCGCCCCATGAAAATCGTTGTCGATTCGGGCAACGGCATTGCCGGCGCCTCGGCCCCTGCGATCTTCCGCGCGCTGGGCTGTGAAGTCACCGAGCTCTTCAGCGAAGTGGACGGCAACTTTCCCAACCACCACCCGGACCCGAGCAAGCCTGAGAACCTGCAGGACCTGATCAAGGCCCTGCAAAGCGGCGACGCCGAACTGGGCCTGGCCTTTGACGGCGACGGCGACCGGCTGGGCATCGTGACCAAGGACGGCCAGAACATCTACCCCGACCGGCAGATGATGCTGTTCGCGCGCGACGTGCTCTCGCGCGAGCCGGGCGCCACCATCTTGTTCGACGTGAAATGCTCGCAGCGCCTGGCGCCTGAGATCGAGGCCGCCGGCGGCGTGCCCATGATGTACAAGACCGGCCATTCGCTGATCAAGGCCAGGATGAAGGAAGTCAATTCGCCGCTGGGCGGCGAGATGAGCGGCCATATCTTCTTCAAGGAGCGCTGGTACGGTTTTGACGACGGCACCTATGCCGGCGCCCGCCTGCTTGAGATTCTCAGCCGCGTGCCCGATGCCGGCATCGTGCTCAATGCCCTGCCCACCAGCTTCAGCACGCCAGAACTCAATGTGGCCTGCAAGGAAGGCGAGCCGCATGCAGTGGTGGAAGCGCTGATCAAGTCCGCGAAATTCGCGGCACCGGCCAAGATTTCCACAATTGATGGCGTGCGCGTGGACTGGCCCGACGGTTTTGGCCTGATACGCGCCTCCAACACCACGCCGGTGCTGGTGCTGCGTTTTGAAGGCCACACCCAGCAGGCGCTGGAGCGTATTGAGGCTGACATGCTGGCTCTGCTGCGCAGCGTAAAACCTGATGCCAGCCTAGCCGCTGCGGCGCATTAGGGGCCAAAACCGCCTTTTTTGAGGTTTCCCCGGCCCGGGGGCATTCTGCGGTGAAAATCAGCGTTTTGCGTTTTCACTGTCTTCATGAAAATTCTCCTGGTCAAGCTCTCGTCCCTGGGCGATGTGGTGCACACCCTGCCCGTGGTGCAGGACATACGCGCCGCCTTGCCGGATGCGCAAATTGACTGGGTGGTGGAGAAGTCCTTCGCCCCCTTGCTGGCGCGCAGCGAAGGCCTGCACCGTGTGATTCCCTGCGAGATACGGCGCTGGCGCAAATCCTTCTGGACGGCGGCTACGCGCCAGGCCTGGCGTGCCTTCAAGCATGACTTGCAGCAGGAGGCCTATGACGCCGTGATCGATCTGCAGGGCCTGACCAAGTCGGCCCTGGTGGCGCGGCTGGCCCGGCTGTCGCCCGGCGGCAAACGCTATGCCCTGGCCAACCAGACCGACGGCTCGGGCTACGAAGCGCCCACGCGCTGGGTGGCCGACGTGGCGATTGCGGTCGAGCCGCACATCCATGCGGTGCGGCGTTCGCGCGAACTGGCCGCGCGCGCGCTGGGCTACCGCTTTGCGGCCGGCGCTGACTTTGGCTTGAAAGTGGCTGCGGCGCCCGCAAAGACGCATGAGCACTACCCCAAGGGCCGCATCGCTTTTATCCACGGCACTTCGCGCGCCGACAAGGAATGGCCGCTGAGCCACTGGGTCGCGCTGGGCCAGCGCCTGAACACGGCCGGCTACCAACTGCTGCTGCCGCACGGCAATGCCGCGGAGCTAGCCACCAGCGAGGCGATGGCCGCAGCGCTGAACGGTGCGGCGGCGGGTTCGGCCCTGGTGCCGCCCACGCTGGCGCTGGATGAGTTGGCCGCAGAACTTGCGCAATGCGCCGGCGTGATAGGCGTGGACAGCGGTGTGAGTCACATCGCCGTCGCGCTGGACCTGCCGCATGTGCAGATCTACAACTTCGACACCGCCTGGCGCACCGGGCCTGACGCGTTGGGCCATGGCGGCCGCCAAGTCAGCGTGTTCGCGGAGCCTGCGCCGGATGTTGAAGCCGTCTGGCAGGCCTGGCTGGCCTGCGGCACGGCCGGGGTCGACGCATGAGCGCGCTGGCCCTGAAACTTTATTCGCTGCTGGTGTGGTGTGGGCAGCCGCTGCTGCGCCGCAAGCTGGCGCGCCGCGCAAAGCAGGAGCCCGGTTATCTCGAGGCGGTGGAAGAGCGCTTCGGCCGCTACACGCAGCCGGCCGAAACCCGTTCCGAACTGGTCTGGGTGCATGCGGTCTCGCTGGGCGAGACCCGCGCGGCGGCCGTGCTGCTCAAGGCCTTGCGTGAACGCCATCCCGGCCTGCGCATACTGCTCACGCACGGCACGGCTACCGGGCGCGCCGAAGGCGTGGCCTTGCTGCAGCCCGGTGACGTGCAGGTCTGGCAGCCTTGGGACAGCCCCGGGGCGGTGGCACGGTTTTTTGAACACTTCAAACCGCGCCTGGGCCTGTTGATGGAAACCGAAATCTGGCCCAACCTGGTGGCCGCCGCGAAAGCGCGCGCCATGCCGCTGGTGCTGGTCAATGGCAGGTTGTCCGAAAAATCGCTGAAGCAGGCGCTCAGGATGTCGCCGCTGTCGGTTCCGGCTTATGCCGCGCTGTCAGCGGTGTATGCGCAGACCGACGATGATGCGCGCCGCTTTCGCCAGGCCGGCGCGGCGGTCGGCGGCGTGTTCGGCAACCTCAAGTTTGATGCCTCGCTGGACGAAGCCCAGCAGGAAAAAGGCAAATCCTGGCGCCGCGCGCTGGCGCTGCCGGTGATGATGTTCGCGAGTTCGCGCGAGGGCGAGGAAGAGCAGTTCCTCCAGCAGATAGCCGCCATGGCTCAGTCGGAACATGCGCCGCCGGCGAGCGATGCCACGGCGGACGCCCCGCCGCGGGAAACCGGAAGCCGCTTCAGGATTTTGCTGGTGCCGCGCCACCCGCAGCGCTTTAACGAGGTGGAGGCGCTGGTGCGCCAGCACGGCCTGCGCGTGTCGCGCCGCTCCGGCTGGTCCGATGCGGGCCTGACCGGCGAGGCGCTGGAGGCCGACGTGTGGCTCGGTGATTCGCTGGGCGAGATGGCCCTGTATTACGCGATGAGCGACGTCGCCTTGCTGGGCGGCAGCTTCGCGCCCCTGGGCGGCCAGAACCTGATCGAGGCCGCGGCCTGCGGTTGCCCGGTGGTGATGGGCCCGCATACCTTTAACTTCACCGAGGCTGCCGAGCTGGCCGTGGAAGCCGGCGCGGCCCGCCGCGTGGTCGACATGGAGCAGGGCGTGCGCACCGCGCGCAAGTGGATGGACAGGCCCGACGCGCATGCCGCGGCTGTGGCGGCAGGGCTGGCCTTTGCTGACCGTAATCGCGGCGCCACGGCCAGGACAATCGGTGCGCTGGAGAGTTTTTTATCGGCGCCTGCAGGGTAGGCCTGCACTACAAGCTTGTTTGCGGACCTGTTAGGGCCGGTCCTGCGGCTCACGGTTGACAGCCCGGCCACTGCGAAGCGCGGCCAGTCCACGGGGCTCACCCGAAAACCAGAACCACTGCGGGTCAGTGCCGCCACTGCGCAAGATGAACTGCGAAAACTGCAGCAAGAGAACTGCGGCGACCGCAAGCAAGACAAGAGCGCTTGCGGCACCCAGCGTGCAATACAGCAGCAGATCGGCCAGGGGGACGCCCGGTGCGAGTTCTCTGGCCGGCAACGCCAGAAGAGCGATGATGGCAACGGCGGCAAGCAGCAGCTTGCTCAGGACCAGGAGCTTGGGGCTTTGGTAGCGCATGGAGGTCTCCGATAGGGCCTTAACGGGTGCGGTGCATCCAGTCTTTCACAGTGCCTGGCGCTTGTCCAGCACCTGGTGGCAGGTGCAGTTACCCCAGGCATACATGCGCAGGTGGTGCGCCCAGTCGCGCAGCGTAGCCCAGGCGCCGCCGGTGGCGACTTCGTAAGGCGTGAGTCCGAACATGCCCAGGCTGATGGAAGGTTCCACCGAGACCACGGAATGCCAGGTGCGCTTGGGAATGAACAGCGCGTCGCCGGCTTCCACGCGGGCATGGTAGCCGTGGGCTTTTTCGAAGGAGGCGAGTTCGCGGACCTGTTCGGGCAGGCGCGAGACGTTGATGTCGCTGAGCGTGGCGCCCCAGTCGTACTTGGCGGCCGGGCACATGTGCTGGCGCTGGTCGGGCGAGAAGAGAATGAATTCCTTGACGCCCTGCAGCTGCACAAACCAGTTGTGCGGGAAATCGTTGTGCAGGCCGGTCACGGTGTTGGCTGGGCCCATGAAGACGTATTCCCAGGTCATGCGGCCGGGCCACAGGCTCTTGATGAGCAGGTCGCGGCGCAACTCGGGGTATTTCTCGAGGATGTCCCACTGCGCCAGGTACAAGGTCGTCGGCTTGAACGACTGCATGTGGGCCCAGTTCAGGTGAAAACGCTCGCCGGGTTTGTAGCCGTCGCGCACCGGCTTGGGCAAGAGGCCTGCCATGGGGTCGGGCGCGCGCTGCGCCGCCTTGCCGAGTTCACGCAGGTAGGGCGCAACCGGCAGGAAGGGGCGGCCCTTGGTCACGCCTTGCTCGACCAGGCCGTCGGTGAACTTGACGGGCACCTCGGCACCCTTGCCGGCGCAGACGTCGGCGAGGAATTCAAACGACCATTTTTTCCAGGCCGGCCAGTGGTGGATGCCGCCCTTGACCAGCACGGGTTTGTCAAACGGCTGCCGGCGGCCCGTGCGCTGGAGCTCTTCCCAGGTGGTTTCCTCGATCAGCTCGAAGCTTGGGCCTTTGGGAACGTGCACCGGCGCATCGTGCACGCGTTCGGCTTCGATGGGCAGGGGAATCGCGTTGTTGTCGACAGGCATCAGCATGTTGTTGTCGTGTGCGGCCGAGGGCCTGGCCTGGGCCTTGTATGCGGGTTTGCGGTGTGTCCGCGGCTATTTTGCCAGCAATGCGTTGATCTTCTGCAGGTCTTCGGGTGTCAGCGTGCCGTTGGCCTGGCGCAGTTTGAGGTCGCCCAGCAGCACGTCGTAGCGCGCCTTGGCCAGGTCGCGCTTGGTCTGGAACAGCTGGCTTTGCGAGTTGAGCACGTCGATGTTGATGCGCACGCCGACCTGATAGCCCAGCTTGTTGGCGTCCAGCGCGCTCTGACTTGAGAGCTCGGCCGCCTCCAGCGCCTTGACCTGGCCCTGGCCCGATTGCACGCCGAAGTAGGCGGTGCGTGTGGCCTGGGCCACGGTGCGCCGCGCGCCTTCGAGGTCGCTTTTGGCCTTGTCGCGCAGCGACAGGGTTTCGCGCACGCGGTTCTGTGTGGAAAAGCCCGCGAACAGTGGCACGTTGAGCAGCACGCCGACCGTCGTGGTGTTGGTGCGGAAGGAAAAGGGCGGGATGGTGGTTGCCGTGCCCGAAGGGTTGCGCGTGACGTTGTAGCTGGCCGTGGCGTCCAGCGTGGGCTTGTGGCCGGCTTCGGCCTTGTCCACCTCCAGCTCGGCGATCTCCACATTGCTTTGCGCCTGGCGGATGCTGGGGTGAACCAGCTCGGACTGCGACACCCAGGTGTCGACGTCGGCCGGCGTGATGGTCGGCAAGCCGACCGGGCTGGTCAGCGGCTTGGGCTGGGTTTCGGTCTTGCCGACCAGGGTGTCCAGCGCGATTTTTTTGACGCGCAGGTCGTTTTCGGCGGCCAGTTCCTGGGCGATCACCAGGTCGTAGCGGGCCTGCGCCTCGCGGGTGTCGGTGATGGTGGAGGTGCCGACCTCGAAGTTGCGCTTGGCCGAGGCCAGCTGCTCGGCCACCGCGGCTTTCTGGGCCCGCACAAAGGTCAGGGTGTCCTGCGCGGCCAGCACGTCGAAGTAGGCCTGGCTGGTGCGCACGATCAGGTCCTGGTCGGCGGTTTCCAGCTGGGCCTTGGCCAGGTCCACCTGCCGGGAAGCCTGCTTGTAGGTGGCCCAGTTGGCCGGGCGGTACAGGGGTTGCGACAGGTTGAGCGTGGCGTTTTGCGTGTTGAAGCTGCGGTCTATCACCGGGGCGGTGTTTTCAAACGCGGTGCGCGACACGCCGGCCGAGATGCCCGCCGTCGGCAGGATGCCAGCCTGGGCCTGGTCGGCCTTGGCAAGGTTGGCGTCGTATTGCAGCTTGGCCGACTGGTAGGCGGCATCGAAGGCGCGGGCCGATTCATACAGCTCGACGAGACTCTGGGCTTGCGCCAGGGGGGCCATGGCCAGCAGTGCCACGGCGGCCGCAATCGACGGGGGCAACATCGCCGGGCGGGCCGGCGGTTTCTTGGGCGTGGTCATAAGAGTCCTGAAGAAATGAATGGATCGGCGAATAAAAACGGGATCAGTACAGCGGCACGGAGCGGTCCACCTGCTGCGACCAGGCATTGATGCCGCCCTGCAGGTTGACGACTTCGGTGAAGCCGCTTTGCATCAAATAATTGGCCACCTGCAGGCTGCGCATGCCGTGGTGGCACAGGCAGGCAATGGGATGGCCGGCGCCGGCCTCCAGCAGCTCCGGCAGGCGCGCCGGAATCTCGCGCATCGGGATATGCACCAGCCGGAAGCCGTCTTCCTTGACCGAGGCCGTCTGCAGTTCCCAGGGCTCGCGCACGTCGAGCACCACGGGCAGGGCGGGCGCGCCCGCGCCGGCGTTGTCGCGCCAGGCGCTGAAGTCGGCGGGATTGAGCTGGGGAACCATGGGTGGCGCTTTCAGGTGTGTCGTGATCGGTCGTAATCGGTGTTGCCGCCGGCTTTCAGAAGCTGAAGGCCGAGGGTTCGGGGAAGTTCAGCAGGCGCGGCGCCACGGTGTCCCAGGCCTGGGTGGTGCGCCAGGCATCTTCGGCCACGCGCGTGACCAGGGTGGCGCGCATCACGGGCTCAAAGCCCACGATGGCGCTCAGGCGCCCGCCGACCTTGAGCAGGGACAGCAGCGAGGCCGGCACTTCGGCGACCGAGCCGCTGAGCACGATGACGTCGAAGGGGCCGCGCAGCGGGTCGTTGCCGGCAACGGCCTGCGCCAGTTTGGCGGCGCCGTCGCCGGTGCGCACTTCGGCGTTGTAGACGCCGGCGCGCTGCAGGTTGTCGCGCGCCATCTGCGCCAGCGTGGGGTCGATTTCAAGTGTGATCACCTGCTGCGCGCGGTGCGCCAGCAGGGCGGCCATGTAGCCGGAGCCGGCGCCGATTTCGAGGACTTTTTCGTGCTTTTGCACGGCCAGCTCCTGCAGGATGCGGGCCTCGACCTTGGGCGCGAGCATGCACTGGCTGGGGTTGGCGTGGGGCGGCAGCGGGATTTCCATGTCGACAAAGGCCAGGGCCTTGTGGGCGGTCGGCACGAAGTCTTCGCGCTTGACCACGGCGAGCAGGGAAAGGACCTGGTTGTCCAGCACTTCCCAGGGGCGGATTTGCTGTTCAATCATGTTGAATCGGGCTTGTTCGTAGTTCATGGCGGACCTGTGGTTGGGCGAAATAGGGGAGGAAAGGGGAGTGAAGAGGGGATTCACGAGATAAACCTTTGATTTTAGCGGCCGGCCATGACAGGCGCGGGGTGGGCGGGCGGTGTTTCGGCAGGGGCGGCGGCCCGGGTTTTGGGGCCGAACTTGCGCTTGAACCACTGGCCCAGGTCGTCCAGGTAGCAATAGGTCACAGGCACCACCACCAGGGTCAGCAGCGAGGAGGTGATCACGCCGCCTATGACGGCCTGGCCCATGGGGGCGCGCTGCTCGGAGCCTTCGGTCAGGGCGAAGGCCAGTGGCACCATGCCGAAGATCATGGCCAGCGTGGTCATCAGGATGGGGCGCAGCCGGACCTTGGCGGCATGCAGCAGGGCCTCGCCGCGCTCCATGCCGGGCACGCGGTGGCCGTCCACGTCCAGCCGGTCGGCGCGCATGCGGATGGCGAAGTCGACCAGCAGGATGGCGTTCTTGGTGACCAGGCCCATCAGCATCACCACGCCGATGATGGAGAACATCGACAGCGTGGAGCGGAACAGCAGCAGCGCCAGCACCACGCCGATCAGGGTCAGCGGCAGCGAGGTCATCAGCGCCATGGGCTGCAAAAAACTCTTGAACTGGCTGGCCAGGATCATGTAGATGAAGAGGATGGCCATGACCAGCGCGGAGACCGCATAGCCGAAGGACTCGGCCATGTTTTTGGTGGAGCCGCTGAACTGGTAGCGGTAGCCGGGCGGGAAGCTGAAGTCGTCGAGCACGGCCTTGATGTCGTTGGAGACCTCGCCGGCCGAGCGCTTGTAGACGTTGGCGTTGATGGCGACTTCGCGCGCCATGTCGCGGCGGTTGATCTGGTTGGGCCCGGTGGATTCCTTCACGGTCGCCACCTGGTTGAGCCGCACTACGCGCGAGGAGCCGTCGGCATTGCTGCCCATGGTGCTGCTCATGAAGGGCAGGCGCTCCAGGTCCTGCGGCGCGGTGCGGGCGCCGGGCGCCAGGCGCACATTGACGTCGTAGGTCTGGTCGTCGGGCGCGCGCCAGTTGCCCACCGTCTGGCCGGCCACCAGGGTGCGCAGCGAGGCGGCGATCTGCGACACCGACAGGCCCAGGTCGGAAGCCGCGTCGCGCCGCACGTCGACCTCGATCACCGGCTTGTCGGCCTTGACGCTGGAGTCCAGGTCGACCAGGCCGGGGATGTTGCGTATCTTGTCGCTGATGGCGCGCGTGAGCCGCTCGAGTTCCTTGAGGTCGGTACCTTGCAGGGAAAACTCCACCTGCTTGTTGCCGCCCACCGCGTCAAGCAGGCCGACGTGCGTGACCGTGATGCCGGGCACCTGCTTGAGCCGTTCGCGCAGGACGCCCGACATCTCGTCGACGCTGCGCGTGCGCGCCTTGCGGTCCACCAGGCGGACATAGACGCTGGCGTACATCTTGCCCTGGGCGTTGCCGGTGTTGAGCGTGGCCAGCGTGTATTTCACTTCGGGGAACTCGCGCACGATGGCCTCGACCTGGCGTGCCTTGGCTTCGGTGTTTTCCAGCGAGGAGCCCACCGGCGTGTAGAAGTTCAGCGAGGTCTCGGAGAAGTCGGCCTTGGGCACGAACTCGGTGCCCAGCAGCGGCACCATGAAGATGCTGGTGACAAAAATCAGCACCGCCAGCGCCAGCGTGGCCAGCTTGTGGCCCAGCGACCAGCGCAGTATGCCCTGGTAGCTGTCGCTCAGGGATTCGGTGGCGCGGTCGAACCAGCCGGTGACGCGGCCTATGGTCTTGTCGTAGAAGGTGACGGGCGCGCCCTGCCGGCCGTGCGCTTCAATCGCCGGGTCGTGCCAGACGCTGGAGAGCATGGGATCCAGCGTGAAGCTCACGAACATGGAGATCAGCACCGCCGCCACGATGGTCACGCCGAACTCGTGGAAGAACTTGCCGATGATGCCGCCCATAAAACCGATGGGCAGGAACACGGCGACGATGGAGAAGGTGGTGGCCAGCACGGCCAGGCCGATTTCCTGCGTGCCGTCCATCGAGGCCCGGTACGGGTCCTTGCCCATCTGCACGTGGCGCACGATGTTCTCGCGCACCACGATGGCGTCGTCGATCAAGAGGCCCACGCACAGCGACAGCGCCATCAGCGTGATCATGTTGATCGTGAAGCCGAACAGATTCATGAACAAAAAGGTGCCGATGATGGAGATCGGCAGCGTCAGCCCGGTGATCACGGTGGAGCGCCAGGAATTGAGGAACAGGAAGACGATGAGCACCGTGAGCAGCGCGCCTTCGATCAGCGTGCGGCGCACGTTCTCGACGGCCACGCGTATGGGGCGCGAGCCGTCGGTGATGAGTTCCAGCCGCGCGCCCGGGGGCAGCAGCGGCTGCAGCTCGGCCACGGCCTTGTTCAGGCCGTCGACCACGGCGATGGTGTTTTCGTCCTGGGCTTTTTGCACCGTCAGCAACAGGGTTCGCTGGCCGTTGTAGAGCGCCAGGCTGTCGAGTTCCTGCGCGCCGTCGGCGATACGGGCCACCTGGTCGACGGTGACCGCCGCGGCCGTGCCGCTGGCCGTGCCCTTGCGCGCGACGATGATCTTGCCGAAGTCCTCGGGCCGCTTCATGCGCGCGTCTATCTTGACGACGCGCTCCTGCTGCAGCGAGCGTATGGCACCCACCGGCAGGTCCTGGTTCTCGTTGCGCACCGCGTTGACCACCTGGTCGGCCGTGATGCCCAGCGACTCCATGGCCTGCGGATTGAGGTAGACGTTGATCTCGCGCTTGGTGCCGCCCACCAAGGTGACCGAGCCGGCCCCGCGCACATTCTCCAGGCGTTTTTTCAGCACCTGGTCGGCCCAGTTGGTCAGCTCCACCGCATCCATGGCCTTGCCCTTGCCGGACTGAGGCAACACGGCGACCGACCAGATGGCACGGCTGGCCGGGTCAAAGCGCAGCACGCGCGGCTCCTTGACCTCGTCGCGAAAGCTCGGGCGGATGGCCGCGATTTTTTCGCGCACGTCCTCGGCGGCGCGGCGCCCGTCGATATAGAGCTGGAACTCCATGATCACCACGGACTGGCCTTCGTAGCTGCGCGAGGTCAGCGCATTGATGCCGGCAATCGAGTTGACGCCTTCCTCGATTTTTTTGGTGACTTCGCTTTCAACGATTTCGGGCGAGGCGCCCGGGTATTCGGCGGTGATCACCACCACTGGGAAGTCGATGTTGGGAAACTGGTCGACCTGCATGCGCTGGTAGGAGAACAGCCCCAGCACCACGATGGCCAGCATGACCATGGTGGCGAACACGGGATTCTTGAGGCTGACCTGCGTGAACCACATGCGCGTGAAGCCTCAGGGCGCCGGTTTGGCGGGCGCGCTGGCGGCGGGCTGCGCGGAGGGCAGTTGCGTGAAGCGCACCTTGGTGCCTTCGCGCAGCGCGCCGATTTCGCCGCGAACGACAAGCGCGCCTTCTTCCAGGCCTTTGACCGCCACCACGCTGTCGCCGCCGGCGGCGCCGCGCGCCCCCAGCTCGACAGTCTTGTGCACCACCGCGCCGTTCTCCACGGCCTGCACATAGGGCGCGGGCTTGTCGGTGCGCACGGCGCTGACGGGCAGCGCCAGCAGCGAGGCGCGCGCCGTGCCCAGCGTGCCCTGGGCGAACAGGCCCTGGCGCAACGGCGGGGTGCCGGCTTCGCCTGTAGTCCCGGTAGCGCCCGGGTTGTCGATGTTCAGGTAGGCCAGCACGCTGCGGCTGCCGGCCTGCGCGCTGGGGTTGATGCGCGCGACCACCGCTGTCACGGGCTGGCGGCTGCCTTCAATCTGCAGCTGGGCGCTTTGGCCCACGCGCACTTCCATGGAGTCGGTGGCGCTCAGCGTGGCCTCGAGTTCGAGCCGGCTCAGGTCCACGATTTCGACGATTTTGGTGTCAATGCCCACACGCTCGCCGGGCTGCGCCAGGCGCTGCGACACCTGGCCGGAGATGGGCGCCTTGAGCACCGTGTCGTCCAGCGACTTGGCGGCCACGTCGGTCGCGGCCAGCGCGGCCTTGTAGGTGGATTGCGCGGCGTTGAGGTTGGCCAGCGAGGTGTCCAGCGCGGTCTTGGAAATAAAGCCCTGGTCGACCAGCGCCTTGTTGTTGTCGTACTGGCGCTGCACCACGTCGACCTGGGCCTTGGCGGATTCGGCCTGTTCGCGGGCCTGGCGCACGCGCGACTGGTATTCGGCGGCGTCTATGCGCGCGATCACCTGGCCTGCCTTGACCACATCGCCCTCGCGCACCGCCAGCCCCTGCAGCTCGCCGGCGACGCGGGCCTTGATCACGGCGGAATTGACCGCCTTGAGCGAGCCCGAGACGGGCAGGCCCTGCACGACTTCGCGCACCTGGGCCTTGACCACGTCGGTGGCAGCCAGCTCCACCAGGCCCATGTCCTTGTTGGCCGCGCTGCTGGCGGCCAGCGCCTGCTGTTGGGCCTTGCGCGCGCCCAGCGCGCGCAGCACACCGCCCGCGACGAGCAGCACGATGAGGCCGGCGACCGCCCACTTGGCCCAGCGCTTCATGCGGCCTTCCTGTTGGCCACGGCGGCGACTGCCGGCGCGGAGATGCCGTTCAGGATGGTTTCCACCTGGAAGGCGATGTATTTTTGCGGATCCAGGTCAATCTCGCTGCTTAAACAGACGCCGCCGGAGTGCCTGGACAGGATCAGGAAAATCATGGGCGCGATCACGACGTAGACGGCGTAGTCCAGGTTCATGGGGCGGAACTCGCCGCGGTCCATGCCGCGCTGCAGGATGCTGCGGATCAGGCCGTGGCCGGGCATGATGACTTCCTGCTGGTAGAAGGCCGCGATGTCGGGGAAATTCTTGGCCTCGCTCATCATCAGCTTGGTCAGGCCCGAGGCGCGCGTCAGGCCCACCCGTTCCCACCAGCTGTTCATGCAGTAGGCCAGCAATTCGGAGGTGGTGCCTTCAAAGGTTTCAAGCTCGGCGCGCCACTCGGTGAAGCGGCCCGAGATGTTTTCGCGCACCACGGCCTTGAACAGTTCTTCCTTGCTCTGGAAATAAAGGAACAGCGTGCCCTTCGAAACACCGGCGCGGGCGGCGACTTCCTCGGCGCGGGTGGCGGCAAAGCCTTTTTCCACAAAAAGGTCCAGGGCGGCGTCCAGCAGTTCGCCCGGGCGTGCTTCCTTGCGGCGCTCGCGCTTGGCGGCGACTGCGGTGTTGTCGTGGAAAAGTTTGGAAAGAGACATAGTTACTGACTGACTGGTTAGTAATATATCTGCTTACTTTCCGACCGTCAACCCAAAGTGTTGAGTGTCGCCGGGGTGCCTGCACTCATAAGGTAAACCCACGGTAAAGCCTTGGTGGGCGCGGCTTTGGCGCCACACGAGGTGGCCGGTCCCGGCTCAAGCGGGCAGGAAACGCCCGACGGCCAGCGCCAGCCATTCGCGCAGCACCTGGCGCGAGGCCTGCAGGCCCTGGGCCGAGGGCAGCCATTCCAGCAGCTCGCCCTGGGCTGGCAGCACGTAGCCCATGGGGGCGGGCGTGACGGCCAGGCCGGCCTGTTCAAAGGCCAGCATGGCGCGCGGCATGTGCCAGGCATGGGTTACCAAAGCGATGCGCTGCACACCGGCTTGCTGCAACAGCGGCGCTGTCAGGCGCGCATTGCCCGCCGTGTCGCGCGACTGGGATTCACGCCAGCGCAGGGCCAGGCCGTAGTCCTGTTGCAGCGCACGGGCGGCGACGTCGGCCTCCGATTCGGTTTGTGTGCTGTGGGCACCCCAGCCTAACCCGCCGGAGAAGGCCAGCGGCAGGCCGGACTGCCGGGCCAGCCAGGTGCCGTAGCGCAGCCGCGCGGCGGTGGCCGCGCTCGGCTGGCTGTGGCCGTACTCGGGCGCCACCGGCAGCACGTCGCCGCCCAGGATGACGATGGCCTGCACTTTCCGGGCCTTGAGGTCGGCCAGATCCAGCGGTGCGAATTGCGGCAGGGCCGTGCGCGCCAGCCACACCGCCGTGCCGTGGCAGCTCAGCAGCGCCAGCAGTAGCACGGAAATAGTCGCCAGCGTGAGCCCGCTTCTTTTTTTGTTGCACCAGGCCAGCACCAGGCCCAGCAAGGCCAGCAGGAGCGGTGAAACCGGCGGCAGCGCCAGGCCGGCCAGCACGGGCTTGAGCGCACCTAAGTCCATGGCCGGCCGGGAAAACAGCGCCAGTTAATAGAAGGCCTGCAGGCCGGTCTGCGCGCGGCCCAGGATGAGCGCGTGCACGTCGTGCGTGCCTTCATAGGTGTTGACGGTCTCCAGGTTGATCATGTGTCGGATCACATGGTATTCGTCATGGATGCCGTTGCCGCCGTGCATGTCGCGCGCCATGCGGGCGATGTCCAGCGACTTGCCGCAGCTGTTGCGCTTGATCAGCGAAATCATTTCGGGCACGGCCTTGTCCTCGTCCATGAGCCGGCCCACGCGCAGGCAGGCCTGCAGGCCCAGCGTGATTTCGGTCTGCATGTCGGCCAGCTTTTTCTGGATCAGCTGGTTCTGCGCCAGCGGGCGGCCGAACTGCTGGCGGTCCAGGGTGTACTGGCGCGCGCGGAACCAGCAGTCCTCGGCCGCGCCCAGGGCGCCCCAGGCGATGCCGTAGCGCGCCTTGTTGAGACAGCCGAAGGGGCCCTTGAGGCCGCTGACATTGGGCAGCAGGTTGGCTTCGGGCACAAAGACGTCGTCCATGACGATCTCGCCGGTGATCGACGCGCGCAAGCTCATCTTGCCTTCGATCTTGGGGGCGCTCAGGCCCTTCATGCCTTTTTCCAGCACAAAGCCGCGAATGCTTTCCTGGCCGCCGACCTTGCCGTCCGGATCCTGCAGCTTGGCCCAGACGATAAAGACGTCGGCGATGGGGCTGTTGGTGATCCACATCTTGGCGCCCTTGAGGATGAAGCCGCCGTCAACGGGCTTGGCGCGCGTCAGCATGCTGGCCGGGTCGGAGCCGTGGTTGGGCTCGGTCAGGCCGAAGCAGCCCACCCATTCGCCGGTGGCCAGCTTGGGCAGGTATTTCTGCTTCTGCGCCTCGCTGCCGTAGGCGTTGATCGGGTGCATGACCAGCGAGCTTTGCACGCTGATGGCGCTGCGGTAGCCGCTGTCGACGCGCTCGACCTCGCGCGCCACCAGGCCGTAGCTCACGTAGTTGAGGCCGGCGCAGCCGTAGCCTTCGATTGTGGAGCCCAGGAAACCCATGGCGCCCGCCTCATTCATGATCTCGCGGTCGAACTTCTCGTGGCGCGCTGCCATCAGCACGCGGGGCTGCAGCTTTTCCTGGCAGAAGGCGTGGGCCGCGTCGGCGATGGCGCGTTCGTCCTCGCTGAGCTGCTCCATGAAGAAAAACGGGTCCTGCCAGTTGAAGGTGGTTTTCATGGGTTGGTGTCTCCGGAAAAGGGAAAGGCTTGGGTTGCAGTGTAGGGGGCGGCTCAATGCTTGAGGCGAGGCACCGGCGGCCATGCGTGATTGTTTGACAAGCATGAATAGTTGTCTAATATCAAATATCGATTCAACGATATAAAAAACATATTCATGGTGTCTTCATGGAATTTCGCCACCTCCGCTATTTCCTGGTCCTGGCCGAGGAGCTGCATTTCGGCCGGGCCGCGCGGCGCCTGTCGATTTCGCAGCCGCCGCTGTCGCTGAATATCCAGCAGCTGGAAGCCTCCATAGGCGCGAAGCTGTTCACCCGCAGCAGCAAGCAGGTCAACCTGACGGCCGCCGGCCAGGCTTTTGTGCCGGCGGCGCGCGCGCTGCTGGACCAGGCCGCGCAGGCTGCCGGCCATGCGCGCGACGTGGGGCAGGGCATGGCCGGCAGCCTGGCCATAGGCTTTTCCGGCACCATGCTTTACAGCGGCTTGCCCGCCATCCTGGAGCGCTTCCAGGCCGAGCACCCCTTGCTGCGGCTCACGCTCAAGGAACTCAGCTCCAGCGAGCAGCTGGTGGAGCTGGCGCATGACCGGCTGGACCTGGGTTTTGTGCACACCACGCGCGTGCCGCCCGAACTGTCGCAAATCCTGGTGTCCAGCCAGGCTTTGGTCTGCTGCCTGCCGGCCGGCCATGCGCTGGCGCGCAAGCGCTCGCTGTCGCTTTCGGCCTTGCAGGGCCAGCCCTTTGCCGTGGTGTCGCGCGCGGTCTCGCCCGATTACCACGAGCGCATCCTGGCGATCTGCACCGAAGCCGGCTTTTACCCCGAGATGCGCTACGAACTGCGGCATTGGCTCAGCGTGGTCTCGCTGGTGTCGCAGGGCATGGGCGTGGCCCTGGTGCCGGCCGCGTTGCGGCAGTCGGCCATGGCCGGCGCGGCCTTTGTGCCGCTGGATGCGGCCACCACGCCTTACGACACGCACTGCCTCTGGAAAACCGCGCGCGACCACCAGGCGCTGGCGGCTTTTGTCAAGGCGGTGCGCGCGATGGCGCCGGCCGTCCCCCGCTGAAAGACCTTGCGGAAAGTATGTCCACCGCTGGGGGCCTAAAGCTGTCACCATGGGGCAGTTCATAGTCTTTTGGAGAACGGCATCAACCCGTATATCTGGTGTGTGGTGGGCGCTCTCTTCGGCGGCGCTGCCTGCTTGCTCGCGGGCACCCGCGAAAAAATCCTTATCCTCGAGAACCTCGGTGTCGGCGTGTTTGGTGCCTACATAGGCGGCGACTTCGTGGCCGCCATCCTGAGCCACGGCAAGACCAACGACACGGTGTTCAGCATGGGCTCGCTGGGCCTGGCCGTCGCCGGTGCCGTTACGGCGCTGGTGCTGCTGCGGCTGATGCGCCGCGCCGTCGGCCCCATGCACCGCAGCAAGGGCCCGCGCCGGCGCGGTTGAGCCCTTGCCGGGCAAGGGCAAGCGGGCCGGCCGCGGCAGTTGCGCGGCCCGCGGCGTAAGATTTCCGCCCATTCCACGACCAACGGTTTTCAGCGGAGATTGCCATGTCCTCATCCCTTCAAACCATCACCCTGGGCGGCGGCTGCTTCTGGTGCACGGAGGCGGTCTACGTCAAGGTGCGCGGCGTCACCGACGTCGAGTCAGGCTACAGCAACGGCCAGGCCGCGCGGCCCAGCTATGAGGAAGTCTGCACCGGCCGCACCGGCAGCAACGAGGTGGTCAAGCTGACTTACGACCCGGCCGAGATCACGCTCAAGGAAATCCTCGAGATCTTCTTCGTGATCCACGACCCGACCAGCCTGAACCGCCAGGGCAATGACGCCGGCACGCAATACCGAAGCGGCATTTATTACTCGACGCCGGAGCAGAAGGAAGTCATAGACGACTTCATACGCCAGGCCAGCCAGGACAAGCTTTTCGGCAAGCCCATCGTTACCGAAGTGCTGCCGGTGGAGAACTACTGGCCGGCCGAGGCCTACCACCAGGACTATTTCGAAAACAACCCCAACCAGGGTTATTGCGCTTTTGTGGTCGGCCCCAAGGTCGAGAAATTCCGCAAGACTTTTGCCTCGCGGGTGAAGGACTGAATCCGCAGAGGCTATCCGCAGATTACGCAGATTTGCGCAGATAAAGACAAATCATGATGTAAGTTGCTTGCCCGGAGTAGGACGACTGAATGAAGATCAGTTTCAGCCTTGGCTACAAACTTTCCCGTTTTAAATCTGTGTAAATCTGCGTAATCTGCGGATATGTTTTTTCAGGACTCTTACTGGCGCCGCTGCGCGAAGTAAAACCACTCCTGGCCGACTTCGCCGCGCGGGTTGGGAAACACCACAAAGCCGTCGGCCGGCGCGGTGACGGCTTCGCCGCCATGCCGCATGCCTATGGCCTCGCCGGCCTTCACCGCGTCAAAGCTGCGCCATTCGCGGGTGAAGCTGTCGCCCGCGTGCTCGCGATCCATGACGTCGACCAGGCGCAGGATTTCGCGCTCCATGGGGACCGGCGCGGCGGGCTGCGCGATCAGGCCCAGCAAACCCAGGGTCTGCAAAATCGCGTAGCGCGCCACCAGCACTGCCTGCGGGTCTTCATGCTGGCCGCATTCCAGCGTTACGCCGTAGCCGCCGCGCGAGCGCATGTACTCGGTCGTGCCCACGCCGTAGTTCGGGTCGGTCACCAGGCTCTGGGCGCGGCCGCCGCCGGCCTCGGCTGTGGCCGTGCGCCGCTTGACGCCGCGCGCATAGGTTTCCAGCCAGCCTTCGACGATGCGGTGCGGCCCGGTATGCAGCGCCAGCTGCATTTCCTCGGCCGCATGGGAAAAGGGCTCGAGCGCGCCGTGGTTGTTCTGCGGCCCGATCATCACAAAGGGCGCGCCGCCGGTGTGGAAGGAGTGCAAATCCAGCAGCACGTCGTGCGCGTCCAGCAGCGGGCACAGCACATTGGCGATGCGGTCCTCGAAATCCTGCGGGATCGCGCTGGGTGCCATGTTGCGGTTGAGGTTTCGCTCGCCCATGCGCTGCTTGAGGCTGTAGGCCAGCGGGTTGGTCACCGGCACAAAGGTCACGGTGCCGCGCTCGATCGCCAGCGCGCCGCCGTCGATTTCCTCGAGCAGCTGCGTGATGGCACGCGTGCCGCAGGTCTCGTTGCCGTGCACCGCGCCGGTGACCAGCAGCCGCGGGCCGGGGGCCAGGCCGTGGTAAGTGTGGGCGCGCAGGTGGGTGGGGTGTTTGGGGGACATGGGTGTTACCGAGGGATGAATGGATGGAGCGCCGGGCATGCCGCGCTCATATGAGGTTATAGCGCAGCGCCGGCCCGTGCCGCCGTTCGCGGAATACATTCGCCTCCATCGTGGTCAGGCATCGCGCGATGCGGCACAAAAATCCGGCGAAAAGCGTTCTTCAAAACAGGCGTCAGTCGAGCAAAGAGAAACGTCAACGACTGGACAACCCCGATGCGCAGGGGGGCGATGCGCACAGTCAACTGGATCCGTTGTTGTCTCAGTTGTCGTACAGGTAGGCCTGGACGGTAGTGCCCACACGGCGCACGATGTCTGCGCGCTTGAGCCCCACCACCGGTGGCAACTTGAGCACATAGCGGCACAAGGCCAACCCCAGGATCTGCGAGGCGATAAGCCCTGCGCGTGCCGCGGCTGCCGCGCGTGGCTCGCCGCACAACTTGGCAATCAAGGGGGCCATCTGCGTGGCAAAGATTTCCTGCAGGCGCGCGGCAGCCGCCTCGTTGGTGACGGCCGTACGCAGCAGGGCCATCAGTGTTTCGTCGTCTTCCCAGCGATTCAGGAAATGCTCCACCAGCGCGGCGCCCACGTCTTTGCGCGGCATATCGCTCAGGTCGGGCAGGCGCAAATCGAACTCGGCTGCTGCCGCAAACAACTTCTCTTTGTTGCCGAAATAGCGCATGACCATGGCGGGGTCGATCCCTGCCGCCGTAGCAATGGTGCGAATGGTCGCCGCCTGGTAACCACTGGCGGCGAATTGTTCGCGCGCGGCTGCCAGGATGGCGGACTTGGTGGCGTCGGAGCGGCGGGGAGGGGAGGGAATGGGGGCTGTTTCAGTCATATCAACAAGTATAGGCCAACACTTGTTGACTTTTTTGGGAGTGCCAATTATGATTGCCAACGGTTGTTGACCAACACTTGTTGACTTTTAGAGTAAACCATGACTTTTCCCTCGATCAATCTCAATTCCCCCGCCTCGTCCAAGGGCTTCGACACCGACGTCCTGATCGTTGGCGCCGGCCCCACGGGCCTTACGCTGGCGGCATCGCTGCTGGCACGCGGCGTGCGCACTTGCGTCATCGACCGCCAGGCTGAAGGCGCCAACACCTCCCGCGCGGCGGTCGTGCACGCCCGCACGCTGGAAGTGCTGGAGCCATTGGGCGTCACGCAGCGCCTGGTCGCGCGCGGTATACAGGCTCGGCAATTCACCATCCGCGACCGTGACCGGGTACTTGTGCCGATTGGTTTCAGCCAGTTGCCCACGCAGTACCCGTACACATTGATGGTCTCGCAGGCTGTCACGGAGAGCGTGTTGCTGCAGCGCCTGGTGGAGCTGGGCGGGCGGGTACTGCGGCCGCGCACATTGGCCGCGCTTGTGCAGGACGCGTCAGGTGCGACGGCCACGCTGGACGACGGCAGCCGCATGCGTGCGCGCTTTGTCGTGGGTGCCGACGGCATGCACAGCGCTGTGCGCGAGAGCGCCGGCATCGCATTCAACGGCGGCAGCTACGGTGAATCGTTTGTGCTGGCCGATGTGCGCCTGGGCGGAGGCGTTCCGATAGATGAGGTGATCTTGTACTTCTCGCCTGCCGGCATGGTGGTGCTGGCCCCGTTGCCTGACGGTGTGCATCGCGTGGTCGCGACCGTCAGCGACGCCCCGGAGCAACCCGACGCGGCTTATGTGCAGGGGCTTCTGGATGCACGCGGGCCGCAGCGTGAACGCGCCCTGGTGCAGGAGGTGGTATGGGGTTCCCGTTTCCGCGTGCATCATCGCGTGGCCGAAAGCTATCGCGCCGGACGTATCCTGCTGGCAGGCGATGCTGCCCATGTGCACAGCCCGGCCGGAGGCCAGGGCATGAATGCGGGGATTCTCGACGCAATAAGCCTCGCGGGCGCACTCGAGCAGGCATTGGCCGGCAGTGAGACCTCACTCGATGCCTACGCCGCGGAGCGTCGGCCCGTGGCTCGCCAGATCGTCGCCCTGGCTGACCGCCTGACGCGGCTGGCCACGGTCCGGCCCGGGCTGCGTGCCCTGCGCAACCTGGCGATGTCGGTGCTGTCGTGTCTGCCACAGGTGCGCAGGCGCCTGGCATGGCAGCTGTCGGGTTTGATCTACCGCTGACACGCTTCATGCATGCAGGCACTTTCGGCGGTGCCTATGATGAGGGTGTTCGTTCACCCTCAACATGTCATGTTACGGAGGCATCATGGACGCGGACCTTGAAAGCTTGTCGCGTGAACAGCTGATCGCTGAAGTGAAGCGCTTGCGCCAAGGCATTCGCGAGCATCGCGACAGCACACGGCACGAGCTGTGCTGGCACCATCCCGCGCTGTGGTCGCTGCTGCCGGAGAAGTCGGATCCGCTGCCCGTGGTGCCCGACTGGCCGCAGTTTTTGCAGGGCTGCCTGCGCTACCGCCAGTCGCTGGACGAGCAACTGCCCCTGGCGCCCAGAAGCCACGAGCCCTACCAGGACTGAAGTCCGAAATTCGGCAGCTTTACAAAGCCGGAGCGGAAACGGGGGGCAATTGCGGTAATAATGCAACTCGATTGCGTTAGCTAAAAAGCCGCAACACTTCAAAAACTGCGCCCCAGCCTCCTTTCCCCATGACTGACCGTCCGGCCGACCCCATAGACACCCTGCTTTCCGCCCACGGCCTGCGCCGCACTGTGGCAGCGCGACTGGTGCTGGGCTGGTTGCTGGCGCACCCCGACACCAGCTACACCCACGCGCAGCTGCAAGCGGCGCTGGCCGGCGATGCCGAGGAGGCCCTGGATCGCGTCACGCTGTACCGCCTGATAGACCGGCTCACGCAGGTGGGGTTGTTGCTGTGCCGGGTCGATGCCAAGCGTGTGCGGCGCTACCAGGCCATGCCCAGCAGCGTGCATGCGATCCCGCACTTTGAATGCCAGAGCTGCCACCGCGACAGCCCGCTGGCGGGCGCGCTGGCCGGTACCTCTTCGGGCGCGCTCAAGGCCAGCGCCAAGGACCTGGAGCGTGCCGCACAGACCGCGCTGGAAGCTTTGAAAGCCCTGGGCTACCAGGGCATGAGCATGGACTTCGCGGTACGCGGCGTGTGCGCCGACTGCGCCACCTCCGCATCGGGTGCGGCCGCCTCATGATCGGCACGCGCCAACTCTCGTACCGCTACCCCAAGGGCCCCGAGCTTCGTTTCGAGGACGTGGACGTGGCCCAGGGCGGCGTGCTGCTGCTGCGCGGCGCGTCGGGTTCGGGCAAGTCGACCTGGCTGGCGCTGGCCGCCGGTTTGCTGGCGCCCGACCAGGGCGAGATCACGGTGGCGGGCCAAGCCATGAAGGCGCTGGGCAAGGTCGCGGGCGATGCCTGGCGCGCCGCCACCATAGGTTTTCTGCCGCAAAAACTGCATTTGAGCGCCGCGCTCACGGTGCATGGCAACCTGGCCATGGCGCAGTGGGCCGCGGGCCGGCCGGGCGATGAGGCCCGCATTGCCGAAGCGCTGGCCGCGCTGGATGTGCAGGCGCTGGCGCAGCGCAAGCCGGCGCAGCTCTCGGGCGGCCAGGCGCAGCGTGTGGCGCTGGCGCGCGCGGTGCTGCTCAAGCCCCAGGTGATCCTGGCCGACGAACCGACGGCCAGCCTGGACGACGAGGCCGCCGCCGCGTCGCTGGACTTGCTGCGGGCGACGGCGCAGCGGCAGGGCGCGACGCTGGTGATTGCCACGCACGACGCCCGCGTGGCCGAATTCTTCAAGGATGAAAAAGGCCTCAAGGCCTTGCAACTGGGGCGCCGCCAGCCATGAAGACGATTGTTTTCGCCTGGCGATACCTGTGGTCGCGTCCGCTGGCCGCGGCGCTCAACCTGCTGCTGCTCACGCTGGGGCTGGCGTCCATCACCTTCCTGCTGCTGGTGGGCCACCAGATCAACCAGGCTTTTGACCGCGACCTGGCCGGCATCGACGTGGTCGTGGGCGCCAAGGGCAGCCCCATGCAGCTGATTCTTTCGGGGGTGTTCCACCTCGACGTGCCGACCGGAAATGTGCCGCTGGCCGCAGTGAAGGAGCTCGAAAAACATCCCCAGGTCGCCAAGATCATCCCCATCAGCCTGGGCGACAGCTTTCGCGGCTTTCGCATCGTGGGCACCACGCCCGACTACATCAGCCACTACGAGGCGAAACTGGCCCAGGGCACGCTGTGGGCCAAGCCCATGCAGGCGGTGATAGGCGCGCAGGTGGCGCGGCAGACCGGCCTGAAAGTGGGCGACAGCTTCACCGGCACGCACGGCCTGGGCGGCGGAGGCGAGGAACACAAGCTCAGCCCCTATGTGGTGTCCGGCGTGCTGGCGCCCAGCCGGACGGTGCTGGACCGCCTGGTGCTGACGGCCACCGAGTCGGTCTGGCAGGTGCATGAGACCGACACCGCGCTGGACGACGACGACCGCAAGGTGCTGGAGGAGGACCGCGAAATCACGCTGGCGCTGATCCAGTACAAGACGCCGCTGGCGGCGGTGACCTTTCCGCGCTACATCAACAGCAGCACCGAGATGCAGGCCGCCGCGCCGGCGCTGGAGATCACGCGCCTGCTGAGCATGGTGGGCGTGGGCACCGACGTGCTGCGCGCGCTGGCCGGCGTGCTGCTGCTCACGGCCGGCCTGAGCGTGTTCATCGCGCTGTGGGGCGCGGTGCGCGAGCGCCGGGCCGACCTGGCGCTGCTGCGCATGCTGGGCGCGCCGCCGGGCAAGGTGGCCGGCCTGCTGCTGTGCGAAGCCTTGTGGCTGGCCTTGCTGGCCACGCTGCTGGGCGTGCTGGCGGGCCAGGGGCTGACAGCCTTGCTGGGCTGGGCGTTGCAGCTGGAAAAATCCGTGTTGATCGGCGCCGTGTCCTGGCCGATCGAACTGGTAAGCGTGCCGGTACTGGCCCTGGGGGTGGCGCTGGCGTCCGCGCTGCTACCCGCCTGGGAGGCCTACCGGGTCAGTGTGTTTGAACTTCTCCAATCAAGGTAATCTGTTTATGACCAGCGTCCGTTCCCTCAAGACTTTCCTCTCCGTGTCGCCCGTGCTGGCCGCCATTGCCGCGGTGGTACTCAGCGCCAGTTTTTCGATAGCCTACGCGCAGCACGACGACAAGGACAGCAAGGAAACCAAGGAAGACATCCAGCGCCACCGTGCCATGGCCGCCGCCCACGAAGGCGCGGCCAAGTGCCTGGAATCGGGCAAAAAAGACGAAGTTTGCGAAAAAGAGCTGCAAGCCGCTTGCAAAGGGCTGGCCGTCGGCAAATACTGCGGCATGAAACACGTTCACTGAGCCTGGCGAACCGCCCAGGCCTGAACCGGTGCCACACCTGCAGGAGTCCCGCATGAACCCCATCCTTCGCAATTGCCTGAGCCGCGCCTTCGCGCTGGCCTGCGGCCTGTCCTTCGCCGTCGCAAGCCTGCAGGCGCAGACCCTGTCTTCACCGGTGGCGGGCGGCGCCAAGCCGGCCGCTGCTGTCGCGGGCCCGGGTTTTGACCTGCCGGTAGGCCAGGGTGCGGGTGTGCATGGTGCCAACAGCCCGTTTCCGCCGCTCTCGGCCCGCGGCGACGTGGTGCCCTGGTCGGTGCTGACGGCGGTGAAAACCAAAAACGAGAAAAACCGCATCCTGCCGGTCTTCACCCTGGACCAGATGGCGCTGAACCAGAAAACCCAGCGCATCCAGGGTTTCATGATGCCGCTGGACCCGGGCGAAAAACAAAAACATTTCCTGCTGTCCTCGGTGCCGCTGACCTGCGCCTTCTGCCTGCCGGGCGGGCCCGAGAGCATGGTCGAGGTCAAGACCAAGACGCCGGTGAAGTACAGCATGGAGCCGGTGGTGGTGGAAGGGCGTTTCCTGGTCCTCAATGACGACGCCTACGGCCTCTACTACCGCATCACGGATGCCACCAGCGTCAAGTAAACGCAAGGGCTCCCGGTTCAGCACTTCACCGGCCTTGCCTTGGCTGTTGTTGGTAGCCGCGCTTTTGCTGGCGCAGCTGCTGGGGCTGATGCACGGCGTGGTGCACGGCCCGCAGGCGCACATTCATTCCCATTCGCATGTGCATCAAGACGGCCATCACCAGGAACACTCCGCTCCTGCGCATGTCGAAGAAGAAGAGGAGGCGGGTGGCGGATGGCTGGCCTCGCTGTTTTCCTCGCATGACGGCGATTCGGACTGCCGCCTGTTCGACCAGGCCAGCCACGGCCAGGCGGCGCCTGCGCTGCCCATGCTGAGCCTGCCACTGGTGCTCTCCAACGCAGTTTTTGATATCTCCCGCGGCGAAGCGCTCGCCCGCTGGGCGGCGCTGTTTGACGCGCGCGGCCCGCCTTCCACTCGCTGAAATTCCCCTCCAGTAGCTTCGCGCCGGCCAGCCCGGCTGGGCGCAGCTTTGCCTTTTTGTTTTCCCGATTCAGCGAGTCACCATGAAACCACCTTTTATCAGCCGCGCGCTCTGCGCCGCGGCAACGCTTTCTTGCGGCCTGGCGAGTGCCCAAGCCGTCGTCCCCGCAGCAGCTACCGCCCCCAGCCTCAAGGAAGTCACCGTCACCGGCAACCCGCTGGGCGCCACAGACCTGATCGCGCCGGCCGCGCAGTACTCGGGCGCCGGGCTGCTGCTGCGCAGCAAGACGACGCTGGGCGAAACGCTGGACGGCGTGCCCGGCGTGAGCAGCACCTACTTCGGGCCCAACGCCAGCCGGCCCATCATCCGCGGCCTGGACGGCGACCGCATCCGCATCCTGGGCAACGGCGGCGCGACGCTGGACGCCTCCAGCCTGAGCTACGACCATGCCGTCACCAGCGACCCGATCAGCATCGAACGCGTCGAGGTGCTGCGCGGCCCAGGCGCTTTGCTCTACGGCGGCAGCGCGGTGGGCGGCGTGGTCAATGTGATCGACAACCGCATCCCGCGTGAGCCGCTGTTCGATGAAAAAGGTGGCGTCGGCGGCAAGGTCGACCTGGGCCTGGCCAGCGGCAACCGCGAAAAAAGCAGCGGCGTGTTGCTCGAAGGCGGCAACAACCGTTATGCCCTGCATGTCGACGTGTTCAACCGCGAGACCGGCGACGTGAAGGTTCCCACCGACCTGGCCTGCGGCAAGGGCGGCATCAACACCATCACCAACCGCATCTGCAACTCGGGCAGCAAGGTGCACGGCGGCTCGGCCGGCGGTTCGGTGTTTTTTGACCACGGCTACCTGGGTGCGTCGGTCAGCACCTACCGCAACAACTACGGCACGGTGGCCGAAGACGACGTGACGATTGACATGAAATCGAACCGCGTGGCGCTGGAAGGTGAGCTGCGCGACCTGGGCGGTTTTATCCGGAGCGTGAAGGGCCAGCTGAGCCATACCGACTACCAGCACACCGAGTTTGAAGGCCCCAACCCGGGCACGGTGTTCAAAAACAAGGGCAGTGATTTGCGGCTGGAGGCGCGCCATGCGCGCATCGGCAACCTCGAAGGCCTGGTCGGCTTCCAGTCCGAGAACAACCGTTTTTCCGCCGACGGCGCCGAGGCCTTCGCGCCCTACAGCAAGACCGCGCAGAACGCCGTGTTCGCCTATGAGGAGTACGCCACGAGCTGGGGCAAGCTGAGTTTTGGCGGGCGGCTGGAGTCGGTGAAAGTGGAGTCCCTGGGCAATCCGCTGGTGGCGCGTTTTGCGCCTTTGACGCGCGACTTCACGCCGCACAGCTATGCGCTGGGCGCCTTGTGGAATGCGGCGCCGGGCTGGCAGCTGACCAGCAACCTCGCGTACACCGAACGCGCGCCCAAGGACTACGAACTCTTCGCCCAGGGCCCGCACGTGGCGACCAAGGCCTGGGAAACCGGCGACCCCACCCTGGGCAAGGAAAAATCGACCAGCCTGGACGTGGGTGCCAACTGGAAGTCGGGCGCCAACAGCTTCAACGCCAACGCCTATGTGCACCGCTTCAAGAACTACATAGGCTTGCTGGCCACGGGCAACCAATACGGGCAGGAAAACGGCGCACTGAACCCGGCCGACCTGGACGGCGACGGCGTGGACGACAACGACCCGGACAACAAGCTGCTGCCGGAGTTCGCCTACACCGGCGTGCGCGCGCGTTTTGTGGGCCTGGAAGCCAGCGGCAACATCCGCCTGCTCGAAGGCGCGTCCAGCGTGGACCTGGCCTTGCGCGGTGATGTGGTGCGCGCCACCAACCTCAGCAACGGCCAGCCGCTGCCGCGCATCGCGCCGGCGCGTGTGGGCGCCAGCCTCATTTGGGCCAGCGGGCCCTGGGGCAGCAGCATAGGCTTTGACCATTCCATGGCGCAGAACCGCGTGGCCGACGGCCAGCGCGCGACCCCGGCCTACACGCTGTGGAACATGGCCGCCACCTACCGCATGAAGGCCGGTGCCAGCAACATCCTCTGGTATGCCAAGGTCGACAACCTGACCAACCAGCTCGCCTACAGCGCGGCTTCGGTGTTGACGACCACCGCGTTCCCGAAGGCGCCGCTGCCGGGGCGCAGCCTGAAAGTGGGAATGCAGCTGGCGTTTTAAGAGGGTACCGGGAGCAGGATCCGGGCATGGTGCGACGGCGTGCAAGCTAAGATTGCGCCAATGAACCAGCTTGTCTTTGAGTCCCTGTTCCCGGTTGTGCTGTTGATTGCCGCGGGTTTTCTCGCCGGCCGGGCGCAGTGGATCAGGGCGAATGCCATCAAGGACCTGTCCAACCTGATCTTTCTGCTGCTCACGCCGGCGCTGCTGTTTCGCACTATGAGCCGGGTGCGTGTCGAGCAGCTTGATTTCACGCCGGTACTGGCCTATTTCCTGGCGGTCATCGTGCTCTTTGGCGGCACCCTGCTGGTGCAGGGCTTTAACCGCCGCGCGGCCGTGCTGGCGCTGGCCAACACTTTCTCCAATACCGTGATGATTGGCATCGCACTGATAGGCCTGATGTACGGGCCCCAGGGGCTGGTGACGCTGTTTACGCTGGTATCGGTGCATTCGCTGGTGCTGCTGACCAGCGCCACGGTGGTGCTGGAGCTCGCGGTGGCCCATGAACAAAAGCTGGGCACCAGCGACGAGGTGACCACCACGCCGCGGCACCCGGTGGCCACCGTGATGATGGCCGTGAAAAACGCGCTGCTGCACCCGGTGCCGCTGCCCATCATCGCCGGCCTGCTGTTCGCGCAGACCGGTTTCACCATTCCCGCCGTCGTCGACAAACCGCTGGAGCTCATGGCCGGTGCTTTCGGCCCGCTGGCGCTGGTGCTGGTCGGCGTGACCCTGGCCAACACGCGCGTGGGCGAACACTGGCGCCAGGCGCTGGCATTGGCCGGGGTGAAGAACCTGCTGCACCCGTTGCTGGTATTCGGCCTGTGCCGCTTGCTGGGCGTGGGCGGCGTGCCCATGTCGGTGATGGTGGTGGCCTCGGCCTTGCCGATAGGCGCGAATGTGTTTTTGTTTTCCCAGCGCTACAAGGTCGCCGAAGAGCTGATCACCGCCAGCGTGGTGGTGTCCACCGCGCTGGCCCTGGTCACGCTGACCGTGGTGCTGATTTTGGTCGGCCATTTTGGCTGACGCCTGTCCCGGAGTCCTTTGATGCAATTCCTCCAGTCATTGCCCGTGTCGGCGCAGACCATAGGCCTGCTGCTGCTGTCCAACATCTTCATGACCTTCGCCTGGTACGGCCACCTGAAGAACCTCGCGACCTCGCCCTGGTACGTCGCCGCGTTGATCAGCTGGGGCATTGCCCTGTTTGAATACCTGCTGCAAGTGCCCGGCAACCGCATAGGCTTCACCCAGTTCAGCGTGGGCCAGCTCAAAATCATGCAGGAAGTCATCACCCTCAGCGTGTTTGTGCCCTTCGCGGTGTTCTACCTGAACGAGCCGCTCAAGCTCGACTACCTGTGGGCGGCGCTGTGCATGGTGGGCGCCGTCTACTTCATCTTCCGCAGCGCATAAGGCCCCCACGGTCGCTCACTGCGTGTAGCTCCCTGTCCCCCGAGGGGGCCGCTGCGCCTGCGGTCTGGCAAAGCCAGTCCCGCGGCCCCTGCTTGGGAAGAGTCCCGGGCGTGAAGCGGTCAGGCGGTTAAACTTCTGGTTGTTACAAAAACGTCATATTTTTGACTTACTTCCTGAGGAATAGACATGCTGTTTGGCAAATTGCTGCCGCGCGAAGGCAATTTTTTCGAGATGTTCAACCAGCATGCCGAACGCATCGTGGAGGCGGCGCATGCTTTTTCCAAGCTGGTCGCCAACTACAGCGACGTGGAAAAGCGCGAGGCCTTCAACCGTGAAGTCGACCACGCCGAGCGCGCCGCCGACCGCATCACGCATGAAGTCAACCGCGCGCTGCACAAGACCTTCATCACGCCGATAGACCGCGAGCAGATCCACAAGCTCATCAACACCATGGACGACGTGGCCGACCTGATCCAGGATTCGGCCGAAACCATGGCGCTGTACGACGTGCGCCACATGACGGAAGACATCGTGCGGCTGACAGACCTCAGCGTCAAATGCTGCGAGCGCCTGCAGGACGCCGTGGCCCTGATCGAAAAAGTCAGCGATGCCGCGACGGCCGAAGCCGCGCTCAAGACCTGCGAGGAAATCGACAAGCTCGAGTCCGACGCCGACCGCGTGATGCGCTCGGCCATGAGCCGGCTGTTCCGCGAGGAGCCGGACGTGCGCGAAGTCATCAAGCTCAAGGCGGTGTACGAACTGCTCGAAACCATCACCGACAAGTGCGAGGATGTGGCCAACCTGATCGAGGGCATCGTCCTCGAGAACTCCTGATCGCGGGCGCCTGAATCATGCAAACCGTACAGGCCGCCCTGTGGGTGGTGTTCCTGCTGGTCTTCCTGGCCATCGCCTTCGACTTCATGAACGGCTTTCATGACGCGGCCAACTCGATTGCCACCGTGGTGTCGACCGGCGTGCTCAAGCCGGGGCAGGCGGTGCTGTTCGCCGCCTTCTTCAACTTCCTCGCCTATTTCATCTTCCACCTGAGCGTGGCGGCGACCATAGGCAAGGGCATCGTGATGCCGGGCGTCGTCGACACCCATGTGGTGTTCGGCGCATTGATGGGCGCCATCACCTGGAACATCGTCACCTGGTTTTACGGCATCCCCAGCAGCTCCTCGCATGCACTGATAGGCGGCATCGTCGGGGCCGTGATCGCCAAGGCGGGCGCCAGCGCGCTGATTGCCTCGGGCGTGTTCAAGGTGGTGGCCTTTATTTTCGTCTCGCCCCTGCTGGGATTTTTGCTGGGTTCGCTGATGATGGTGGCGGTGGCCTGGGTGTGCCGCAGGACGACGCCGTCGAAGGCCGACCGGTGGTTTCGCCGGCTGCAGCTGGTGTCCGCGGGCGCTTACAGCCTGGGCCATGGCGGCAACGACGCGCAGAAAACGGCCGGCATCATCTGGCTGCTGCTGATCGCCGCGACCACCAGCAACGTGCAGGGCCTGCCGGTCTGGATGATGGCGACCACGGAACACCTGCCGATCTGGGTGGTCATCGTCTGCTACATCGCCATCGGCTTCGGCACCATGTTCGGCGGCTGGCGCATCGTCAAAACCATGGGCCAGAAGATCACCAAGCTCAAGCCGGTGGGCGGCTTTTGCGCCGAAACCGGCGGCGCGCTGACGCTGTTCCTGGCGACAGCGTTGGGCATTCCGGTTTCCACCACGCACACCATCACCGGCGCTATCGTGGGCGTGGGCTCCACGCAGCGCGCCTCGGCCGTGCGTTGGGGTGTGGCCGGCAACATCGTCTGGGCCTGGATTTTCACCATCCCCGCTTCGGCGTTTGTGGCGGCGATCGCGTACTGGGTCAGTCTCCAGGTTTTCTGATCAAACGAAACACGCCTGGCGAGAGAGGCTCTTAACCAAGCAGGGGCCGCGGAACTGGCTTTGCCAGGCCGCAGGCGCAGCGGCCCCCTCGGGGGGGGGCAGCGCATTACACGCAGTGAAAAGCGTGGGGGCCCTACCTACTGGCTGATTTTCTTGGCCTCTTCGACTTGATACTCGAAGTAGCGCTGGAAGCTGAAGACGATGCTGGACATCAGTGAAATCGTGCCGAACAGCAGGGCAAACACCACTGCGCCTATGGTCAGCCAGTTGGTGTTGCCGGCCTGGGTGGACGGCGTGCCGGCGTTGTGCAGCGCATTCCATTTTTCCGTCGGCATCAGGCCGTAGTAAATCGCGGTCAGCGCCGTGCCGGCCAGGGTGAAGCCCAGCAGGGGAATCAGCACCCAGGCCAGGTGGTCGTCCTGGCCGTATTGCCGCACGCGCTCCACACCCCACCAGCCCAGCGCCGCAACGATGGGGTGCAGCCAGGCCCAGACGTCGCCCAGGCCGAACAGGTAAAGGCGGTGGATGCCGAGCTGGCCGCCTATGAAGGCCAGCCAGGCGGCGAGGGTTTTGTTTTTTGGGGCTTTGAGGGAGGACACTGTGGCGGTTTGCATGCGGCGATTATGCGGCGGGCGGCTCGAGTGGTGGCTGCGTGTCGCCCGCGCCCAGGATTTTTTCCATGATGACGATGTCGCGCCAGGCGCCGAACTTCCAGCCGCAGGAGCGGACGGTGCCGACCTCGGTGAAGCCGAGCGCGCGGTGCAAACCCACCGAGCCGGCGTTGGCCGAGTCGCCTATCACGGCCATGGCCTTGCGTATACCCACGGCTTCAAATCGCGCCAGCAGTTCGGCCAGCAGGGCGCGGCCCAGGCCTTTGCGGTGCAGCCCAGGTGCCAGGTAGATCGAATCTTCCACCGAAAAACGGTAGGCGGGGCGCGGCTTGAACCAGTTGCCGTAGGCAAAACCGGCGATTTCCCCGTCCTGTTCGGCGACCAGGTAGGGCAGGCCCTTGGACAGCGCGTCGGCCCGGCGGGCCGCCATGTCGGCCGCGCTGGGTGGCTCGGTTTCAAAGGTCCCTGTGCCGTGCAGCACGTGGTGGCCGTAAATGGCGGTGATGGCGGGAATGTCCTGGTCGCGGCTGGGGCGTATGAGGGGCATGGGGAGGGAGCTCGGCGGGAAAGAGTGGGGGAAGGACGGGGAAAAGGGCGAATTTCCGGTAAAACCTTCCGGCAGGCTATAATCTCAGGCTTTGCAGCAATTCGCTGGCCGGGTGGCCATGTCGTGTGTCTCAAGCGCTGCAGAACATTGGGGTAACTACTTTACCGGTAAGCCCCACCACCCGAAGGATAAATCATGGTCGTCATTCGACTTGCACGCGGCGGTTCCAAGCACCGTCCTTTTTTCAATATTGTTGTGGCTGACAAGCGCGTCCGCCGCGACGGCCGTTTCATCGAGCGCATCGGTTTTTACAACCCGATCGCCACCGGTGGCGAAGAAGGTCTGCGCATTGCGCAAGACCGCCTGACCCACTGGATCGGCGTGGGCGCACAGCCGTCCCCGACCGTGCTGCGTCTGGTCAAGCAAGGCGCCGCCAAGGCCGCCTGATCTCTCCGAAGCTTTTAACCCAAGTTTCGATGCAGCCCGGCCTCTCGCCGTCCGCGGGCTTGACACCTTCAAGCCTGCCGGACGACGCCGTTGAAGTCGGGCGCATCCTGGATGCCTGGGGCGTCAAGGGCTGGGTGAAAATCCTGCCGCACAGCTCCGATCCGGAAGCGCTTTTCGCGGCCAAATCCTGGTTTTTGCAGGCACCCGACGCCAAATTCCGCCCGGGTTTCACCGTGTTTTCCGGCACCGTCACGCTCAGCGTGGACGAGGCCAAGGTCCATTCCGATTCCGTTGTCGCCAAGTTCGCCGGCCTGGACGACCGCAATGCCGCCGAGGCCTTGCGTGGCGCCCGCATCTTTTTGCCGCGCAGCAGCTTTCCCGCCGCCTCCAAAGACGAGTACTACTGGGTCGATTTGATCGGCCTGAAGGTGGTCAATCGCGAAGGCGTTGACCTGGGCCTGGTGCGCGACCTGATGGCCACCGGCCCGCATTCCGTGCTGTGCGTCGAGTATCCCGTCCAGCAGGAGGGCGGCAGCAGCGGCAGCGCCGAACGCATGATTCCCTTTGTTTCGGTCTACGTCGACACTGTCGACATCGCCGGCAAATGCATCACCGTGGACTGGCAGCCCGACTACTGAGGCCGGCCCCTTTCCGACGTCCTTCTCGGGGCCTTTCCTGGTCCATTTCCCCCCGGCGCCCGGCTCGCGCAAAATAGCCTTTCCATGCGCTTTGACCTGATCACCCTGTTTCCCGAACTTTTCGCGCCTTTCCTGGCCAGCGGCGTTACGCGCCGTGCCTATGAGTCGGGCCTGGTGCAGGTCAAGCTCTGGAATCTCCGCGATTTTGCCGACGGCAATTACCGCCGGGTGGACGACCGGCCTTTTGGCGGCGGCCCGGGCATGGTGATGATGGCCGAGCCTCTCGCCTTGTGCCTCGAAGCCATACACGCCGACCGTGCCGCCGCCGGTGCGCCCAAAGTGCCGACCGTGCTGTTTTCCCCTGTTGGCAAGGTGCTTGACCATGCCGGCGTCGAAAGCTGGTCGGCCAGCACCGGCGCCGTGCTGGTCTGCGGTCGCTATGAGGGGCTGGACCAGCGCTTTATCCAGACGCATGTGGACCTGCAAATCAGCCTGGGCGACTTTGTGCTGTCGGGCGGGGAAATTGCCGCCATGGCCTTGCTGGACGCGGTGGCCCGCCTGCAGCCCGGCGTGCTCAACGACGAGGGCAGCCATCAGCTCGACAGCTTCAATCCGGCGCTGGACGGGCTGCTCGACTGCCCGCACTACACGCGGCCTGAAAGCTGGCGCGGCCAGCCCGTGCCGGCCACCCTGATGTCGGGAAACCACGCCCATATCGAGCGCTGGCGGCGCGAGCGGCGCCTGGCTTTGACGCAGCACGAACGCCCCGAATTGGTGCAAAAAGCGCGTGAGCGTGGCCATTTGAGCGAAAGCGACGAGGCTTTTCTTGCCGATCTGCTTGAAAACCCCGACAAGGACGCTTGAGAAAAGCCCTGGCTTGCTATAATCAAAGGCTTTTCGATCCTCTGGCGGCCACTGCAACCATCTGAATCATCCGCGGATGAATCCATGGATTTGCGGTCTTTAGCGTAGCGCGTGCATGAACGAAAAAGTTAGATGGAAAAATCATGAATCTGATCCAGACCCTCGAGCAGGAAGAAATTTCCCGCCTCAACAAGACCATCCCCGCATACGCCCCTGGTGACACCGTCATCGTGAGCGTGAACGTGGTTGAAGGCAACCGTAAGCGCGTGCAGGCTTTTGAAGGCGTGGTGATTGCCAAGCGCAATCGCGGCCTGAACTCCAGCTTCATCGTCCGCAAGATCTCCAACGGCGAAGGCGTCGAGCGCACCTTCCAGGTGTACAGCCCGCTGATCGCCAAGATTGAAGTCAAGCGCCGCGGTGATGTGCGTCGCGCCAAGCTGTACTACCTGCGCAGCCGCAGCGGCAAATCCGCACGTATCAAGGAAAAGCTGGGCGCCTGATCTGCCGGTCCGGCCCGGCCGGACCCAGGGCAGCCCCAACAGCCCTTTTAAAAAAGCCGCTCACCGAGCGGCTTTTTTTATGCTCCGGGCCCCAAGCCAACAATCCACCGCCCCAAGCCGACGCGCTCCATGAACTCCTACAAGCCGCTGCCCAAGTTTGACCCGCGCAGCATTCCGGTGCTGGGCATCGACGACCACCTGGCGGGCGTGCCGCTGGAGCGGCTGTCGCCGCAGGCCCTGCGCGAGCGCTTCCGGCATCCACCGGTCTGGACGCCCGAGCACAGCGTCGAGAAAAAATTCACCGACCGCACGCCGGCGCTGGCGGCCGTCCTGCTGCCGCTGGTCATGCGCGATGAAGTGACCTTGCTGCTGACCGAGCGAACCACCAACCTTTCCACGCATTCCGGCCAGGTGGCCCTGCCGGGTGGCCGTACCGACGACACCGACCGTGACGCGGTCGATACCGCCTTGCGCGAAGCCCACGAGGAAATCGGCTTGCCGCGCGGGCATGTGGAGGTGCTGGGCACCTTGCCCACCTACGTCACGGGAACGGCCTTCATCATCACGCCGGTGGTGGCGCTGGTAAAGCCCGGCTTCGCGCTGCAACCCAACCCCGGCGAGGTCGCCGACGTGTTCGAAGTGCCATTGGGCTACCTGATGAATCCCGCCCACCACCGCCGTCATGAGATGGAGTTCGACGGCGTTATCCGGCAATGGCTGTCCATGCCCTACTCCGATCCCTCCAGCGAAGCAGACAGCGGCGAAGCCAGGGAGCGCTACATCTGGGGCGCTACCGCCGGCATGCTCCGCAACCTCTACCGCTTCCTCAGCGCCTGAGGTCATACCCGCCCGTAGGGGAGCCGCGTTGTCTTCAGGCCAGCAGGGGCCGCGGAACCGGCTTCGCCGGGCCGCAGGCGCAGCGGCCCCCTCGGGGGGCAGGGAGCGACACGCAGTGCGCGACCGTGGGGGCCGGATATGATTCACGCATGAGCTTTCTCGCCGTTTTGTTTGCACTCATCATCGAACAGGCCCGGCCGCTGGCCCGCGGCAACTGGGTTCATGCAGGCTTTCGCGGATGGGCGCGCTGGACCAACCGCAGCCTGGACGCCGGCAAACCCCAGCACGGCTGGATCGCCTGGACGGTCGCCGTCATCGTGCCGGCGCTGGTCACCATGCTGATCCACTGGCTGCTCTGGAGCATCAATGTCGTGCTGGCCTTTGCCTGGAGCGTGGCGATTCTTTACGTCACGCTGGGTTTTCGCCAGTTCAGCCACTACTTCACCGACATACGCGACGCGCTCGACGACGGCGATGAGGCCACGGCGCGCGAGCTGCTCGCGCAGTGGCGCCAGGTGGACGCCAGCGAGCTGCCGCGCAGCGAAATCGTGCGCCACGTCATCGAGTACTCGGTGCTGGCGGCGCACCGCCACGTGTTCGGCGTGCTGGGCTGGTTTTCCGTGCTGGCCGCGCTGGGCCTGGGCCCCGCGGGCGCGGTGCTCTACCGCATGAGCGAATTCGTCTCGCGCTACTGGGCCTACAAGCGCAAAACCGCTGCCGCGGCGGGCGAGGGCGCCAGCATGGCGCTGCAACTGGCCGCCAGCCGCGCCTGGGGCGTGATCGACTATGTGCCGGCGCGCGTCACTTCGCTGGGTTTTGCGGTCGTCGGCAGTTTTGAGGACGCCATCGATGCCTGGCGCAACTACACGCAGCGCTTTCCGGCCAATGCGCCGGCCGCCGCCGAGAACCGCAACGACGGCATCATCCTGGCCGCCACCTCCGGCGCCGTGAACGTGCGCCTGGGCGGCGAGGCGCTCAAGGCCGCGTTCTCGCCGAACACCTCCCAGGGTTTCCAGGCCGGCGGGCTGGACTCGGAAGACAGCATCGCCACCGAGGCCACGCCGGGCCGCGAACCCGAAATCGCGCACCTGCGCAGCATCGTGGGGCTGGTGTGGCGTTCCGTGGTGCTCTGGATGGTGCTGCTGGCCTTGCTGACCCTGGCCCGCCTGCTGGGTTGAACCCGGCCACCCAAACGCCTCAATAACGGCTCTGCGACAGTTCCGCGAACAGCTCGCTGTACAGCCGGTAGCGGTTGGCGCTGATGCTGCTGGGGTGATCGGTCGCATTGACCTCGGCGATCACGCCGCAGCCGGGTTCATGCAGATGGGTGCAGTTATAAAACTTGCAGTCCTGCGCATGGATCTTGAGGTCGGGCATGTAGCCGGCCAGGCGCATGGGCTCGATGTGGTGCAGGCCGAATTCCTGGAAACCCGGCGAGTCGATCAGCGCCGTGGCACGCGTGTTGCCGTCCCCGGTGTCCACCCAGTAAAGCGTGGTGCTGGTGGTGGTGTGCTTGCCCGAATTCAGCGCCTGCGAGATCTCCGCCGTCAGCACGCGCGCATCGGGCACCAGCAGGTTGGTCAGGCTGCTTTTTCCGGCGCCCGAGGGGCCCAGCACCAGGGTTTTTTTGCCGCGCAGCAGCTCGACCAGTTCATGCAGTTCCGCGGCCTGGGTATTCGCCGGCCTTGAGGCTTCGACCTTGGGCTTGATCGCCAGCGAGAGCATGCGGTAGCCCATGGTGCGGTAGGGCGCCAGCTTCGCCCAGGCACGCGTGAAAGGCTCGCCCAGGTCGCTTTTGTTCAGCGCGATGACGGGGGTGATGCCTTCGGCTTCGGCGGCGATCAGCGCACGGGTCAGCTGGCTTTCCGAAAATTCAGGCTCGGCGGCGATCAGAATCAGCACCTGGTCCAGGTTGGCCGCGAAGGACTTGGTGCGCATCTCGTCCTGCCGGTAAAACAGGTTGCGGCGCTCCTCGATCTTCTCGATGGTGCCCTCGTCCTCCGAAGCCAGCCAGCGGATGCGGTCGCCGACCACGGCCTGGCTTTTTTTGCCGCGCGGGTGGCAGATCAGTCGCTCGCCGGTTTCGGTTTCCACCAGCACATGGCGGCCGAAACCGGCCACCACCAGCCCCGGCTGCGTTCCCGCGATGGGGGCCGCGGCGGGGCGCCGGGGTTTGCTCAAGCGAGCAAGGCGTCTGCCTTGGACGCGCAGAAGAAGTCGCTGACGGAGATGCCGTCCACATCATGCGTGTTGAAGCGCACCGTGCATTTGCCGTAGCTCACCGCGAGGTCGGGATGATGGTCTTCGGCGTTGGCGATGAAGGCCAGCGCGTTCACGAAGGCAATGGTCTCGTAGTAATTCTTGAAGCTGTAGGTTTTTTCCAGTGAGCCGTCGATCAGGCGCCAGCCCAGCGCCTGATCGCCGTTGAGTTTGCTCAGCTGCGTGACGATTTCGGTGGCGCTCAGGGCTCGCCGGTTCTGGTGGATGGGGTTGCTCATGTCGCGGCACTTTCAAGGGAAGGGGTCATGCGGCCCAGCCGCTCGGAGGCGGGAGGGTGCGAGTAGTAGAACTTCACGAACACCGGGTCGGGTGTCAGTGTGCTGGCGTTGTCCTTGTAGAGCTTGAGCAGCGCGCTTTGCAAATCCCTGCCATCGGTCTGGGCCACGGCGTAGGCGTCGGCCTCGAATTCGTGCTTGCGCGAGAACTGGGCGAACACCGGGGAGATGAAAAAACTGAAAAGCGGCACCACCAGCAGGAACAGCAGCAGGGCCAGCGCGTCGTTGGCGCCATTCAGGTTGGGGCGTACCCCCAGGCCTGTGTAGAACCACACCTGGGACGACAGCCAGCCCAGCAGTGCGAAGCCGGCCAGGCTCATGGCGAACATCGAGACGATGCGCTTGATGATGTGCTTGTGCTTGAAATGGCCCAGCTCATGCGCGAGCACGGCGTCGACCTCACCGGGGCTCAGCTGCTTGAGCAAGGTGTCGTAAAACACCACGCGCTTGGCCGCGCCGAAACCCGTGAAGTAGGCGTTGGCATGGGCCGAGCGCTTGCTGCCGTCCATCACGAACAGGCCCTTGGCCGCGAAACCACAGCGCTGCATCAGGGCCGTGACGCGCGCCTTCAGTGCTTCGTCTTCCAGCGGCTTGAACTTGTTGAACAGCGGCGCGATCACGGTGGGGTAGAGCACCAGCACCAGCAGGTTAAAGCCCATCCAGGCGCCCCAGGCCCAGAGCCACCACAGGCGGCCCGCGCTGCCCATCAGCCACAGGATCAGCGCCACGATAGGCAGGCCTATGACCAGGCCCACCAGCGTGGATTTCACGAGGTCGGTCAGCCAGAGCTTGAAAGTCATTTTGTTGAAGCCGAAACGCTCCTCGATGCGAAAGGTGCTGTAGAGGGTAAAAGGCAGGTCCAGCAGGCCGCTGATGAGGCCGAAAGCGGCCAGCAGGGCCAGTTGCGGCGCCAGCGCGCCCCAGGCTGCCAGGCCGGAGCCGGCCAGTGCCTGGTTCAGGGTGTCGATTCCGCCCAGCAGGGTCCAGCCCAGCAGCACGGCGGAGGCGAAGGCCGTCTCCAGCAGGCCGAAGCGCGCCTTGGTGATGGTGTAGTCGGCCGCTTTCTGGTGAGCTTCGAGCGAGATGGTGCCGGCAAAGGCCGCGGGCACGGCATCGCGGTGGCGCGCCACGTGGCGGATCTGCCGCGAAGCCAGGTAAAACTTCGTGAGCAGGCCCAGTACCAGCAAAGCCGAGAATACCCCGGTGAAAACAAGCGAATAGTCGGTCATAGCGGGCAGTTTAGGCGATCAGCGAGAATCTCGGCATGCCCGAAATTGAAACCACACTCAAAAAATCAGACCAGAACCTCGTCTGGCTGGACTGCGAAATGACCGGGCTGGACCCGGAAAAAGAGCGCCTCATTGAAATCGCCGTGATCGTGACCGGCCCGCAGCTCACACCGCGCATCGAAGGCCCGGTCCTGGCGATCCACCAGAGCGACGAATTGCTGGACCAGATGGATGCCTGGAACAAGGGCACCCACGGCCGCAGCGGCCTGATCGACAAAGTCAAGGCCAGCACCGTGGATGAGGCCGACGCCGAGGCGCAGATACTGGCCTTCCTGGCCCAGTACGTGCCCAAGGGCAGTTCGCCCCTGTGCGGCAACACCATCAGCCAGGACAGGCGTTTCCTGGTGAAGTACATGCCCAAGCTGGAGGCTTTCCTGCACTACCGCAACGTCGACGTCAGCACCTTCAAGGAGCTCGCCAAGCGCTGGCGGCCCGAAGTCTACAGCGCCTTCAAAAAGCGCCAAAGCCATACGGCGCTGGCCGATGTGCATGAATCCATCGACGAACTGGAACACTACCGGGAACACTTCCTGAAGTGATTTGCGGGATTGCTGAAGCAGCACATGGATAGGCTGCTCCTGAAATGAGAGCGATTGAGAGCCTTGACGGCCGTTAATCAGCAAGTAGCTGGTAGAAACCCGTAAAGCACGCTATAATCGTGGGCTTGCGGTTGCACAGGGTGCGCTGCATTTGTACATCTACCTCACACTTTTGGACTCCAACAACGGAGTCACCGCTTCGGGCACAGCGTCAAGTTTGCCGCCCGGGCTGCATATTCGTTTGATGGTTGATGTTTTATTAACCATGAACGAAGCCTTCCGCATCGCGGGAGGTGAAGTTTCCTGTTCCCTCGCCAAAAGCGCTGCGAACAGGTGATTAGTGAGAAAACACATGACTGACTCTTTTGAGGCTCGTGGCGACTTTTTGCCTGAAGCCATTGCCAACGACAACAACGACGCCGCTTTCAACGCTGTTCCGGATTTTTCCGATGCGCCTGAGGCCTCCACTTCGCTCGATGCAGTCGTGGCCGAGCCCAACGGTTTTGTAGCGCTTGGCCTGGCCAAGGAACTGCTGCAGGCCGTCGCCGACATGGGCTTTACCAAGCCCACCGCCGTGCAGATGGCAACCATCCCCAAGGCCATGCAGGCCCTGGATGCCGATCCCAAGGCCGCCAAGTTCACCGACCTGCTGGTCTCCAGCCAGACCGGCAGCGGCAAGACCGCCGCTTTCCTGCTGCCCGTGCTGCACACCCTGCTCAAGCAGCAGGAAGAAGCCGAGCGCTTTGAGCGCGCCGAATTCGAACGCCTGAGCGCTGAAGCTGTCGCCCGCGGCGAAGCGCCGCTGAAAAAGCCCAAGCGCAAGGACCCGACCAGCCCCCGCAACTTCAAGGCCGCCACGCCCGGCGCGCTGATCCTGTGCCCCACGCGCGAGCTGGCCCAGCAGGTCTGCGCCGACGCGATCGACCTGGTGCGCCATTGCCGCGGCCTGCGCATCGCCAACGTCGTTGGCGGCATCCCTTACCAGCTGCAAATCGCCAAGCTGCAGAACGCCAACCTCGTGGTCGCCACGCCCGGCCGCCTGCTCGACCTGCAGCGCAGCATGCAGATCAAACTGGACCAGGTGCAGTTCCTCGTCGTCGACGAAGCCGACCGCATGCTGGACCTCGGTTTTGCCGACGACTTGACGGAAGTCAACCAGCTCACGATAGAACGCAAGCAGACCATGATGTTCAGCGCCACCTTCGCGCCCCGCATCATGCAGCTGGCCACCCGCGTCATGCGCACGCCGCAACGCGTCGAGATCGACTCGCCGCACGAAAAGCACACCTCCATCACGCAATCGCTGCTGTGGGCCGACAACATGACCCACAAGCGCAAGCTGCTGGACCACCTGCTGCGCGACACCACCATCAACCAGGCCATCGTGTTTGCGAGCACCCAGGTTGAGTGCGACGGCCTGGCCAACGACCTGGTCCAGGAAGGCTTCAGCGCCGTGGCGCTGCACGGCGCGCTGAGCCAGGGCCTGCGCAACCGCCGCCTGATGGCTTTCCGCGACGGCCGCGTGCAGGTACTGGTGGCGACCGACGTGGCCGCCCGCGGCCTGGACGTGCCCACCATCACTCACGTGATCAACTATGGCCTGCCCATGAAGGCCGAAGACTATGTGCACCGTATCGGCCGCACCGGTCGTGCCGGCCGCGAAGGTAAGGCCGTCACGATCGCCGAGTTCCGCGACCGCCGCAAGATCCAGGACATCGAGCACTACATGCAGCAGAACCTCAAGCCCAGCGTGATCGCCGGCCTGGAGCCGCAGCAGCGTTTCGCCCCCACCTCCGAGCGCCCGCGCGGCAACTTCGGCGGTGACCGTGGCGGCCGCGGCTTCGGGGGCGGCGGTGATCGCGGCGGCTTTGCCGGCCGCAAGCCGGCGGGTGGCTTCAGCAATGGCGGCTTTGCCGGCTTTGGCAACAATCGCCCAGAGCGCGACGACCGCGGCTCCTTCCAGGGCCGTCCTCCCGCACCGCAAGGCAACGGCTATGCCGACCGCTCCGGCTTCAACGACCGCGGCCCGCGCCGCCAGGACGACCGCGGCTTCGGCGGCGGCCACAACGCCGGCTTCGCCCAGCGCGATGACCGCAATTTCGGCGCGCGCAACGAAGGCTTCGCGCCGCGCCCCGACTTCGCCAACCGCAAGCCTGGTTTTGCCAAGCCTGCCGGCAAGGTCTTTGTGCCCCGCGATGCGGCCAAGAAGAGCGGCAAGTTCTCCAAGCCCGTGCGCGACTGATCTTTAGCGTCGTTACTACGGCAAACAAAAAAAGCCGCTGCAGGCATTGTCCGCAGCGGCTTTCTCTTTTCCGCGTCGCGTACCCGGGCCGCGCCCGGGCCGGCAAGTGCGACCGCCCAGACGCTATGATGCGATGGCGGTGCCGGCAGTCCGGTGCCCCTCCAAAAAGCATAGACATGTACGCAGCCGCCTGGCCCCCTCTTTCAAAGAACTGAAATCTTGCTTCTGCCTGCGCCCGGGCATTTGTCCTGACGTACCGCAGAAGTATTGCCCGCATCCCGCTGGATAGCTTCCCGGCCGGTGTGCTCGATCACGACCGCCCTTTCGATTGACGACGATACACGTCGTGCCCGCGGTCTTGTCCATTTCATTTCTTTGGAAACTGTCATGTCCCTGTTCAATACCTTGATGGCTTCGGCCGTTGCCCTGGCGCCGCGCGCGCTGGTTCGTAAAATCTCACGCCGTTATATCGCCGGTGACACTGTGGCTGATGCAATTGAGCGCGTTGCCGCGCTCAATGCCGCCGGCTTTGCCGCGACGGTCGACGTCCTTGGTGAAACCACCGAATCACTGCCTCAAGCCGACGCTACGACCCGTGAATACCTCAACGTGCTCGAAGCGATTGCGCGTGAGGGCTTGCGCGCCAATATCTCGGTGAAGCCCACTGCACTTGGCCTGTTGCTCGATGAAGCGCACTGCGAGCGCAAGTTCGAGTGCCTGCTTGATGCCGCCAAGGCTTATTCAATCTTTGTGCGCATGGATATGGAGGATGCGAGCTGCACGCAGCGTGAAATCGATCTGCTGCTGCGCTTGAAGAGCCGCGGATACGGCAATGCCGGACTCGTGTTGCAGGCCTACCTCAAGCGCACCGACGCGGACATCGCTTCCTTGCTCGGTGCGCATGAAAACCTGCGTATCTGCAAAGGAATTTATGTCGAGGATCGCGAACATCTTGTGAAGAATGCCTGGCGCGACCGGCGCGCGATCAATCCGCACTTTCTGCGGCATGTCGCGTCTTGCTTCGACGGTGGCACCTTTGTTGGCGTCGCGACGCATGACGAAGAACTCGTCGACGAGGTGACCGCACTGGCGCGCCACCGGCAGGTGCCCCCGACGGCGTTTGAGTTCCAGATGCTGCTGGGCGTGCACGAAAGCCTGCGTGATCGGCTGCTCAAAGAGGGATACGCCGTCCGCATTTACGTGCCCTACGGCAAGGACTGGTATGGCTACAGCATGCGGCGTATCAAGGAAAATCCCCGCATAGCTGGCTACCTGTTGCGCGCTCTGTTGACCCGCTGAGGAATTCAGCTCATGCCGTTGCGGCTGGCCAGTTCGACAAACAGCGCCGACTGGTCCAGGTCCGTCAGGCCGTTTTCCACGCCCTCGGCATAAAGCCGCTCGAACAGCGCCGTGATGGGCGCCTCAAAACCGATCTCCTGTGCGGTCGCCAACGCGTTGCGCATGTCCTTGAGCTGGATGTCCATGCGCGCGCGCGGCGCGAAGTCGCGCTCCAGCATGCGCTGGCCGTGCACTTGCAGCACGCGGCTGCCGGCAAAGCCGCCGGTGATGGCTTCCTTGACCTTGGCCATGTCGGCCCCGCCGCGCGAGGTGAACAGCAGCGCTTCGGCCACCGCGCCTATCGTGATGCCCACAATCATCTGGTTGGCCAGCTTGGTGAGCTGGCCGCTGCCGTGCGGGCCCACGTGGGTTGCGCGGCCGAAGTGACTGAGCACCGGCAAGGCCCTGGCGAAATCTTCCGCCTTGCCGCCGGCCATGATGGCCAGTGTGCCGGTTTCCGCACCGCCGGGGCCGCCCGACACGGGCGCATCGAGGTGCGAAATGCCCAGCGCGCCCAGGCGCGCCGCATGGTCGCGCGCTTCGCGCGGCTGGATGGACGCCATGTCGAGAAACAGGGCCCCCGGCTTCATCGCGGCGGCCACGCCTTGCGCGAACAACACCTCTTCGACCACCGGGCCGTTTTCGAGCATGCTGATGACGATGTCGGCGTTCGCCACCGCAGCGGCGGCGCGGGCATGGACCGACGCACCGAGCGCGGCCAGCGGCCCGGCCGTGGCCGGCGTGCGGTTCCATACCTGCGGCGCGCAGCCGGCTGCGCAAAGCCGCCCGGCCATGGGAAGCCCCATGATGCCCGTGCCCAGGAAGGCAATGCGGGGAAGGGGCGTGTCGCTGGCGGTGGTCATTCGTGTCCTCACAATGGCTTTCAGCCATCATGAGGCCGGCCGCGCGAGAAGGCTGTCAGCGAGCTTTCTAGGCAGCGTTTCCAGATGTATTTTTACGCGGCTTTTTTCAGGGCAGGCGCGAACATGGCTTCCATTTCCTGCCGCACTTTGAACGCGGGCGTGGAGGTGTCCATGGCCACATCGCCCCAGCTCAGGCTCTGGCCCTTTTTGACCGCGCGCACCATCTTGACCTGGTGCGCCAGGCCCAAGGGCAGGCCGCCCATCTTCATGGAGGTATCGGCCGGCAGCAGCTTGCCCCAGACGGTATAGCCGCCTTCGCCGTCCAGCATGTCGCCGGGCTGCAGGTCGCGCTTGGCCGTGGCCACCACATCGGCGTTCCAGCAGGTCGCCACGCCGGTCGGCTCGCCGCGCAGCGCTACGCTGGCGACCGAGACGCCGACCTCCAGGCCTATCAGGTGCCAGCGTTTGTACAGCGTGAAGTAGCGCCCGCTGGGGTCGGTGTGCGCGTTGTATTCCTCAAAGCAGTTCTTGATGTAGTCGGTCTCGGCCTCCACCGTGACCCAGACGCCCATGCGGATGTCGTAGGGAATCTTGCGGCCGTTGGCCTCCAGCGAAGAGATGACTTCCACCATGCCCTTGCGCTCCAGCACGCCGCCTTCGCTGATGGGGCGTGTCACGTAGGGAATGTCTTCCACGCTGGCCGGCGGGTAGAGCAGGCCGTTGCTGGGCACCGTGAGGCCTGTGGCATTGGCCACGGCGGTGGATTCGATGGAAGGCTTGGAGCCGTCCAGAAAGCTGTTGAACATCTTCGGGTTAAGCCCGCCGCGCGCGGCCTGCTCGGGCGTGAGGCCGTAATTGCCCCACACCGTCTCGGGCGTGGATTCGCAAAAGTGCGGCAGCCATTTGTGGCCGCGGCCTGCCGCAACCACCGGGAAGCCGCAGGTGCGCGCCCAGTCCACCAGGTCGCAAATCAATGCCGGCTGGTCGCCGAAAGCCAGCGAATACACCACACCGGCATCCGCCGCCTTGCGCGCCAGCAGCGGGCCGCAAAAAGCGTCGGCTTCCACCGTGACGTTGACCACATGCTTGCCGTGCGCGAAAGCCTGCAGGCAATGCTCCACCGCGGCAATCGGGTTGCCGGTGCATTCCACAATGATGTCGATCTGCGGATGTGTGACCACCGCCTGCCAGTCGTCGGTGATCCAGGTCGTGCCGGCCTTGATCGCCGCCTGCGCCGAGGCGGCCTGTGCCATCTCGGGTTTCCAGCCCACGCGGGCGAGGTTGGTGCGCGCCGCATCGGGCGACAGGTCGGCAATCGCCACCAGGCGCACGCCCGGCGTGCGTGGGATTTGCGCGAGGTACATGGAGCCGAACTTGCCCGCGCCTATCAGGCCTATGCGCACCGGTTTGCCGTCAGCCGCGCGTTGCTGGAGTTTGCTGTAAAGGTTCATGGCCTCATGCCGCTTTGCGTTCGGGCGCGATTTCTTCCATCGAGGTCTGCAGCGCCGAAGCCGGCACGCCGTCTTTCCACGGCAAATCCACCGGGTAGTCTTTCAGCAGGCAATCGTCGGGCAGGCAACTGATGGGTGTGAAGTCGCGGTGCGCGATGTACTCGGGGCGTTTGTAGCGGCGGATGTGGTTGCTCACCGCGCACAGGCTCAGGTAGACGCTGACCCGGTTAAAGGGCGAGAGGTTGCTGCCTGACGCATGCACCAGGCAGGAGTGGAACAAGATCATCGAGCCGGCCGGGCCCTTGGGGCTGACGATGCCGCCCTGCTTGCCACCGGCGCGCTGCACCAGCTGGCGTATCAGCTCGTTGTCCACTGTCCACAGCGGGTAGCTGGTGGTGGTCAGGTCGTGCTTCGCATCGACCACGCCTTTTTTGTGGCTGCCGGGGATGAACATCAGCGGGCCGTTGTGCTCGGTCACTTCGTCCAGGAAGATCGCCACGTTCATCGCGCGCTCGGTCGGCATCATATCGTCGTTGAGCCAGGTGCCGTAGTCCTGGTGCCACTGCCAGACGTCGCCTTCAAAAGCCATCTTGCCGTTGATCTTGAACTGGTGCATATAGAGCTGCTCGCCCAGCAGGTCTTCCACCGGCTCGATCATGCGAGGGTGCCGCGCCAGGCGCGCAAAGGGCTCGCTGTACATATGGGCCGCGAAGTTGGTGCGCACCGCGTCCTTGCCTTTTTCGCGGACGTTGTAGCCCTCGCGCCGCTCGTAAAGCTCGGGTACCGCGTCGTTGAGCACGCGGGTTTCTTCCGGCGTGAACAGGCCAGGGAAAAACAGGTAGCCCTCGCGGTCGAATTGGGCGAGTTGTTCAGGGCTCAGTCTCATCGCGTGTCTCCTTCGGTAGTTGTTCGTGCGCTTCAGGGGGCGGTGGATGCGGCCGGCTGGGCCAGGGCGCTGGACAGCAGCCTGGCCAGGTTGTGGCCGGCTTCCTCGCCGTGCTCGCGTATCAGCGTCTCGGCCTTGTTGGCGTCGCCGGCGGCGATGGCTCGGGCGATTGCTTCATGTTCGTCCCAGATCGATTCGCGCATGGTTGACAGCTGCAGCACCGCGCCCATGGCGCGGCGTATGTGGTGCCAGTGCAGTTGCGCGCTCTGGGCGATCAGCGGGTTGCCCGAGGCTTCATAAATCGCCGCATGAAAGCGCGCGTCGGCCGCCATCATGGCTTTGACGTCGCTGCCGCGCGCGGCTTCGCGGCCCTGGCTGATCAGTTGCGGGGCCAGCTGGGCATGCGCTTGCGCGGCCAGCCGGGCGGCCAGCGCATCGAGTGCGCTGCGCACCTGGTAAATCTGCACCAGCGAGGCCACGTCCAGCGGCGCGACCAGCACGCCGCGGCCGGGGGCGTCCAGCACAAAGCCGTCTTTTTTCAGCAGGCGCAAGGCCTGCAGCACCGGCTGGCGTGAAACCGCGAGCTGCGCGGCGATTTCTTCCTGCGTGATGCGCGCGCCCGGCGCCAGTGAGCCTTCGCTGATGGCGTCCAGCAGGTTGCGGTAGACCTGGTCGACCAGGTCGGGGGTGGATTCGATTTTGATCAGCTGGGATGGCATATTTGTACTCTGTATACAGAATACGCTTACGTGGAATGGCGTCATTCCGGGTTTACCCGTATTCGGTGGCCTATGGGCCCGGCTGTGCCAAGATGGCGGCCACTGGCTGCTTTGCCATTTCTCAGGAGAACAACAATGAACCCTTTCGATCCCGCCTGGCTGGACCGCATGTACAACAACCGCGCGCTGGTGCCCGAGCATCCGGCCTACTTCGCGCGCTGGGCCGCCGACTCGCAGGCCGTGCGCAAGCGCCTGCCCTGCCAGGTCGATGTGCCCTACAGCAACCATGCGGGTGAAATGCTGGACGTGTTTCCGGCCGGCGGCTTTGGCATCCACGGCGCCAAGCCGGGCAAGGGTGCGCCGGTGCTGGTGTTCATCCACGGCGGCTACTGGCGGGCCCTGGACAAGTCCGACCACTCCTTCATCGTGCCGCCCTTCACCGAGGCCGGCGCCTGTGTGGTGGTGCCCAACTACGCCCTGTGCCCCGCGGTGACGATTCCCGAGATCACGATGCAGATGGTCAAGGCCCTGGCCTGGACCTGGCGCCATATCGCCCGCTACGGCGGCGACCCCAGCCGCATCACGGTGGCCGGGCACTCGGCCGGCGGACACCTGGCGGCCATGCTGCTGCTGTGCGACTGGAAGGCCTATGCCGGCGACCTGCCGGCGGACCTGGTGAAGAATGCGCTGTCGATTTCAGGCCTTTACGACCTGGAGCCCATGCGCCACGCGCCCTTCGTGAAAGACTCGCTCAAGCTCACGCCCGAGCAGGTCGCCAAGGCCAGCCCGGCGCTGCTGCCGGCACCACGCCGCGGCACGCTCTACAGCGTGGCGGGGGCTGACGAAAGCGCCGAGTTCCTGCGCCAGAACCTGCTGATCCAGCAGGCCTGGGGCGAACGCATCGTGCCGGTGTGCGAATCGCATCTGCGCCGCAATCACTTCAGCGCGCTGGATGCATTGGCTGAAACGGACCACCGCCTGCACGGCCTGGCGCTGGACTTGCTGGGGCTTTCCGCCAAGCCTGCGTAGGCAGGCCCTTACATCAGCAAGTGCTCACCCGCGTTGTCGCCGCCCAGCGTGACGTAGTTGACCTTGCGGATGTCCAGCAGCCTGGTGCCGCCGGCATAGCTGATGGAGCTCTGGATGTCTTCCTCCATCTCGCGCAGCGTGTCGGCCAGCGTGCCCTTGACCGGCTCCAGGATGCGCTTGCCCTCGACGTGCTTGTACTCGCCCTTGTTGAAGTCCGAGGCGCTGCCGTAGTACTCCTTGAATAGCTTGCCGTCGACCTCGACGGTCTTGCCCGGGCTTTCTTCCAGGCCCGCGAGCATGGAGCCGATCATCACCATGGTCGCGCCAAAGCGCACCGACTTGGCGATGTCGCCGTGCTCGCGTATGCCGCCGTCGGCAATGATGGGCTTGGTCGCCACGCGGGCGCACCACTTGAGCGCCGACAGCTGCCAGCCGCCGGTGCCGAAGCCGGTTTTCATCTTGGTGATGCAGACCTTGCCCGGTCCTATGCCGACCTTGGTCGCGTCGGCGCCCCAGTTTTCGAGGTCTATCACGGCTTCGGGCGTGCCGACGTTGCCGGCGATCACAAAGGAGGCCGGCAGCTTCTGCTTGAGGTAGGCGATCATCTTCTGCACCGTGTCGGCATGGCCGTGCGCGATGTCTATGGTGATGTATTCGGGTACCAGGCCCTCGGCGGCCAGGCGGTCCACCGTGTCGTAGTCGGGTTTTTTCACGCCCAGCGAGATGGACGCATAGGCGCCGCGCGCCTTCATGTCTTTCACGAACTGGACGTTGTCCAGGTCGAAGCGGTGCATCACGTAGAAGTAGCCGTTCTTCGCCATCCAGGCGCAGATCTCCTCGTTGACCACCGTTTTCATATTGGCCGGCACCACCGGGATGCGGAAGCTGCGCCCGCCCAGGGTCGTGCTGGCGTCGCATTCGGAACGGCTTTCCACGCGGCATTTGCGCGGCAGCAGCAGGATGTTGTCGTAGTCGAAGATTTCCATGATTCCCAAGCTCCTTGAAAACTGTTGAAGAACAGAAGGCACTTGGACTGGACCGGCTTTTGCTGCCTGGGCGGCAACAAAAAACTCTCGCAAGAGAGTTTCAGCGGAAGCTGACAATTGCCCGCAGGGCTTGTCATGCTGAAGCTAAAACCGGGCGCAATTGCTTGGGCCCGGTGATTGATTCTATGCGCCTCTCATGCAGGGAGCACCCCGCATAGCGTTATAGCCTTTATATGCACAGTGGCATCTTGCTTTTTGGGAGGACTCAGCGCAGTTCGATCTCGGCCACACGCACCGTTTCCTGGCCGCGCGTGAGCCGCAAGGTGGTCCATTCGTCGTGCGCCTGCGGCGTGCCGAAGCCGGTGGTCACGCGCACCATCACCGTGGTGCCCGCCGACAGCACCTGCTGGCGATGGCCGAAAAACTGGGCTTCCACGCCGTACTTGCCGGCTTTGGCCGTCTTGAGCGAGAACTCCTCGGGGCCGTAGCCGCCGGTGGCATCAGGGCTCATGGCGCCGCCCTGGTAGCTCAGGCGGTTGGCGTAGCTGGCTCTCTCGCCGTTGGGGTCGCTCACCCACATGTCGATGTCGGTGTCGTCGGTATCCCAGGCCATGACCACACGCAGGGCCAGCGGCAGGTTGCGACGCAGGCGGGTGTCCACCCGGCCCAGGTCCAGCGCGGGCTGGCCGCTGGTGGTGCCCGTAGAGGCCTGCGCGGCAATCGCATTGAGTTCGGCCAGCGCGATCATGTTGATGCCGGCGAAGCGGCCGTTCCAGGGCTGCGACACCACCTCCCACAAGGCATTGACGGCGCGTTGCGGCTGGCCGTTCTCGGCGAGCGCCAGGCCCAGGTCGCGCCAGGACTGCGGCTCGTTGGGCGCCAGCTCGCTGATGCGCTCGAACACCGGCACGGCCAGGTCGTTGCGGCGTGCCTGCACCAGGCGGTAGGCGTAAAGGCGCAGCAGCTGGCGGTTTTCCAGGTTCATCTCCGCGAGGTTGGAGAGCACGCGCAGGCCCAGATCGGGCAGGCCGCGCTCAAAAAACACGCCGGCCGCATCCATGTAGAAGGAACTGCTGCTGAGGTAGGCGGCGCGCTCGTCGAGGTAGACGCGGTAGAGATCGTCCTTGCCGGCGTTCTGCAAACGCTTCATGTAGGGTGCATCAGGCGTCCAGGCCTGCAGCGCGATGGTGGCGGCTGGCACGGTTGCAGCCTGTTTGGCGCGGCGCAGATCAGCGGTGTCGGCGCGCGCTTCGGCGGCCATGGCGGGCGCGGCCGACGGGGCTGGTGCAGCGGGTGCCGCCGCAGCGGGCGCTGCGGGCGCCGGCATCGGCGCGGCCTTGGCCTGTTCGCGTTGACGCGCCGTGCCGGCCAGGCTGCCCAAGGCGCCCTGGCTGATCTGCACTTCGGCTTTGGGCTCGGCACGCTTGGGCGTGTCCTTGGGGAAGTCCCTGTCCCACCAGCGCTGCTTCTCGTCAAACTGCCGCACCATGGTTTCGATGTGCGCCTGCCGTGTCTGCGCCGCCTGCGCGAGTTGCTGCTGACCTAGCCGCGCCACTTCGTCGGCGAGTTCGGGCGGGGCGGGCAGGCTGTAGCGCGCATAGTCTGAAGCCAGCTCCAGCACGATCAGCGAGCTGTTGGGCCCGGCGATGCCGTGCGCCGCCGCGATGCGCTGGAGTTCGCTGCTGTGAAGGCCTGGGTTTTCGGCCAGCTCGGCGCTGCGCCACTGGGCCCATTGCTGGCCGGGCCAGTGGCCGCTGACCGGCTTGACATTGACCTGCAGTGCCAGCGTGCGTTTTCGGCCGTCAGGGTGCGCCAGCGTGATGTCGATGCGGGCCTGGCTGTCCAGTAGCTCGCCGGCCACCGAAATGCGGCCTTGACTCACGCGTGTTGTTGGTGCCACGAGCTGCCGTGCGGACAGGCTGGACAGCTTCGCGATACGCCAGCCGTGCATCAGCATGGCCTGCGCACCTTCTTCTGGCGATTGCAGGGCGGCATCCACCAGCGCGCCGCCGGTGCGGTCGGCCAGCCGGGCCAGCCGCGCCATGTCGGCGGAAGCCGCGCCGTTGATCACCATGACCGGTGCCGTGGGGGTGTAGTGAATGGTTTTTTTGCCGTCCGTCATCAGGCCGTCGGTCACCATCAGGGTGGTGTCCACGTCGGCGGGAATCGGCAGGTCATCGAAGTTGCTGGAGCCATCGAAAGGCTCCGCGCGCAGCACGTCGGCCAGCTCCTCAAAGCGGCCCGGCGCCACGGTGAAGCTGCGCACGGCTTCGGCCTTGTTGCGCACCACCAGCAGGCTGAGCCTCACGGGTTGCCCGAGCTTGCGGAAATAAGCTTCCAGCACCGGCAGCACCCGGGCCTGCGCGGCAGCGGAAGCCGACGCATCCCACACCAGCGCGATGTGCGAAGGCACGGGCCGTCTCACCGGTTCGTCGCGCACATCGATCTGTCCGGCAAAAAAAGTCTTGCCGCCGGTCTCGCCCACCATGATTTGCGGCTTGCCGGTGCGGCGCAGCGCGAGCTGCAGCCAGCCGGCGGGGCCCTGCGGCGCTTGCCACTGGCTTTTCTGCAGGGCCAACTCCATGCCGGTGGCGCCGGCGTTCAGCTCGGTGCCAGCGGGCGCCTGCACCAACTGCACATCCTGGCGGGAGGCGCCGTGGGCGCGAACACTGACTTGCAACTGCCCGACGGTGGAGGCGAAGGCCAGCGGCACCCTGAGCACGCCGGCATCGTGCTGGCGCGCAAGGGTTTCAGTGATGCTGAGCACCACGCGCCGCTCTCCCATGGCCGGGATGGGGTAGACGCGCAGCTTGTACTGGTTGCCGGCCGCGGCTTCCAGCAGCCCCGGGTCCACGCGCCGGCGGCGTATGTCTTCAAAAATTTCCTGGCCCTTGGCTTTGGGCACGGGCACCGCGTCGCGCAGCCGGCCGTTGACGTCCAGCGCGAAGCCGGTCACCACCTGGCCCTCCTGCAGCGGGAATTGCAGCTCGCCTTCGAGCACGCGGGGGTTGGGGTTGAAGAGGCGCAACTCGACACGGGTGCGGGCCTGGTCGCCGAAGACGTCGACTTCCACCGAAGCCGCGCGCAGCTGTATGGGCTGGCCCGCGTTGTGGCTGACGGCGATGGCCGGTGGCCGCCAGTCGGGCGGCGGCATGAATTTGATGCTGGGAGGCGGTGGTGGCGTCGGGCTTGAGGCCAGCGCCTGGAGGCTGAGACAGGCCGCAACCAAAACCTGAAGGACACGTATGGCGCTGCGCCCGGTGTGGCCGAGTGGCATTGAAATCCCCTTTTTGTTGGCGATGTACCCTGAAACGGGGCTCGCAGCAGAAAGGGGTTAAGCGGCGCGAATTATTTTCAAGATGCGCAACGGGACTGCGCCGCAGCCAGTACCCGGCCCTTGCCGTCCTCCACCCAGCCCAGCACCCGCATGCGTTCGGGGTTCGCGCCTTGCGCGATGCTCATGGAGCGCGCGTCGAAGAAGCGATTGGGTGCGCCCCTGGCGGGCGGCTTGCGGCCGTCCCAGGGGACCTGGATCACATTCCTGACCAGGTTGCGCTCCACCGCCGAGCCTTCGGTACCCGCAGGCAGGGTTTCGACCAGGGCCAGCCAGGCCGTCCACTGCCGGCCTTTGGCGGCGGCCGGAATGGGTTTGAGCTCAATCGATGTGCCCAGGTAGCCGCTGAGCGGCAGGCCGTGGGCCACGCGCAGGGTGGCGCCCTGCAGCCCGCGCACCGGCAGGGTGCTGGCCAGGGTTTGCGCAGGCGGGTTCTGGCGCAGCGCCGCCAGGCGGTCCAGCGCCTCGCGGGCGGCCACGGCCGACAGCGGTGCGTCGTCGCCCTTGTCGCCGGGCAGCACCCAGTCCAGTGCGAACTGGCCGGCGGCGGCCTTGGGCGCGGCCGGGTCGGCCCAGCAGCTTTCGCAATTGGCGTTGATGAAACGTTCCAGGAGCTGCGTGGGCCGGGGCTGGCCGTCGCTGGCGCAAAAGGACTGGGCCCTGGCCTGGCCGGCCGCCAGTGCCATCAGGATGGCGATTAACGCTGTGAAGGGCAGGGCCGAAAGGCGGGGAACAAATGGTTTCATCGGGGCTTTCTACAATGAGGGATGTTCTCAGAAGTCGCGCCAACCTCCCCACTCTTACAAAATCTTAACCCGGAGCAACTGGCCGCAGTCACCTTGCCCCCCACGCATGCCCTGATTCTCGCGGGGGCGGGCTCCGGCAAGACCCGGGTTTTGACGACGCGCATCGCCTGGCTGCTGCAGACCGGCCAGGTCTCGCCGGGCGGCATCCTGGCCGTGACCTTCACCAACAAGGCCGCCAAGGAAATGCTGGCGCGCCTGTCGGCCATGCTGCCGGTCAATGTGCGCGGCATGTGGATAGGCACCTTCCACGGCCTGTGCAACCGCTTTTTGCGCGCTCACTACAAGCTGGCCAACCTGCCGCAGAGCTTTCAGATCCTGGATACGCAGGACCAGCTCTCGGCCATCAAGCGCCTGTGCAAGCAGTTCAACATCGACGACGAGCGTTTTCCGCCCAAGGAGCTGATGTGGTTCATCGCCGGCAACAAGGAAGACGGCCTGCGCGCCAAGGACGTGCAGGTGCGCGACGAAGAGGGCCGCAGGAAGGTCGAGATTTACGCACTCTATGAAGAGCAGTGCCAGCGCGAAGGCGTGGTCGATTTCGGCGAACTCATGCTGCGCAGCTACGAACTGCTGCGTGACAACGCGGCGGTACGCGAGCACTACCAGCGTCGCTTTCGCCACATCCTGATCGACGAGTTCCAGGACACCAACAAGCTGCAGTACGCCTGGATCAAGATGCTGGCAGGGCAGGGAGATGCCGCCCAGGGCGGCCAGGCCATGCCCGGCGGCTCGGTGATCGCGGTCGGCGATGACGACCAGAGCATTTACGCCTTTCGCGGCGCGCGTGTGGGCAATATGGCCGACTTCGTGCGCGAGTTCGAGGTGCAGCACCAGATCAAGCTGGAGCGCAACTACCGCAGCTTCGGCAACATCCTCGACTCGGCCAACGAATTGATCAGCCACAACAGCAAGCGCCTGGGCAAAAATCTGCGCACCGAGGCCGGCCCCGGCGAGCCGGTGCGCGTCTATGAATCGACCAGCGATTTCGCCGAGGCACAGTGGTTCGTCGACGAGGTCAAGCAGCTGGTGCAGGGCGGCGTGGAGCGCAAGGAGATCGCGCTGCTTTACCGCAGCAACGCGCAGAGCCGGGTGATGGAAACCGCGCTTTTTAATGCCGGCGTGCCCTACCGCGTCTATGGCGGCCTGCGCTTTTTCGAGCGCGCCGAAATCAAGCACGCGCTCGCCTACCTGCGCCTGCTGGAGAACCCGCGCGACGACACCAGCTTTATGCGCGTCGTCAACTTCCCGCCGCGCGGCATAGGCGCGCGCAGCATAGAGCAGCTGCAGGACACCGCGCGCGCCGCGGGCTGCTCGCTCTACGACGGCGTGAGCGCCGTGGCCGGCAAGGCCGGCGCCAATCTGGGCGCCTTTGTGGCCAAGATCGACGTGATGCGCGAGCAGACCAGCGGCCTGAGCCTGCGCGAGATCATCGAACTCGTGCTGCAGCACAGCGGGCTTGAGGAACACTACAAAACCGAAAAAGAAGGCCAGGACCGGCTGGAGAATCTGGCCGAACTGGTCAACGCTGCCGAGTCCTTCGTGAGTCAGGAAGGCTTCGGCCGCGATGCGGTGGCGCTGCCGGTCGACGAGCTGGGCGCGCGGCTCACGCAATCGCCGGCCAGCCAGGGGCTGGATGCGTCCGCGCCGCAGCTCGACGAACCCCTGCCCGAGGCCCTGGCGCCCGACACCGAAACCGGCGAAACGCTGTCGCCACTGGCGGCCTTTTTGACGCATGCGGCGCTGGAGTCCGGCGACAACCAGGCGCAGGCCGGCCAGGACGCGGTGCAGCTCATGACGGTGCATTCCTCCAAGGGACTGGAGTTCGACTGCGTCTTTATCACCGGCCTGGAAGACGGCATCTTCCCGCACGAAAATTCCATGAGCGACCGCGACGGGCTGGAGGAAGAGCGCCGCTTGATGTACGTTGCGATCACGCGCGCGCGCAAGCGGCTGTACCTGAGCCATTCGCAGACCCGCATGCTGCACGGCCAGACGCGCTACAACCTCAAGAGCCGCTTTTTTGACGAGCTGCCAGAAGCCGCGCTCAAATGGATCACGCCCAAAAACCAGGGTTTTGCCTCGGGCATGGGCGGCTCGGGCGCCTGGGGCGGCAGCGGCCAGGCGGGCGGCGGGCGCAAGGACTGGGCCAGCAATGTGTTTTCGTCCAAGGCCGGCAGTTCCGAGCGCTTTGCCAATCCGCCGGTGCCGCCGCAGAAGGCCGCGCCCTCGCACGGGCTTAAGGCCGGCATGGAAGTGTTCCACGCCAAGTTCGGCGAAGGCAAGGTGATGATGCTCGAAGGCAGCGGCGACGATGCGCGCGCGCAAATCAACTTCACGCGTCACGGCGTGAAGTGGCTGGCCTTGAGTGTGGCCAAGCTGACCGTCGTCTAGAGCCACTCACAAAACCCTCCTGGCGTTGTTGCGCCGCCTTGCCGTGCCAGGGCCTGTGAGCCCTGTGTTTGCAAATGCGAATGGGGTGAAAACGGCGCCAATCAAGGCGCGCGACGACGCCCAGACCGGGCGTCTGGGCTAGGAGCGCAACGCCGAGTGGCGCCGTTTTCACCCCATTCCCTCCGGGTTGCGACCAAAAAGGCCTTGCGCGGCGTTGCAAAGCCTCGACGGGGCTCGCCCCGTCTGCGTTTTGCGCCTTGCTCAAGGCCTTTTTGACTCGCAACGCATCTTGCAAACACAGGGCTCACAGGCCCTAAGCACTGTCTGCGGCGGCGCGCCTAGCCAGGACCGCTTCGCTGGGTTTTGTGAGCGGCTCTTGGCCTGCAGGCTAGCGGACCGCCGGCATTTGTGCCGGGTGCATCTGACCCGGCTGCGGGTCCATGTAGCCCCGGCCGTCCTTCACGCCCCTTTTGCCGGCGATCTGCCAGGCGGTCCGCTGGTCGACCAGGCCGGCCAGGAATTCCAGTTCCTCGTCGCTGTGGTTGATGGCATTGGCGGGCGTCAGCCGGCGGCCGTCCCTGGGCGCTACCTCTCCCCAGAAGGACTGGTGGTAGTTGGACTGCGAGAGCACTTTTTCACCGTTCGACTCCATGTCGACCGTGCCGTAGCAGTTGCAGAAATAGCTGCGATTGTCCTGGTCGGCGAACACCTCGGCATACACGCCGGTACCGCGTATGCCGGCCGTCAGGGTGGGCATGACGATGGAGCGGCTGCTGCCCTTGCCCCAGACACTGACCACCGCGCCGGTGATCATGCGCAGCAGGCTCACGGTGTTGAGCGAGCTGCCGCGCTCCACCGTCATCATCGAGTTCTCGCGCACCTGGAACGCCGAGTTGCCGATGACAAACATCAGGTTGGAGCCCGGCCCGGTCTGTATCTGGTCGCCGGTCATGATGGTCTGGCCGTTCTGCAGCCGGCTGCCGTTGAGCAGGGCGTCGCCCCGGAGTTCGACGATATTGCTGCGCTGCTGGGCCATGGCGGCGGGCAAGCCGCCCATGGCGACCCAGGCCGCGGCGGCCTTGAGCGTGTCACGTCTTTGAAACCACAAAATCTCTTTTTCGCTACGGCCTTGCAACTGGTGCTGGGTCATGAAAAATCTCCGGTGGGGTCGTCAGGGGTTTTCGGTGTTATTGGCGTCCTCAGCGCTCCCCGTCGAATCGTCGGGTGGCGTGGCCACGAAGCTATCACGAAACGTGAAGTAAATCGAGGTGGAAAACATGGCTGCCATCAGCAGCGCCAGCGGCATCATGGCCGCGGCCATCAGGGTGGCGCTGCCCGTCAGGCCGGTGATGATGCTCAGCACAATGCCTATGCCCAGGAACACGGCGAACCAGCCCAGGCCGTACATCAGGAAGGCGCCCGCGTTGCGTATGCAGGCGACAAAGCTGAAAAACAGGCTTTTGACCGGTGAAATGCCGTGCCAGTGGACCAGCGCCGGCGCATGCCAGAACAGCAGTGAGACCGGCAGGTAGAGCAGCATGGTGACCAGCATGGTCAGCTGGAATTGCGGCGCCATCATGGCTTCGCGGCCGGCCTCGGCTGTTGCGGGCGCGGCGGCCGGCAAGGGCGGCGCATCGACCAGAAAGGGCACCACCATCACGATCAGCAGGCAGGCCGCGGCATAGAGAGCGCCCAGCACCAGCATGGCGCGCATGCGCTGGCGGCCCGCGCGGAAAGCGCTGACCAGCACCGTGGGCATGGGAAATTTGCCTTTGAGGGCTTCCTGCGTCGCGGCCATCAGGCCCAGCGTGGCGGCCGGCACGATCATGAAGGCGAGGATCAGCCCCAGCACCGGCAACAGCGACAGCAACGTCCCCACCGCCATGTAGAGGAAGAACAGGCCCGACATGGCCAGCGGCTGCTGCAAAAAGGTTTTGACGCCCAGCTTGACCCAGGTGATGCCGGTGCTCGCGGGAACGATATTGAGTTTCATGGTCTTCGGGACTTCGGGAAGGGTTGCCAGGGAGGAGCCGGGCAGGGACTGCAGGGGCAGTGTGCCTCAAACCGGCGGGCACTGCCCGGCGCGCCCACGGGACTTAAAGAAGGTACTTAAAGAAGGTAAGGCCGCGCAAGCCGCTCGCGCAGCACACGCTCGAAGTGGCTGGGGTCGTGCGCCTTGAGCACGGCGGCTTCGCGCGGCAAATGCAAATCCCACAGCCGGGACAGCCAGAAGCGCAGGGCGCCGGCGCGTTGCATGGCCGGCAGCAGCTGGCGTTCCTGCGCGGTCAGCGGGCGCACCGCCTGGTAGGCCGCCAGGAAGGCCGCGGAGCGCTCGTCATCCTTGGCGCCCGTGGCCAGGTCTATGCACCAGTCGTTGAGGCAGACCGCGATGTCGAACAAAAAGGTGTCGCAGCCGGCGAAGTAGAAATCAAAAAAGCCGGTGAGTTTGCCGTCCTCGAACATCACGTTGTCGCGGAACAGGTCGGCATGCACCACGCCTTGCGGCAGGCTGCGGCAAGCGGAAGAAGCCGCCACATGGTTCTGGTAGGCCAACTCGCCCAGGATCAGGCTGCTCTGTTCGGGCGTGAGGTGGGGCAGCACCACCGGCACCGTTTCGTTCCACCATTCCAGACCGCGCAGGTTGGGCTGGCGGCGTGGGTAGTCCAGGCCTGCCAGGTGCATGCGCGCCAGCGCCTCGCCCACGCCGGTGCAGTGCGCCGCCGTGGGCGCGAGTTCGCTGTGGCCGCGCAGCTTGCTGACCACCGAGGCGGGCTTGCCCTTGAGCTCGTGGAGGATGTTGCCTTTGGTATCCCCCGCCGGGTCGGGCACGGGGATGCCGTGCGCCGCCAGGTGCTGCATCAGGTGCAGGTAAAAGGGCAGTTGCTCAAAGCTCAGGCGCTCGAACAGGGTCAGCACATACTGGCCCTGGTCGGTGTCCACAAAGTAATTGGTGTTTTCGATGCCACCCGCGGCACCTTTGATGTTCTGCAGCTGCCCCAGATTCAGGGCGTTCAAGAACGCTGCAGCCTCGTCAAACGAGACTTCGGTGTATACGGCCATGCCTGAAACTGAGCCCTGGAATTCTTGGAGTTGTGTATGGAAATTGGGCGGTCAGAACTTCAGCACATTCCAGACGCGCGAACCGTTGGTGTCGTTGCTGGTGGAGCCGGGCGCGGAGCCCCTGGCGCCTTCGGCGGGCTTGACTTCATAGGCCGCGCCACCGGTCTTGGGTTGCACGGTGATCTGCTGGGTTTCGCCGCCCACGCGCAATTCGTCGATGCGGGTGCCGGCATCTTCGGTGCGTATGCGCTTGATGGCCTGGTCGGGGCGTCCCGAAGGGGCCGGCGCGGCGGCCTCCGCCTTGGCGGGCGGCGCGGCGTTTTGCGCGGGTGCCTGGGCCATGGCCGCGGCCAGCGGCAGCGCTGCGGCTGCAGCGATAAGGAGGCGTAAAGCGTGGTTCATGCCTGCATTGTAGGCCTGCGGCGGCTGGGCGACAAAGCCCTGCCCTGTCGTAATAAAGAGGCTGCCCGTGTAGGCAAAAGCCGTTTGCCGGGGACGGTTCGCGGCGCTTGTGGCGCCCCCGGCGGGGCCGGGCCGATATCCCCGACAATCAGGCCCCATGAGTACCGACAAAAAAACGCTGCTGCTGGTGGACGGCTCCAGCTACCTGTATCGCGCCTTCCACGCCATGCCCGACCTGCGCGCCAACCCGGGCGACCCGGCCAGCCCGGCCACAGGCGCCATACGCGGCATGGTCAACATGATGCAGAAGCTGCGCAAGGATGTGCGCGCCGACTTCGCCGCCTGCGTGTTCGACGCCAAGGGGCCGACCTTCCGCGACGCGCTCTACCCCGACTACAAAGCCCAGCGCTCGCCCATGCCCGACGACCTGCGCAGCCAGGTCGAGCCCATCCATGAGGTGGTGCGCCTGCTGGGCTGGAAGGTGCTGGACGTTCCCGGCGTGGAGGCCGACGACGTGATCGGCACACTGGCCTGCCTGGCATCCAGTCAGGGCATTGAGGTGATTATTTCCAGCGGCGACAAGGACTTGAGCCAGCTGGTCGACGAAAACATCACCGTCATCGACACCATGAACGACCGGCGTCGGGACGTGGCCGGCGTCGAGGCCGAATTCGGCGTGCCGCCGCGGCTGATGATCGATTACCAGGCCCTGGTCGGCGACGCGGTCGACAATGTGCCCGGCGTGCCCAAGGTCGGTCCCAAGACCGCCGTCAAATGGCTGCTCGAATACGGCTCGCTGGACGCGCTGGTGGCGCGCGCCGGCGAGATCAAGGGCGTGGTCGGCGAGAACCTGCGCCAGTCGCTGGACTGGTTGCCCAAGGGCCGGGAACTGCTGACCATCAAGAAAGACTGCGAGCTGGACGAATACATAGACGGCCTGCCCGCCCTGGACGCGATTGCCATGGGCGGGCAGCAGACCGAAGCCCTGAAAGCCTTTTACGAAAAATACGGCTTCAAGGGACTGGTCAAGCAGATCGAGATCGAAAGCATGCCCGCCGAATTGCCTGCCGGGCCCGAGGGCCGGCACAAACCCGCGCCGGCGGGCGGTTCGGGTGGCCGCTCGGATTCGCCGGGCCTGTTTGACGAAGCGCCCCTGACCGACACACCGCCGGCCCAGCGCACCAGCAACCTCAATTACGACACGGTGCTCACCTGGGAGGCCTTTGACCGCTGGCTGGCCAAAATTGAGGCGGCCGAACTCGTCGCGCTGGACACAGAAACCACCTCGCTCGACGAAATGCTGGCGGAAATCGTCGGCCTGAGCTTTAGCGTCAAGCCCGGCGAGGCGGCCTACATTCCGCTCACGCACGACTACCCCGACGCGCCCGCGCAATTGCCGCGTGACGAGGTGCTGGCCCGCCTCAAGCCCTGGCTGGAAAACCCGGCAAGGTCCAAGCTGGGCCAGCACGTCAAATACGACCGCCATGTGTTCGCGAACCACGGCATCGAGGTACAGGGCTATGCGCACGACACCATGCTGCAAAGCTATGTGCTGGAAGTGCACAAGCCGCACGGCCTGGCCAGCCTGGCCGAGCGACACGTGGGCCGCAGCGGCATCAATTACGAAGACCTGTGCGGCAAGGGCGCGCACCAGATCAAGTTCAACCAGGTCGACATCGCCAAGGCCGCTGAATATTCGTGCGAAGACTCCGACCAGACCCTGGATGTGCACCGCGTACTGTGGCCGCAGTTGCAGGCCAACGAGAAGCTGCGCTTTATCTACGAACTGGAAATGCAGAGCAGCGAAACGCTGTACCGCATAGAGCGCAACGGCGTGATGATCGATGCGCCCACCCTGGCCGCGCAAAGCCATGAACTGGGCCAGCGCATCATCCAGCTTGAAACAGAGGCCTACGAGATTGCCGGCCAGCCCTTCAACCTGGGCAGCCCCAAGCAGCTCGGCGAAATCTTCTTCGACAAGCTCGGCATGCCGGTCATCAAGAAGACCCCCAGCGGCGCGCGCAGCACCGATGAAGAGGTGCTCGAAAAACTCGCCGAAGACTACCCGCTGCCCGCCAAGCTGCTGGAGCACCGCTCGCTGAGCAAGCTCAAGGGCACTTACACCGACAAGCTCGCGCAACTGGCGCTGCCGCGCACCGGCCGTGTGCACACCCACTATGCGCAGGCCGTGGCGGTCACCGGGCGGCTGTCGAGCAACGACCCCAACCTGCAGAACATCCCCATCCGTACCGTGGAAGGCCGCCGCGTGCGCGAGGCCTTCATCGCGCCGCCCGGCAGCGTGATCGCCAGCGCCGACTATTCGCAGATCGAGCTGCGCATCATGGCGCACATCAGCCGCGACGAAGCGCTGCTCAGCGCCTTCACCAACGGCCTGGACGTGCACCGCGCCACGGCCGCCGAGGTCTTCGGCGTGGCACTGGAGCAGGTCAGCAGCGAGCAGCGCCGTTATGCCAAGGTCATCAACTTCGGCCTGATCTACGGCATGAGCAGCTTCGGCCTGGCGCGCAACCTCGGCATAGAGACCAAGGCCGCGGCGGCCTATATCGACAAATACTTCCAGCGCTACCCCGGCGTCAAGAACTACATGGATGAGACCGTGGTGTTCGCCCAGAAAAACCATTTCGTGGAGACCGTCTTCGGCCGGCGCCTCTACCTGTCGGAAATCAACGGCGGCAACGGCCCGCGCAAAAAGGCCGCGGAACGCCAGGCCATCAATGCGCCCATGCAGGGCACGGCGGCCGACCTGATCAAGCTCAGCATGAACAAGGTGCAGCAGGTGCTCGATGAAGAGAAACGCGCCACCAAGATGATCATGCAGGTGCATGACGAACTGGTGTTCGAGGTGCCCGAGGCCGAAGTCGAATGGGTGCGCACCGAGATCCCGCGCCTGATGGCCGGTGTGGCGGATTTGAAGGTGCCGCTGCTCGCTGAAATTGGCGTAGGGCCGAACTGGGACAAGGCGCATTAAGCGCACCGGGCCACACGGGCCTCTTGTCCAGCCCGTTCCAACACCCTGATTCGCGTCCATTCCGGCGCGACCGCATCCAGCCGAGTGGCCAGCATGGGCAAATGATTGGCCGGCACGGCGGGGTAGAGGTGATGCTCGACGTGGTACAGCAGGTTCACGGTCAAGCGGTTGACCCAGGCGCGCCGTTCGGTGCGCGCGAACACGCCGCCGGCGTCGCAGCCATGGTGCACGCTCCACACGGCGAAAAATCCGACCAAGGCGTTGGAGCCCATCATCGCCACCACGTGGTAGCGCAGCCAGGCCTGCTCGGTCGCGATGGCGGACAGCCAGACTGCGGCGATCAATGTTAGCTCCGCCCATACCCAGCGACGCGTGCGTGGGCTGCCATCGCGCAACGCCTGCGCGTGGGTGCGGATGCTGAACAGCGGGCCCAGCAGCAGGGCGCGCCAGCCGGCTTGCCGTGCCCAGCCGCCTTCCTCGTCGCCTTCTCCCAGCGGGTTGCGGTGGTGCGCCAGATGGGTGTGGCGTATGGCGTGGGTGGAGCACAGCATGCCCAGGGTCAACATCAGCAGCACCGCGTCCAGCCAGCGGCGCGGCACGCCTATGCTGGCGTGGTAGCTATCGTGGGCCTGGCGCAACGCGGTCAGAAAGAAGGCCGCCGACAGCGGCATCGCCAGCCAATACAGGTCTTGCTGCGCGGCCCACAGCGAGCCTGCCAGCCAGGGCGCGGAAAGGCCCAGGTTCAGCACGACCTGGCGGGGCCGCAAGGCCACAAGGTCATCCCAGCGGACTTGCGTGGGCCTGGGCCTTGCGCTGGCTGCGGTGCGGCTTGTATCGATATCCAGAGACATGGCTTGGCCTCCTCGTGCAGTCCGGTCTTGCGATGTGCGCTCGCCTTCAGGGCGTGCCGCCGGCAGCGGCGGACGGTGTGGCCGGCGCGGCGGCTTGGGCACTCTGCACGTGGGCGGCCAGTTCCTTTGCCGCTATCCATTGGCGCACCTGCGTCCAGACATTGCGCGAGATGATGGCCACGGTGGCGAACACGCCTGCCATCACCAGCCACAGCGAGCGCCGCATCGCGTCGATGGCGCTGCTGCGGTCGCTGAATTCGCCGAAACTCAGCGTCAGCAGCAGCGTGCCCGACACTGCCAGCAGGTAGGCGCAGCGTATCCAGAACTCCGCGCCGCCGTCCGCGTCGCATAGCATGCGCAGCACCTTGTAGAGGATGGGCTGGAGGTAGCTGATCGCCACAATGGGGCCGACCACCGCGACCAGCAGCGAGACAAAAAACAGGGTGGCATCGAGATGCGCTTCCATGATGGGTGTTTCCTTTCTTGGTTTGAAGAACTTTGTTTAACGCGAGCAACTGGCGGAGTCGCAGCGGGCTGCGGCCGAGCGTTCGGCCGCGCGCCGCACGGCGCCTTCAAACATCAGGCGCACCAGGCCGCGCGGGATGCGGTGGCGGTTGCGTGCCAGTACGGGGTAGCTCCATTCCGCGAAGGGGCGCAGCAGCGGCAAGCGCATCGCGTTGCTGACCCAGCCCAGGCCGACCGCCTCGTAGGCCAGGCGGAACACCTCCACGCCCTTGAGCACGCGGCCGTCGGCCCTGCGGGCGTGGATCAGCTCCAGCAAGTCCTGCATCGTCGTGCCCGCGGGTGGCCCGGAAAAGTCCGGCGCCGAGACGTCGGCAAAGCGCAGATGGCCTTCGGTGTTGCGCAGCATCAGGTTGCTCATTTCGGCATTGCAAAGCGGGCAGGCCGATTCGTAGTACAGGGTCAGCGGGTAGATGGCCGGGTCCATGCTGGCTTTAAGGCTGTCGTAGCGGGTGTTGCCTGGGCTGCTGACGGCTTGCGTTGCTGAGTGAATGGCAGTCATATTTCTCTCCTTTAGAAATTTCAGTACAAACAGAAATTCATAACCAAAAAAAAGCCGGCCGGCCTTTCAGAAGGTGGGCGGCAGCAACTCCGAAGGGTCCATGGGCTTGGCGTCGCTGTCGCCGCGCACGAACTTCTGCACGCTGGCACCCATGCGCAGCACTTTTTCAAGCGTGTTGGGCGACAGGCGCAGCATCTCGTCGGCCCACAGGCCCAGCGATTCCATCAGCCTCAGGGTTTCACGCACGCGGTCCTGCGCGTCGGCGGGCTCGGCTTCGAAGCCCTGGTCTTTGACGAGTTCACGCAACATACGCACCGTCGGATCGTATTCGCGCTCTTTGCGCTCGCGCACCACGGTGCGGAACAGCTCCCAGACGTCCAGCGAGGTTTCGTAATAGTCGCGCCTGTCGCCCAAAACGTGGGTGGCGCGTATCAGGTTCCAGTTCAGCAGTTCCTTGAGGCTGGTGCTGACATTGGAGCGCGCAACGGCCAGGGTGTCGGCGATGTCCTCGGCATGCAGCGGGCGGCCATGGAAGAAGAGCAGGGCGTGGATTTGCGAGACGGTGCGGTTCACGCCCCAGGCGGTGCCCATTTCTCCCCAATGGACGACAAATTTGCGGGCGACGGGGCTGAGTTCCATGGCTCCGACTATATGCTGTCTGTAATTTCTGTCAAGACAGAAATTACAGATGAGGAAAAGAAACAACGATGGGAAGGGCGGGGAAAGGTGCAGGCCCGAGAATACGGCCCATGGCAGACATCAAGACCTACGGCATGTCCGAGCGGGCCGACCACCTGGACTTCGACATCCGGTCCCAGCTGGTGCGGCCGCCGCTGTTGCGCCCGCACCGGCACGAGTATTTCCAGATCCAGATCAGCCTGCAGGGCGACACCGAGCAGAACGTGGCCGGCACGGTGCGGCCTTTCCGCCGCGGCTACCTGAGTTTTATCCTGCCTTACCGCGTGCATGTGATACCGCATCCCGAGGGTTCGCGCTACGTCATCATCAATATGTCGCAGCAGTTTTTGCGGCCCGGCCTGGACGTGGACCCGCTGGACCTGGAGGACGTGCCCTTGACGCGCGCGCCCGAGCTGGCGCCATTCCTGTTCCAGGAATACGCCGACTTCTATTTTTCCGAGGATGAGTTTCCCGAGATCGAGGCGCTGCTGAAAAAACTCGCGTTTGAAAACGCGCACCGGCGCTTCGGCTCCATTGAGATGATCCGCGGCCTGATGCTGCAGTTGATAGGCCTGGTCTGCCGCAAGTATGAAGCCGACCTGCTGCGCTTTTCGGCCAGCCAGGCGCAGCAAGGCAGCCGGCGCGCCAGCCTGCAGCGTGCGGTGCGCTATATCCGCGAGCACCTGGCCGGCGAGGTGACGCTGGCCGATGCGGCGGCGGCGGCCTTTCTGTCGCCCAATTACCTCGCCCACTTACTCAAGAAGGAAACCGGCAAAACTTTCACCGACCTGGTGACCGAACGGCGGCTGGAGTTCGCGCAGGAACAGCTGGCGCACAGCAGCCAGCGCATCGCCAGCATCGCTCATGCCTCGGGTTTTGCCGACGAGGCTTATTTCGCGCGGCGCTTTCGCCAGCGTTTTGGCCAGACACCCAAGGCTTATCGCGATAGCGTACGGGCCAAGATCTCCGGTACAGCCTGAGGCGTGCTGCGGCGCAACACCGCTGCATTGAATCGTCCGGTAAATGCGTAATTGCGTCCGCCTGGGAAAGCCGTGTCCGCCCTAAGCTTTACGGTTGGAGAAAAATGCCGACAACAAGCTCCAGCTTTTATCAATCCAGGAGACACCTATGACACAACCAGACATGAACAAACGCGGAATTCTTCAAACAGGCGCCCTGATGGCGACAGGCGCGGTCGTCGGCTGCGCCACGCCCGGCACGGCGGCCAATGCGCCGGCCACGCCCTTCGCGGTGGCCGGGACCTACATCCCCATTGCGGGCAGCACCGAAATGTTCCCGGTGCGCCGCATCTACTGCATAGGCCGCAACTACGCGGCCCATGCGATCGAGATGGGCTCGGACCCTAACCGCGAGCCGCCTTTCTTTTTCCAGAAGCCGACCGACGCCATCCAGGTGGTGCCGCCCGGCAAGGTGGCCGACCATCCCTATCCCACGCTGACCAAGAACTACCACTATGAGGTCGAACTGGTGGCGGCACTGGCCAAGGGCGGGCGCAACATCCCCATGGACCAGGCGCTGGATCGGGTCTACGGTTACGCGCTGGGCCTGGACATGACGCGGCGCGATTTGCAGCGCGGTATGGGCGACCAGAAAAAACCCTGGGAAATCGGCAAGAGCTTTGACATGTCGGCCCCCATAGGCCCCATCCACAAGGTGGCGCAGACCGGCCACTACACCAAGGGCGCGATCTGGCTCAAGGTCAACGGCCAGGTCAAGCAGCAGGCCACGCTCAACCACATGATCTGGTCGGTGGCCGAGCAGATCTCCAAGCTGTCCGAGGCCTTTGAGCTCTTCCCCGGTGACATCATTTATTCAGGCACGCCTGAAAACGTCGGCCCGGTGGTCAAGGGCGACGTCATCGAATGCCATATCGACGGCCTGCCGGAGCTCAGCGTCAAGATCGTCTGAGGGCCGGGGCGCTGAAGTGAATTGAAGTGAGGGGGCGGGGCAAGGGAAAACACCGTGCCATCGCCCCGCGGTGGCAAGAACTTCCGGGGCCGCATAGACTCCGACTGTTTGCCTTTCTCTCCCAACAACTATCTGTGAGGAAACCGCCATGCTTGAACACGACCAGAAAAAAGACTTCGATGCGCTGCTGCCCGGGCGTAGCACCGAAGCCGGCGCCAGCCGCCGCACCGCGCTCAAAACGGCCCTGGGTGTCGGTTATGCCGCCACCGCCATGCCCATCATGGCGCAGACCGCCATCAAGACCTCCTCGGAAGGCCTGAAGACCGGCGAGGCCACTTACGAGGTCAACGGCTTCAAGGTGCCCGCGTTTTTCGCGGCGCCCGCCGGCAAGACCAACTTGCCGGTGGTGCTGGTGATCCAGGAAATCTTCGGCGTGCACGAATACATCGCCGACACCGCGCGGCGCTTCGCCAAGGCCGGCTACCTGGCCATCGCCCCCGAGCTTTACGCGCGCCAGGGCGACCCCAGCAAATACAACGAAATGGCCAAGCTCATGGCCGAAGTCGTCTCCAAGGTGCCCGACGAACAGGTCATGGCCGACCTGGACGGCGCGGTGAAGTGGGCGGGCGCCAATGGCGGAAACACCAAAAAAGTCGGCATCACCGGTTTTTGCTGGGGCGGCCGCATCACCTGGCTGTATGCCGAGCAGAGCAAGAACGTCAAGGCCGGCGTGGCCTGGTACGGCCGCCTGGTCGGCCAGCCCTCGGCGCTCACGCCCAAGCACCCGCTGGACCTCGCGGCAGGCCTGAAGGCGCCGGTGCTCGGTTTGTACGGCGGCCAGGACGGCGGCATCCCGCTGACCACCGTCAACCAGATGAAGGACGCACTGGCCGAAGCCGGCGCCAAGGGCAACAAGGCGGCAGCCGCCTCCGAGTTTGTGGTGTACCCGCAGGCCCCCCATGCCTTCCATGCCGACTACCGGCCCAGCTACCGCAAGGATGCGGCCGAAGACGGATTCAAGCGTGCACTCGAATGGTTCAAGTCCCACGGCGTCGCTTAATTCGACCCCGCCAAGCTGCAAGCCGCCGAGCCCGAGAGGGCTGGCGGCTTTTTTATGCCAGCCCCTCTTGACAGGCTTGATAAGATAAAAACAACCCCGGCCGCTGGCATTGAATGCTGCGCCCGGGGTTTTGTCGTCTGTGGTGTAACCTCCTGGGTGCCCCTGCAGGCATGGGCTGATCAATTTGGGCTTCGGCCCAGTCAATACGAGCATATGTAGCTATGACTTTGCTAGCAATCTTGATGGGAACCCTGGCCGCCGGCATAGGCAGCGTGTGGCTGGCGGCCTTGCTGAGCTTTGGCGTGCTGGCCCGCTACACCCAGCACATGCTGAGCCTGGCCGCCGGCGCGCTGCTGGCCACGGCCTTTATGCACCTGCTGCCCGAGGCCTTTGAAAGCCAGGCCGGCGCCAAGGAACTGTTCGCCACCTTGCTGGTGGGGCTGGTGTTCTTTTTTCTGCTCGACAAGGCCGAGCTCTGGCACCACGGCCATGAGCACCACGGCGGCGAGCACCATGGCCCCGAAGCGGCGGCGCATGCCCAGCATGACCACACCGGGCACGTGCATGCCGCGCATAGCCACCACGGCCACGCCCATGGGCATGGGCATGGCGAAGCCCGCACCGGCGGCTGGGCCGTGCTGGCCGGCGACAGCGTGCATGCCTTCGGCGACGGCATTTTGATCGCCTCGGCCTTTATGGCGGACCTGCGGCTGGGCGTGGTCGCCGCGCTGGCGGTGCTGGTGCATGAGGTGCCCCACCATATGGGCGACCTGGTGGTGCTGCGCCAGACCTCGAACAACCGGCGCGCCGCCCTCATCAAGGTGTCGCTGGCGGGCGCGGTGACGGCATTGGGCGGCGTGGTCGGCTACGCGCTGGTCGACCAGCTCTATGACTACCTGCCGTTTTTCCTGATCATGGCCTCGAGCAGCTTTATCTATGTCGCGCTGGCCGACTTGATCCCGCAACTGCAAAAACGCGTGACCGCCCGTGAAACCGTGGCGCAGATCGCCTGGCTGGCCATAGGCATAGGCCTGGTCACGCTGATCAGCGGGATAGCGCATCACCATTGAGGGTTTCCGGCCCGGCGGCGCTGCTGTAAGACGGCGCCTGACAAGCCCATGGCTTGGCGGCCTATAGGCCGGTTTGGGGCGTGGCGGGAAGATAAAGCTGGCAATCTTCCCAGCCCACTATCCCTTGTGCAAAGGCAGGCCCGCCATGAACTTTCATTCAGAACCCACCACGGTTTCCAGTGCCTTCCGCCCGTCGACTGCCTTTGGCACCGGCTGGCCGCCCCGCAAAGCGTCGCAGCACAAACCGCGCATTGTTCGTCGCCCGCGTGCGGCGGCCTATATCGCGTTCTTCATCACGGTCTTCGCCAGCATGGCGGCCGCCGCTGCGCTGGCCACCCACGACTTGCCACTCATGCTGGTGGGTTTGTGATGAGTCGCAAACCCGGCCATTCACCTGACGGCGGCGTCCCGCTGGGGACGGGCTCGCCCGACGAGCCGGCGCACACGCTGCCGGCCGAGCCGGCCCAGATCACCAAAGCCCGGTCTCCGAAAGCCGAAGCGGCGCAGCCCCGTGCCGGCGCACACAAGCGCCCCGGCAATGAGGAGCCCGAGCCAACGCTGGAGGATGACCTTCCCTCCGACGGGCGCGACAAAAAAGGCGAGGCCATGATCCGCGACCTGCCACGCAAGGCCGGAAAAAAAGAGCGCTAGTCCGTGGCCACCAATCCCAACACGCCGCCGCCCGAGCCGCTGCCGCCTCTGGACACGCCGCCGGACCCGGGCGAGGTGCAGACCACGCCCATGCCAATGACGGTGATATAGGCGAAAAAAGCGCTGCCGGCAATGAAATCGAAACCGGTGTAGTGTCATCAAGCGCACAGGAAATGCGCAACGCAGGCAGGACACCCGCTTCCGGGTTTCCTGCAGGGTTTGACTGCTGCAAGGAGAACCGACATGCCGATAGACACCAGCCCCGAGGGCGCCGAGCTGTTGCACCAGCCGGTCGTCAAGCCATTTCCCGAAATCAGCCCCAAAGACCCCCGCCACGCCCACCATGCCCGGCAGGCCATTGACGACGACGGCCACAACCACGATGAGCACGATGAGGTCAATGCCGGCGCTACATCCGGCACTTCTGCGGGTGCAGGCCTGAAACCGGGCCCGGCCCCCGCGCCGCCGGCTTGAGCGCCAGTTCCGCGCTTGCACTGCGCGGCAAGCTTCGATAAGGTCGGGAGACTTTTTCCCGAGGGAGACACCATGGCCGAAGTTCTCAAGGTCCGCTGCTGCATTGCCGGCGGCGGCCCGGCCGGCATGATGCTGGGCCTGCTGCTGGCACGCGCCGGCGTAGACGTACTGGTGCTTGAAAAGCATGCCGACTTCCTGCGCGACTTTCGCGGCGACACCGTGCATCCGTCCACCCTGCAGGTGATCCACGAATTGGGACTGCTGGACAAATTCCTGGCGCGTCCGCACGAGGAGGTCAGCGAACTGCGTGCAATCGTCGGCGACACCCAGGTGGTGCTCGCCAGCTTCAAGCGCCTGCGCATACGCTGCCAGTTCATCGCGATGATGCCGCAGTGGGAGTTCCTGGATTTCGTGCGGGACGAGGCCGAGCTCTACCCGGGTTTTCGCTTGCTGCAGAACGCCGAAGTCACGGGGCTGAGCGAAGAGGGCGGCACGGTGACGGGCGTGCATGTCGCGACGCCGGACGGCTCCCTGGAGGTGAGGGCGGACCTGGTCATTGGCGCCGACGGCCGGCGCTCGACGGTGCGCGCCGCCGCCGGGCTGGTGGTGCGCGACCTGGGCGCGCCCATCGACGTGCTCTGGATGCGGCTGCCCAAGCTGCCGGGGGATCCGTCCACCACGGGCGGGCGCATCACCACCGGCATTTTCCTGGCCATGATTGACCGCGGCAGCTACTGGCAGTGCGCCTATGTGATTCCCAAGGGCGGCATTGAGGCCGTGCGCGCGCGCGGGCTGGAGGCCTTCAGGGCCGACATGGTGAAAGTGGCGCCGCTGTTCGCGGGCCGCATGGACGCGCTGGCAAGCTGGGACGACATCAAGCTGCTGAGCGTGACGGTGGACCGGCTGGAGCGCTGGTACAGGCCCGGCCTGCTGTGTATAGGCGACGCCGCGCATGCCATGTCGCCGGTGGGCGGCGTGGGCATCAACCTGGCGGTGCAGGATGCGGTGGCGGCGGCCAACACGCTGGCGCAGCCGCTGGCCGATGTGCGTGTGGGCACGGCGGCCTTGACGCCTTTCCTGGCGCGGGTGGAAAAGCGGCGCCTGCTGCCGACCCGGCTCACGCAGGCGGCGCAGGTGGCCATCCAGAACCGCGTGCTGAGCCCGGTGCTGGCGGCGCGCGGCAGCGAGGCCCCGCCCATGGCGCTGCCCTGGCCATTGAAGCTGATGCGCCGCTGGCCGCTGCTGCAGGCGCTGCCGGCTTATGCGGTGGGTGTGGGCGTGCGGCCCGAGCACGTGCGCTCCCCGGCGCGGCCTCCCGCCTAGATTTGTAGGCCGTTTCCTACGCTATGGGCAGGCATTGCCTACAGCGGCCGTGCCGCGCGGCTTTTACAGTGAAGTCAACAGACTCTGCGCACCCCCTTTGCGCACCCTCGCGGCAGGCGGGCCGGATTAGCGGTAACGCCGGCAAGAGACTGCAAGCCCAGGAGACCTCCATGAAAAGCAGCGATACCCTTCATGCCCACAAACCCGAACCCAGCCCTTCCAAGGGTCAGGTGGGCGACAGGCCGGACAACGGCTCCAGGAGCAGCCGCGGTGCCGGTCCCAGTTCGGGAGCGCGGCGCGACAACCCGCACAGGCGCATCCGCTTGACAGGCCACGCTCGCGCCTGCTGAAGCGCACCTTCCGTTGCGCGCGCTCAACTCATCCTCATCGGAAAATCCCTACAGGCCCGTGGGACCCCGTCTCATGGGGTATGCCCGCAGGGCCCGGCTAAATTGACGTCTGGCTGCCGTTCAGCCAACTTCCGCGATCGACAGATTGACCTTCCTATTGCTTCATCTCTTCATACAAGGAAACAGACATGCACGCATCCAAATTGAAACCCGCTGCCGCAACGGCCCTTGCCCTGGCTGCCCTGTTGGCGCTGGGCGCCTGTGGGAAAAAAGTTGAAGACACCGGCGCGACCTCTTCGACGCCGTCCAGTTCCAGCCCTTCAACTACATCCACGCCTTCGACTTCATCCACGCCTTCGACGCCTTCCACCAGCAGCACCAGTCCCATGCCAACGCCGGAGGCCAGCGCTTCCGTCTCGAATTCGGGTTCGACCGCTCCCGGCACGCCGGCCAGCGGCGGCACCAAATAAAGCGAGCTGCGCCTGCTCCTCTCGGGCCCCAGAACAAAAAAACGCCACCAGGCATGCGCCGGTGGCGTTTTTTTGGATGGGCCGAAAACCGGGGGCAGGGCGTGCGGGCTCCTAGCCCTGCGCCACCGGGCGTTGCGGGTCGCTGCACCAGTCGCTCCAGCTGCCGGCGTAAAGGCCGGTCCTGCCGAGGCCGGCGATTTCCATCGCGACCAGGTTGGGCAGGGCGCTGACGCCGCTGCCGCAGTGGTGCACCACGGTTGCCGGGTCGCGGCCGGCCAGCAGGGTTTCAAACTCGGCCTTGAGTTGCGCGGCCGGCTTGAATTTGCCGTCGGCTCCGATGTTCTGGCTGAAGGGCCGGTTCAACGCGCCCGGGATATGGCCGGCCACCGGGTCCAGCGGCTCCACCTCGCCCTTGAAGCGCGGCGTGGCGCGCGCATCGATCAGGGTCTGGGCCGGACGCCCCAACTGAGCGGCCACGGTATCGGCCGACACCAGCGTGGCCCTGGCCGGCGCGAGCAGGAAGCTGGCCTGGAAATGCGCGGGCTCCTCGCCGCTGTTCACCGCGCCGCCCGCCGCCTGCCAGGCCTGCAAGCCGCCATCGAGCATGGCGACGTTTTCATGGCCGGCCCACTTGAGCATCCACCACAGGCGCCCGCAGTAGTTGGCGCCGTTGCGGTCGTAAACGACGGCCTGCATGTCGTTGGCGAAACCGACGCTGGACAGCCAGGTCGCGAACCTCTCGCGGTTGGGCAGCGGGTGGCGCCCGCCGGACGCGGGCGCGTCGGCGCCGCTGGCGGTGATGATCCCGTGGGCGCCCGGCACGCCGTGTTTGGCGCTCAGCGCGGTGTCCAGGTTGGCGTACACGGCGCCGGGGATGTGCGAGGCCAGGTACTGCTCATGCCCCGCGCTGGGCTTCATCAGGTCGAAGGTGCAATCGAAGATGCGCAGCGGTTTGGCCGAGGCGACAAGGGCTTGCAGCTGCTCGGCGGAAATCAGGGTGGTGTAGCTCATTGTTTGCTCCTTAATGCTCTTCAGCGGGTGCATTCGGCGCGGCGCGGGCCCGCAGCACCGTGGCGGCGATCGCGCTCACGATGATGAGCACCATGCCGGCCCAGCCTATCAGGGGAATATTGTCGCCAAACAGAATCAGGCTGTAGAGCGCCGCGAACACAATGCCCGAATACTGCAGGTTGGCCACCATCAGCGTGCCGCCGTGGTTTTCCGACATCGAGTAGGCCTTGGTCATGGACAGCTGGCCCAGCGACGCCAGTATGCCTATGGGCGGCAGCCACAACGCGTGCTGCCAGTTCCAGGGCGTCACGCCCATCACCGCCATGCCCAGCGCGCCGGCCACCGCCGTGCCCACGGCAAAATAAAACACGGTGCGGGTTTCGGGCTCACCCATGCGCGAAATCGCCATGACCTGCATGTAGGCGAAGGCGGCGCCCAGGCCGGACATCAGGCCCACCAGGCCGGCAAAGGTCTGGTTCTGGTCTATGGCCGGGCGCAGCAGCATGACCACGCCGGTGAAACTCGCCAGGATGGCCATCACCAGCGGCCCCTGGCTGGAAAATAAAGCCCCCAGGCCTGCCGCGCCGCTCTCCGGCGCGGCGCCGGTTTTCGGCGGCGTCCACGCCATCAGCGCGCCGCCGACCAGGAAGGCCGCGATCCACACGCTGCTCATGTAGTTGAGCGTCATGGCGGTGGCCAGCGGCAAATGCGCGATGGCGTAAAACCAGGCTGACAGCGACATCACGCCGATCACGCTGCGCCAGGCGTGCATGGCCGGGTAGTGGGTGGCCAGCGTGATGCCGCGCGCACGCGCATAGGCCGCCATGAAGAGGATGCCCAGGACGCCGCGGTAGAACACCAGTTCGGCGCTGTTGAAATGCTCCGACGCGTACTTCACGCAGACCCCCATGGTCGCAAACATGAACGAGGAAAAAATCATCCAGACGGCTTGCATGGTGTGCGGCGGGCTTAAGGAGAGGGAAGGGTGAAACGAAAAAAGGCTGCGGCCCCGCCAATGTGCGGGACTGCAGCCATCATATGCACGGTCGCGACGTCAGATCATCTGTGTGGTTTTGCTGGCGCCCATCTCGCGGCGGTACCACTCGTGAAAGTGCTGCATGCCGTCTTCCATGGGGCTCTGGTAGGGGCCGAATTCGTTGTCGCCGCGCAGCAGCAGGGCCTTGCGGCCGGCGTCCATGCGCAGGGCGATTTCGTCGTCCTCCACGCAGGTTTCCATGTAGGCGGCCTGCTGGGCCTCGATGAATTCGCGCTCGAAGGCGCAGATTTCCTCGGGGTAGAAGAACTCCACCACGTTGAGCGTCTTGTCCGGCCCCTGCGGGTGCAGCGTGCTGACCACCAGCACATGGGGGTACCACTCGACCATCACGTGCGGGTAGTAGGTGAGCCAGATCGCGCCGTATTTGGGCGGCACGCCCTTGCGGTACTGCAGCACCACGTCGTGCCATTTCTTGTAGGTGTCGGTGCCCGGCTTGCCGAGCTTGTCCGACACGCCCACCGTCTGGACCGAATAGTCGGCCTCAAGCTGCCAGCGCAGGTCGTCGGTGGTGACAAAGCCGCCCAGGCCGGGGTGGAAGGGGCCGACGTGGTAGTCCTCGAGGTAGACCTCGATAAAGGTCTTCCAGTTGTAGTTGCACTCGTGCAGGTGCACCTTGTCGAGCTGGTAACCCGAAAAATCGAGGTCGGCCTGCGTGGCCAGCTGCGCCATCTCGGCCGCGACGTCGCGGCCGTTGTCCTCGAACACCAGGCCGTTCCAGGTCGTGGTCTTGTAGCGGTTCAGGTTCAGGCAGGGATCGATCTCGAAGTGCGGCGCGCCTATGAGCTCGCCCGAGGTGTTGTAGGTCCAGCGGTGCAGCGGGCAGACGATGTTGCTGCCGGTATTGCCGCGGCCCTGCAGCATGGTCGACTGCCGGTGCCGGCAGACGTTGGAGATCAGCTCTATGCCCGAGGCATTGCGCACCAGCGCCCGGCCCTCGCCCTCATGCGGCAGGGCGTAGTAGTCACCCAGGTTGGGCACCGCCAGTTCATGGCCCAGGTAGCGCGGCCCGTGCGTAAACAGCTTTTGCTGCTCCCGCTGGTACAGGCCGGCATCAAAGTAGCTGGAAATGGGGAGCTGGCTGGTGGCCTGCAGGAGACGAAGGCTGAGATCAGACATGCAAATTTCGGGTAAACATGCCGCCGCGCTAGGCTTTGGAGGCAGTTGACAAACCAGGGGAGCAGGCTGAGCGTCAGCCCACGGGTGAAAACAAGGCCGGGTATCCCGCAACGGGGTCACCGTTGTTATCGAGAACTGTTATCAATTGTACCCGCGCGGGGTGAATTCGGGGGCGTTGCGCGCCGCAGCCGGATAATACGAATATTGCATTTGCAAGCCCGGGCTACCGGGCAGCGCAATCCCTTCGCAACGGCCTAAAATCAGGCTTACATCCAAAGAACCATGGCCAAAAGCGCTTCATCCTCCGCCTCTTCGACTTCCCCCGCCGCAGCGCTGCCCGCCAGCTATGAGGCGGCCCTGCAGGAACTCGAGGAACTGGTGGACAGCCTGGAATCGGGCCAACTGCCGCTGGACCAGCTGCTGACAGGCTACCAGCGCGGCGCGCAGTTGCTGAAGTTCTGCCGCGACAAGCTCGAAGCCGTGGAAACCCAGATCAAGGTGCTCGAAGGCACGGAACTCAAGCCCTGGGTGCAGGAGTAAAGCGGCGGAAAAACCGCGACCCAGATACCCATCCAGACACAAACAGAGACCCCGATTGAACGCCCCTGACAAATTGCCCCTGTTCACGCTGAGCGACTGGAGCGCAAGACAGCTTGCCACCGTCGAGAGCGCCTTGTCCCGCTGGGTGGCTTGCCCCACCGATTCGCCCGCGCCTGCCGGCCTGGGCGACGCCATGCGTTATGCCGTGCTCGACGGCGGCAAGCGCCTGCGCCCGCTGCTGGTCATGGCGGCCTGCGAGGCCGTGGGCGGCAACCCCGAGGCCGCCTTGCGGGCCGCCTGTGCGGTCGAGCTGATCCACGCCTATTCGCTGGTGCACGACGATATGCCCTGCATGGACAACGACGTGCTGCGCCGTGGCAAGCCCACGGTGCACGTCAAGTTCGGCCAGGCCCAGGCGCTGCTGGCCGGCGATGCGCTGCAGGCCCTGGCCTTTGAATTCCTCACGCCCGAAGATGGGTCGGTCGACGCCGCCACGCAGGCGCGGCTGTGCCGCATGCTGGCCCAGGCGGCCGGTTTCCAGGGCATGGCCGGCGGCCAGGCGATTGACCTGGCCAGTGTGGGCATGCCCCTGGACTCGCAGCAGCTGCACGAAATGCACCGTCTGAAAACCGGCGCGCTGCTGGAGGCGAGCGTCATGATGGGCGCGGCCTGCGGCGCCGCGACGCCTGCGGCCTGGCAGTCCTTGCGCGACTACGGCGCGGCCGTTGGCCTGGCCTTCCAGGTGGTCGACGACATCCTCGATGTCACCGCCGACTCCGCCACGCTGGGCAAGACCGCCGGCAAGGATGCCGCCCAGGACAAGCCCACCTTTGTTTCGCTGATGGGGCTGGAGGCCTCCAAGGCTTATGCGCAGCAGTTGCTGGCCAGAGCCCTGGCCGGCCTTGACGCCAGCGGGCTGGCCCGCACCGAAGCCTTGCGCGCGTTGGCCGACATGCTGGTCAACCGCCATCACTAGGACAATAGCCAGGACACAGGCCTCGAACGGCGCGGCGTTGACAAAGCAGGAAAGCAGGAAAACAGGAAAATAGGAAAACAGGGAAGAGGATCCGGCCTCGCCATAACAACGACACCACGATGTACCCATTGCTCGAAACCATCCAAAGCCCCGCCGACCTGCGCAAACTGCCGCGCATCGGCCTGAAGCCCCTGGCCGATGAGCTGCGCGCCTTCGTGCTCGACAGCGTCTCCCAGACCGGCGGACACCTGAGTTCCAACCTCGGTACCGTGGAACTCACGGTGGCCTTGCACTACGTGTTTAACACACCCGAGGACCGCCTGGTCTGGGACGTGGGGCACCAGACCTATCCGCACAAAATCCTCACGGGCCGGCGCGAGCGCATGGGTAGCCTGCGCCAGTTCGGCGGGCTGTCGGGCTTTCCGCGCCGCGACGAGAGCGAGTACGACACCTTCGGCACCGCGCATTCGTCGACTTCGATCTCCGCCGCGCTGGGCATGGCGCTGGCCGCCCAGCAAAAGGGCGAAGACCGCCATGCGGTGGCCATCATCGGCGATGGCGCCATGAGTGCCGGCATGGCTTTCGAGGCCCTGAACAACGCGGGCGTGCACGACCACTGCAAGCTGCTGGTGGTGCTCAACGACAACGACATGAGTATCAGCCCGCCCGTGGGCGCGCTTAACCGCTATCTGGCCCAGCTCATGAGCGGGCGCTTTTACGCGTCGGCCAAGCATGTGGGCAAGCAGGTGCTGCGCGTGGCGCCGCCGCTGCTCGAGCTGGCCAAGCGCCTGGAATCGCATGCCAAGGGTATGGTCGTGCCGGCCACGCTGTTTGAAAACTTCGGTTTCAACTACATAGGCCCCATAGACGGCCACGACCTCGAGTCGCTGGTGCCCACGCTGGAAAACATCAAGCATTTGATGGACAACAACGGCGGCCCGCAGTTCCTGCACGTGGTCACCAAAAAAGGCCAGGGCTACAAGCTGGCCGAAGCCGACCCCATTGCCTACCACGGCCCCGGCAAGTTCGACCCGGCCATGGGCCTGCAAAAATCCAGCGCGCCTGCCAAGCAGACCTTCACCCAGGTCTTCGGCCAGTGGCTGTGCGACATGGCCGAGCACGACACCCGCCTGGTCGGCATCACGCCGGCCATGCGCGAAGGCTCGGGCATGGTCGAGTTCCACAAGCGCTTTCCGGGGCGCTACCACGACGTCGGCATCGCCGAGCAGCATGCGGTGACCTTTGCCGCCGGCATGGCCTGCGAAGGGCTCAAGCCCGTGGTCGCGATCTACTCGACCTTTTTGCAGCGCGGTTACGACCAGCTGATCCACGATGTGGCCCTGCAGAACCTGCCCGTGGTGTTCGCGCTGGACCGCGCCGGCCTGGTCGGCGCCGACGGCGCCACGCATGCGGGCGCCTACGATATTCCCTACCTGCGCTGCATTCCCAACATGAGCGTGGCCTGCCCCGCCGATGAACGCGAATGCCGCAAGCTCCTGTCTTCCGCCTTCGAGCAAAATCACCCGGTGGCCGTGCGCTATCCGCGCGGCGCCGGCGCCGGTGTCGAGCCCGAAGCCGGCCTGGAACCCTTGCCCTTCGGCAAAGGTGAAATCCGCCGCGAAGGAAGCGGCGTCGCCATCCTGGCTTTCGGCACCTTGCTCTACCCGGCCCTGCAGGCCGCCGAAAAGCTGGGCGCCACCGTCGTCAACATGCGCTGGGCCAAACCGCTGGACACCGAACTGCTGCTCAAGGTCGCGGCCGGCCATGAAGCCCTCGTCACGGTGGAAGAGGGCGCCATCATGGGCGGCGCCGGCAGCGCCGTCAGCGAAGCCCTGCAGGCTGCCGGCATCAACAAGCCCGTGCTGCACCTGGGTCTCAAGGACGAATTCATCGAACACGGCGACCACGCCAAACTGCTGGCCATGCAGGGCCTCGATGCCGCAGGCATTGAAGCGTCCGTCACCGCACGTTTCAGCACGTTGCTGACCAACAAGCCCGCCAAGCCGGCGCTCAAGTCCGTCGCTTGAGCGACTGAGTTCGCCACGGCCTGAAGGCTGTTCAACCCAGCATGAGCCGTGGAACCGGCTTTGCCGGGCCACAGGCGGGCGGCCCCGGAGGGGCTGGAGCCCGCGGCTCCAAGCCTGCCTGCGCAGGCTTGGACGGGCGACAGAGGCGAAGCGTCTCGCGAGCCGCGGCCTGCAAGGCCTCACGACCCACACGAAGTGGGGGAGCGTGGGGGCACACCTTCAGCTTGCTGTCAGCTCTTCAAGGGTAAACCCGCCCGGGTGACACCCCCCTGATTTTTAGAATTCCCCAGGACCTGCGCAGGCAGGCAGTTTGGCTGGCGCGTGCGCGGGCCCCAAGGAATTCTATTTTTCACACTTCGGAGTCAAGTTGATGGATCGTCGTTCACTCATCAAGCACGCGGGCGTTGCCGGCGTGCTGGCCGCGGGCGTCGCGCCCGCCGTTCATGCGCAGGCCGCCGTCCGATGGCGCCTGGCCTCCAGCTTCCCCAAGTCGCTGGACACGATTTACGGCGGCGCGGAGACCTTCGCCAAACACGTCAAGGCGATCTCGGGCGGCAAGTTCGAAATCTCGGTCCATGCGGCCGGCGAGCTGATGCCCGCCTTCGGTGTGGTCGACGGCGTGCAGCAGGGCTCCATCGAAGCGGCCCACACTGCTCCCTACTACTTCTTCGGCAAGGATGAGACCTTTGCCATAGGCGGCGCGATTCCCTTCGGCCTGAACAGCCGCCAGATGAGCGCCTGGACCTTCGAGGGCAACGGCCTGAAGCTGATGCGCGAGTTCTACGCCAAATACAACATCATCAGCTTCCCCTGCGGCAACACCGGCGCGCAGATGGGCGGCTGGTTCCGCAAGGAAATCAAGTCGCTGGCCGACATGAAGGGCCTCAAATTCCGTGTCGGCGGGTTTGCCGGCAAGGTCATTGAGCGCCTGGGCGGCGTGCCGCAAAACATTCCCGGCGGCGAGATTTACCAGGCCCTGGAAAAAGGCACCATAGACGCGGCCGAATGGATAGGCCCCTACGACGACCAGAAGCTGGGCTTCAACAAAGTGGCGCCCAATTACTATTACCCCGGCTGGTGGGAAGGCGGCCTGCAACTGGACCTCTACATCAACCAGAAGGCCTACGATGCGCTCACGCCCGAGTACAAGGCCATCGTCGAAGTCGCCAGCGCGGCGGCCCACGTCGATATGCAGGCCAAGTACGATGCCAAGAACCCCACGGCCCTCAAACAGCTGGTGGGCGCCGGCGCCAAGCTGCGTCCCTTCCCCGGGGACGTCATGAGCGCGGCTTTCAAGGAGTCCATGAAGCTCTACGAAGAGCTGTCGGCCAGGAACGAAAGTTGGCGCAAGGTCTACGCCGATTATTCGAAATTCCGCGGCGACCAGAACCTGTGGTTCCGTTTCACTGAAGCCACTTTCGACCGCTTCATGCAAAGCCAGAAACTGTAAGCAGGCCTTCCCGGGCTATATGCCCGGATGCCAGCCCCGAGCACGCCTGCCCGCGCAGGCCCGTGCCGGAAAAAGCCGCCCATGGGGTGGCTTTTTTTTGTGGAAATCTATGCTGATCTACGGGTAAGAACGGGGTAACTTTCCGAAAAAGAGTGACAAAGTGTCCATGCTCCGCCGGCACGTCCGGGACGCTGCAACTATTGCAGTATCTGGCCGTGTGGCGGACCCCCTACGGAAAACTTCTATAACTTCAGGAGAGAGTTTTATGGATCGTCGCTCACTAATCAAGAATGCCGGTATCGCCGGTGTGCTGGCCGCCGGCGTGGCGCCAGCGGTTCATGCCCAGGCCGCCGTGCGATGGCGCCTGGCATCGAGCTTCCCGAAATCGCTGGACACCATCTTCGGCGCGGCCGAGGTGTTCGCCAAAGCCGTCAAGAACATGTCCGGCGGCAAGTTCGAAATCTCGGTCCATGCGGCCGGCGAGCTGATGCCCGCTTTCGGCGTGGTCGACGGCGTGCAACAGGGCTCCATCGAGGCGGCCCATACCGCGCCTTATTACTTCTTCGGCAAGGACGAATGCTTCGCGCTGGGCTGCGCGATCCCCTTCGGCCTGAACAGCCGGCAGATGAGCGCCTGGATGTACGAAGGCAACGGCCTGAAACTGATGCGCGAGTTCTACGCCAAGTACAACATCGTCAACTTCCCGGGTGGCAATACCGGCGCCCAGATGGGCGGCTGGTACCGCAAGGAAATCAAGTCCGTCAAAGACATCAAGGGCCTGAAGATGCGCATAGGCGGCTTCGCCGGCAAGGTGCTCGAGCGCATAGGCGGCGTGCCGCAGAACATCCCCGGCGGCGAAATCTACCAGGCGCTGGAAAAAGGCACCATCGATGCCGCCGAATGGGTGGGCCCGTATGACGACCAGAAGCTGGGCTTCAACAAGGTCGCGCCGTTTTATTACTACCCCGGCTGGTGGGAGGGCGGCCCCGAGCTGGACTTCTTCATCAACAACAAGGCTTTCGAGGCGCTCACGCCCGAATACAAGGCCATCGTGGAGGCCGCCGCGGCCCAGGCCCACGGCGAGATGCAGGCCAAATACGATGCCAAGAACCCGGCGGCCCTCAAGCAGCTGGTGGGCGCGGGCACCAAGTTGCGGCCTTTCCCCACCGACGTGATGAATGCCGCCTTCAAGGAAGCCATGGCCCTGTATGAGGAGCTCAGCGCCAAGAACGAGAGCTGGAAAAAAATCTACGCCGACTACTCCAAGTTCCGCGCCGAGCAGAACCTGTGGTTCCGCTTCACCGAGGCCACCTTCGACCGCTTCATGCAAGCCCAGAAGCTCTGATTCCCGCGGGGCCTGCGCGCCCCGTCAGGAATTTGCAAGCCGCCTCCCAGAGGCGGCTTTTTTATTCTTGAAACAGGGTGGGTAAAACGGTGTGATCTCGAAGTAAAAGCTGACAAAATCCGGAGCTGGCCTTCGCTTGAGGACGCTGCCTTTACCGGCCGTACCGGCTCGAGAGGCCCGGCGGGCGCCATTCAGGCCCCGCACGTTTGACAAACTTTCAGGAGATAGTATTTTGGATCGTCGCTCCCTTATCAAAAACGCCGGCATTGCCGGCGTTCTCGCTGCTGGCATCGCCCCCGCGGTTCACGCGCAGGCCGCCATACGCTGGCGCCTGGCTTCCAGCTTCCCCAAGCCGCTGGACACGATTTACGGCGCCGCAGAAGTGTTCGCCAAGAAGGTCAGCGAGATGACCAGCGGCAAGTTCCAGATCAGCGTGCACGCGGCCGGTGAGTTGATGCCCGCCTTCGGCGTGGTCGACGGCGTGGGCCAGGGTTCCGTGGAAATGTGCCACACCGTGCCTTACTACTACTTCGGCAAGAACGAGGCCTTCGCCATCGGCGCGGCCATTCCCTTCGGCATGAACTCGCGCCAGATGTCGGCCTGGATGTACGAGGGCAACGGCCGCAAGCTCATGAACGAGTTCTACGCCAAGTACAACCTCGTGAGCTTCCCCGGCGGCAATACCGGCACCCAGATGGGCGGCTGGTTCCGCAAGGAAATCAAGACCGTGGCCGACTTGAAGGGCCTGAAGTTCCGCATCGGCGGCTTTGCCGGCAAGGTGGTTGAGCGCCTCGGCGTGGTGCCGCAAAACCTGCCCGGCGGCGAAATCTACCAGGCGCTCGAAAAGGGCACGCTCGATGCCGCCGAGTGGGTGGGCCCTTACGACGACCAGAAGCTGGGCTTCAACAAGGTCGCGCCCTTTTATTACTACCCCGGCTGGTGGGAAGGTGGTCCTGAAGTGGACTTCTTCATCAACAACAAGGCCCTCGAAGCCCTGCCCGCGGAATACAAGGCGATTGTCGAAAGCGCCGCCTCGCACGCGCACATCGACATGCAGGCCAAGTACGACGCCCGCAACCCGACCGCGCTCAAGCAGCTGGTGGGCGCGAAGACCAAGATCCTGCCCTTCCCCAAGCCCGTGCTCGACGCTTCGTTCAAGGCCGCGATGGACTTGTACGGCGAACTCGCCGAGAAGAACCCCGACTGGAAGAAGATCTACAGCGACTACCGCGCTTTCCAGAAGGACCAGATCCTCTGGTTCCGTTTCGCCGAGTCGCGCTTTGACACTTATATGCAAGGCGTGACCCTGTAAGCGCTGCTCGTGCATAAAAAAACCGCGACGTGTCGCGGTTTTTTTTCGCCTGCTTTTTCAGGGCAGCGGGGGCGCCCTTAGCGTTGACTGCGGAAGGCCTTTAGCTCGCTGACAAGGCGCTCAAACTCGGCCACCATCTCAGGCGAGGCCGCATAAAACACCGCAAACTTGCCCATCAGCGTGCGCACATAGAGGCGCGGCGCGATCAGCCATTCGAGCCCGCGCACGCGGATCAGCTTGCCGTAGGCCAGCTCGCGCAGCTCCATGTGTTTGTCCCAGACCCAGCTCTGGTGTAGGCCCTGCTCATCGATGCGCGTGACGCTGCGCAGGATGTGCCAGCCGGTGTAGCTCACCAGCAGCAAGCCCGCGATAAACCAGCCGCCGGCGGCCGATGCACCCGAGGCCCTGCCGGCCAGCCAGGCCTGCGCAAAGGCCGCGGCCAGTGCCGCCACGATGAGGGTGGCCAGGATCTTGAAGGTCACGGAAAACGCCGGCCCCGAAATGCTCCCGCCCGTGGGCGTGAACTTGAAGGGCGGCGGGCCGAAATAGGGGCTGGGTGCGGGTGTGGGGTCCATGGCGTGGCGGGTGATGATGTACGGGCAGGGCTGGGGCTCGGACTGGTAGCCCAGGGTAGCAAAAAAAACGCCCCTCGCGAAAGGGGCGCTGGCAGCCTGTGAGGCGGGCGGCTTATTTGGTCTTGAACAGCTCGTCGACCTTTTTCTGTTCGTCTTCGGCGGTCGGCTCTGCCGGCGGCGCAAGGGGATCGCTGCCTGCCGCGCCGCTGGCCGCGCCCGCGGGCGGGGTGGCGCTGTCGTCGACCGGCACTTCGATCTTGACCTTGTCCAGGTCTATCACCGCGGGCTTGTCGAGGAAGACGGTCACCGTCTGCGGCACGAAGATCACGATCGCCACCAGGAGCAGCTGCATTGCCACCCAGGGAATCGCGCCCAGGTAGATGTCGTTGGACTTGATGGGTTTGGGGATGCGCCCTTCCTTGAACAGCGTGTCGGCGATGCCGCGCAAATAGAACAGCGCGAAGCCGAAGGGCGGGTGCATGAAACTGGTCTGCATGTTCACGCACAGCAGCACGCCGAACCAGATCAGGTCTATGCCCAGCTTGTCGGCGACAGGGCCCAGCATGGGCAGGATGATGAAGGCGATCTCGAAGAAGTCGAGGAAGAAAGCCAGAAAGAAGATGAAGGCATTGACGGCGATCAGGAAGCCGGTCTGGCCGCCGGGCAGGCCGGTGAGCATGTGCTCGACCCACTTGGCGCCGTCCACGCCCTGGAACACCATCGAGAAGACGCGCGCGCCTATCAGGATGAACACCACCATGGCCGTCAGGCGCATGGTGCCCATCATGGCTTCCCAGGTCAGCGCGCGGGTCAGGCGCTTGTGCATGGCGGCCAGCACCAGCGCGCCCACCACGCCCATGGCACCGGCTTCGGTCGGCGTGGCAATGGCGGTATCTATGCCCGGCAGGCCACCCATGGAGCCCAGCACCGCGAAGATCAGGACGGCCGAGGGGATGATGCCGCGCAGGCACTTGGCCCACAGCGCCCAGCCGTTGAGCGTGCGCGCGTTTTTGGGAACGCCGGGCACATGGTCCGGTTTGAACACCCCGAGCGCGAAGGTGTAGCCCGCGAAGATCAGCACCTGCAGGATGGAAGGGCCCCAGGCGCCCTTGTACATGTCGCCCACCGAGCGGCCCAGCTGGTCGGCCATGACGATCAGCACGAGGGAAGGCGGCACCAGTTGCGTGATGGTACCCGAGGCCGCCAGCACGCCGGTGGCGTAGCGCATGTTGTAGCCGTAGCGGATCATCACGGGCAGGGAGATCATCGCCATGGCGATCACCTGGCCGGCCACCGTGCCGGTGATGGCGCCCAGGATGAAGCCGACGATGATGACCGAGTAGCCCAGGCCGCCCTTGGCGGGGCCGAACAGCTGGCCCATGGAGTCCAGCATGTCCTCGGCCAGCCCGCATTTCTCAAGGATGGCCCCCATGAAGGTGAAGAAGGGAATCGCCAGCAGCAGATCGTTCGACAAAATGCCGAACATATTGAGCGGCAGGTTGGACATGAAGCTGGCCGGGAACCAGCCCATCTCGATGGCCAGAAAGCCCGAACCCAGCCCGAGGGCGGCCAGCGAGAAGGCGACGGGGAAGCCGATCAGCATGATCAGCACGAGGCCCGCGAACATGATCGGGGCAAAGTTTTCCATTTGCATGGGGTAGTCCTGAAAGTATTTTTATGGGAACGGGTGGTGCAAACGGATCACTGGACCGGCTTCTCGTAGTGCGTGTCCATCTCGAACTTGCCCTGGAGGTAACAGATGCGCTTGATGATTTCCGAGAGGCCCTGCACGAACATCATGCCGAAGCCCAGCGGCAGCAACAGCATCGCGGGCCAGCGGATCAGGCCGCCCGCGTTGCCCGAGACTTCCCCGGAGCGGTACATGCTCATGAACAGCGGCCAGCTCAGGTAGGCCATCAGGCCCATCACCGGCAGCAGGAAGAAGACCAGGCCGAAAATGTCCACATAGACCGGCCCGTTGCCCTTGAGCTTGCCGTAGATGATGTCGACCCGGACGTGCTCGTTGAGCTTGAGCACCACGGGCGCGCCCAGCATGACGGTGCCGGCGAACAGATACCACTGGATTTCGAGCCAGCCGTTGGAGCTGATGTCCAGGCCGTAGCGTACAAAGGCGTTGCCGGCTGAAATCAGCGCGGCAAACAACACCGTCCAGGCGGCGATCTTGCCCAGCCGCGTGGTCAGCCAGTCATAGGCCAGTGCGAGTTTGAGAAGTGCGGACACGGGGGATGTCTCCGATCAGTTTTTTGAATGAGAAAGTACCCACCGGGTACGCCGAGGCATGAATGGTACGACGGATGCCCGCCGCCGCACTGAATAAAGACTGACAAAAAATTTCCGGGTTTACCCTAGGGGTATTGCGCCTGTGGCAGGCCTTCTGCCTCTTTTTTCAGCGAACGGCCATTCCCCGGCCCGTGGCGACTTCCCCAATCACAGCCGCATCCCCAAACCCCTGGTCCCGGAAAATCCCCAGCACTTCGTCCGCGCTGTCCGCGCTGCAGGACACCAGCAGGCCGCCCGAAGTCTGCGGGTCGCTCAGCAAGGCCTTGTCCACCTCGCCGAAGCCGGCCGGCAAGCTCACCTCGCTTCCATAGCTGGCCCAGTTGCGGCCTGAGGCGCCCGTCACGCAGCCTTGCGCCGCGAGTTCGCGCGCGCCGGGGATCAGGGGGACGCGCTGCCAGTCGATGCGCAGCTGCAGGCCGGCGCCGCGCGCCAGTTCCAGGCCGTGGCCGGCCAGGCCGAAGCCTGTGATGTCGGTCAGTGCGTGCACGCCTTCCATGCGCGCCAGGGCGATGCCGGGTTTGTTGAGCTGCGTGGTGAGCGCGACCATGCGGGCGTAGCCCTGGGCATCGAGCTTTTCCTTTTTCAGCGCCGCCGAGAGTATGCCCACGCCCAGCGGCTTGCCCAGCACCAGCACGTCGCCGGCGCGCGCGCCGGAATTCTTCTTGACGCGCGAAGGATGCACCAGGCCCATCACCACCAGGCCGTAGATGGGCTCCACCGAGTCGATGGTGTGGCCGCCCGCGATCGGGATGCCGGCGTCACGGCAGGCGTCCTGGCCGCCGCGCAGGATGGCGCCTATGGTTTCCAGCGGCAGCACGTTGACGGGCATGCCCACCAGTCCCAGCGCCATGATGGGCGTGCCGCCCATGGCGTAGACGTCGCTGATCGCGTTGGTCGCGGCGATACGCCCGAAGTCGTAGGGATCGTCCACGATGGGCATGAAGAAGTCGGTGGTGGCGATCAGCGCCTGCTCGTCGTTGAGTTGGTACACGGCCGCGTCGTCGGCGGTCTCTATGCCCACCAGCAGTTGCGGCGGAATGTTCAGGCCCGGCAGGTTGCCCGAATTTTTCAGGATCTCGCTGAGCACGCCGGGCGCGATCTTGCAGCCGCAGCCGCCGCCGTGCGAGAGGCTGGTGAGCCGGGGTGCGGCGGATGGCTTGGGCGTATCTGGCTGGGTCATGGTGCAACTTTCAAATCGAAGGTGGCGTGGAAGGCGCATCGGGCACATCGCGTGCGCTTGCACGGCACAAGTGCATCAAGTTTATGGCAAGCCCTGGTGCCGGCCGTGTGGTGGGAGCGGCCGCTTCATTCACGGCGAATCACAGGACTGCGCGCAAGGGAAATTTTCACGCGCGCTTCTGTGCGCTTCTGTAATTGCCTGTAATCGCTTTGCCCATGAGCCTTCCCTAGAGTAGCACCACTGAAACGCAAAGGCCCGCGGGCCCCGAGCAGACAAGCCACCAAGGGAATCACCATGGATATCAAACTGCGATTCGTCAACAAGTCCAACGACGGCAACAAGTCCGAGGTGGTGATCTACCAGAAGAACGTGCTGACCAACATGGCCTCGCTGTCCGTGGCCTGGAAGGTGATCCGCTACTGCGGGCGCGACTGCACCCACCCTTTTGTTTATCCCGACGGCTACGAGGTGTCCATCACCGACGAGCACGCCAACTTCACGCCGCGCCTGAAGGCCAAAAACGGCCAGATGCTGAGCCTGGTCCAGACCCCCACCGGCAGCCGGCGCCTGTTGTACACAGGACCGGCCGGCGCATCGACCGAGCTTGACGTGCTCAATGACATGAGCCAGGGCGCGGTCGATGTCTGCATCTTCAAGGACGGCCGCTTGATGGGCGTGAAGACCTCGGTCTCTCCCGGGCAGAAGGCGGTTTTCCAGTACCAGCCGGCGCTCTGGATAGGCGTGACCTCCGAGGTCGTGCAGGGCCAGCCGATCAGCTCCGCCGTGATGTCGGACATCAACACCGAGCTTTCGCTGATCGGCATCGCCAGCGCCGACATCGTGATGACCGGCGGCGGGCCGGGCGAGGGTTCGACAGCCTACGAATTCAATCTCGAAAACATCGTCCAGGCCTGAGGGAAACCGCCGGGACTGGACACGCAGGGTTCGCCGCCGGGGCAGCAGGGCAACGATGGCAAACGGGCAACGCACGGTGCGCTGCCATCTTTTTAATCAACAGGAGTAAACCATGGATATTGCGCTGAATTTCATCAACAACTCGAATGACGCGAACAACTCGGAGATCGTGATCTTCCAGAAGAACGTCGCGACCAACTTCGACGAGCTCGCGGTGGCCTGGCAGGTCATCCGCTACTGCGGCCAGGGTGACAACCATCCCTTCACCTTCCCCATGACCATGCAGGTCGGCGCCAGCGACAGCTACGGCAACTACACGCCGCAGCTGGACGCCCAGAACGGCCAGCTGTTCCAGATGGCGCTGACGACCTCGGGCGACCGCCTGGTGCCCGCCGGCGCCGGCACCAGCTCCAAGGAAGTGCAGGTGCTCAACAGCCTGCCCGTGGGCGCCATCAACGCCAGCATCTACAAGGACAAAAAGTTGCTGGCGATCAAGACCTCGATCGCGCCGCAGCAAAAAGCGGTGTTCGAGTTCAAGCCCACCATCTGGATCGGCGTGGCCTCGCAAATCGTGCAGGGCCAGGTCATGGACTCGGCGATCATCTCCAACATCAACACCGAGCTGTCCCTGCTGGGCATCGCCAGCGCCGACATCGTCATGACCGGCGGCGGCCCAGGCGCCAATTCGACGCCTTTCGCCTTCAACCTCGAAAACATCGTGATGTGCTAAACCCGCCTCGCCGGCGCCAGGCCCATGGGCCGCGCGCCGGCGTTGCGGGCCGCATGCCGATCCCACAGGAGCACTCGAGTGAACGAGATGGTCAAAAGAAGCTGGTCGGCCATGGACGGCTGCCTGGTTTTCGATTTCACCATCAACTGTGAGCCGGGCGACGGCAACCCGTCCATTGCCAACGTGTCTTGCAAGTCCGGCCCGGCCGACAGCCAGCTGGTCACCATCACACGGCAATGGCCGGCAAGGCCTTTTGAATTCAAGTTCCGTTCGGGCTGCTACGTCACGGGTTACCTGCAGCAGAGAACGCCGGTGCACATCGATGGCGTGACCAACACCGCCATCTTTGCCGACATCCACTACGGCATGAGGGGGCAGAACGACGACCACCATTTCGAGGGCATCATGGTGGCGTGCCCCACGCGCGGGCCGTTGCCGCCGCCAGGCCCGCCCTGGCCGCCGGGCCCGCCAGGCCCGCCCATTGAGCCGGCTCCCCCCATAGACCCGGTCGAGCCCCTTCCCATCGTCACCACCCATCCCGACGAACTGTTCCCTTATGTTTATGTGCGGCGCTGGCCCAAGCTGAGCGCCGACGACCTGCTTTACGGCTTCATCCGCTACGCCGAAGCCAGCCCGCCGTGGTGCGGTTTTTTTGGCGACCTGGTCAGCGCGCGCAACCAGCCGCAGGGCGCGCGCGAGGCCGCGCAGCAGCTTGCAGTGGACTTCATCGACGGCAGTGTTTACCCGAGCGACTTCATCCGCAACATGGACAGCCTTGCAGGCCCCGTCAGCCGCTTCCCCGAACTTTTTATGCGCCTGCCACCGCTGGAGGGCGCGCCGGCGGTCTGGCTGGACAAGGCCTGCGATCAGGTCTCGCGGCTGCTGTCGCGCTATGCGCTGGACTGGAGCTATTTTGATTCCGCCGCTTATGCCAAAACCCTGGACGGCGTCTGGCAGAGCTACTTTGCCCTGGTGATCACCCTGGGTTATGACACCGCGCTACTCGATGAATTGACCCGGGCGTTGTTGATGGCGCACCTGATCGAGGTGGCGTTGCAGCCCTTCGAAAGCATGGCCCAGGCCGGCGCCGCCGCCGGAGCAGCGACCGCCACAGGGGCTGACGGCAATCCCGCGCCGACATCCGTCGCCGCGGAGCCGCCCTTCCTGGCGACGACGCAGATCAATGCGCTGCTGCATGCCACGCCGGTGCTGAGCGAGCAGGTGTTTCCGCTGCCCGCGGCGCAGGGCGCCGAGGCGGCCTCGCCGCCACCGGCGCTGCCGGGCTGGATAGAGCCCTATGCCATAGGCGAGCTTCAGATGGTGCGCCAGCGCCTGCTGCGCTACCAGTGCGGCGAGATCGCGCGCATCGAGAACGTGATGCGCGGCGAGCGCCGCGAGGTGACCCACAAACGAACGCATCGCCAGCTCGACGAGCTGCGCCAAAGCAGCGGCGAAAAGCAGCTGCTGCAAAACGACGCGGCGGACGAACGCAGCAGCCTGCAGGAAGAGGCGCGCAAGACCGTGGCCGGGGTGGTGGAAACCAACCAGTACAACAATTTCACCAGCAGCTACGGCCCGCCCACGCAGGCCACGCTGGACGGTTCCTGGAGCAAGACGGTGCAGCCGGGCGCCGCGCCGGGGCTGGACGACACCACACGTTTTGCGCGCGACATCCTGAGCAAGACCGTCAACCGCATCAGCCGCAGCGTGAGCCTGACGCGCGCCAGCAGCACCATGAGCCAGACCGAGGACTCGGTGGTCAGCCTGGTCGACAACACGGCCGGCACGCACAGCCTGCGTGGTGTCTACCGCTGGCTCAACAAGGTGTACGAGGCCTGCGTCGTCAACTACGGCCAGCGCCTCATGATGGAGTTCATGGTGTGCAAGCCCGCCGCCGCTTTCATCGCGGGTGAGCAAGCCGTGGCCGGGCAGGACTTCGTCAAGCCCCTGCCGCCGCTGCGGCTGCACATCGCCACCTTCAAGGACATCCAGCCTGGCAACTACGCCGGCCTGGGCGCCTACTACGGCGTACTGGACCTGGCGCCGCCGCCGCTGGCCCAGCGTTTCGCCTCGGCCACCCTGCGCGACGGCGAGGAAAAGCAGATCGCGGTTCCCGCCGGCTACTGCGCCACCAAGGCCTTTGTCGCTTACGTCAGCGCACCCACCGGCCTGCCGGCGCCCGTGGTGCTGGTGGGGCGGCAGGCCATCACCCCGCCCGGCCCTCCGGAAGGAACCGCGCTGTCCGGCGAGGATGACAGCGTGCCGGTGTCGGTGCTCGATTACCCGCCCGGCATTTCCCCGCCCAGCGACGCGCAGGTGCAGGTCAACGTCGAGATCCAGTGCGCGCCTTCGGAGCGCTGCATGGACGAGTGGCGCATCCGTATTTACGCCGCCGTCATGCGCGCCTACCAGGAGCGGCTGGCCGCCTACCAGGTCCGCGTCGAGGGCGGCCCGCAAGGCCGCGCGGCCACACGTTCGCCTCTGGCGAACCGGCAGATCGAGCAGCGCGAACTCAGGAACGCCTGCCTGCGCCTGCTGCTGGAACGCATGCTCATGCTGACCGGCATGAACGAGCGGGGTTTCGCGCAGTCGCCGCCCTCGGAATTCGCCGTCTACGAGCCGCGCTACCTGCAGTTCTTTGACGAAGTGCTGGAGTGGAATGAAATGGCCTACAGCTTTTACGCCAGCCCCGGCCTGGGCGGCGGCTGTGGTGGCGGCGTGGAACTGGGCAGCCTGGCCGCCGACGACGATGCGCTGTTTGCGAGTTTTCTGCAGGCCGACCAGGCGCGCGTGCTGCTGCCGGTGCAGCCCGCGCACGTGATGGCTTTCCTGTATTTCTACTCGTCCGGCATGTTGTGGGCCTCGGCTGACCGGCTGGCACCGGCCAATCCGGTCGATGTCCCGCTGGTCAACGACCTCAAGCAGTCCGGGCCGCCGCGCCATCCGGTGCGGCCCATAGGCCCGTGCTGGGAAGTGCTGGTGCCCACGGCCATGCAGGTGCTGGACGAGACTTGTGCCGACGTGGTGCCCGGTGCGGCCATAGAGAGTTTGGGGAATACGCAGAGTCCGGGGAGTGCGGAAACATGATGGCGCCTGGCATGAGCCTTCCCTTCTTCGTGCGCCCGGGCTTTGGCGAGCTGCCGGTCGGCTCCGTCACGGCCTTTGCCGGTACCCTGGGCGCGGCCGACAGCGCCGGTTCGGCCAGTCCCGCGGCACCGCAGGACTACGTCACCGACCCGCTGGAGGCCTGGGGCTGGATGTTTTGCGACGGCCGCTCCTTGCCCACCTATGACTACCCCGAGTTGTTCGCGGTGCTGGGTTATGTCTACGGCGGCAGCGGCAACCAGTTCCAGATTCCCGACTACCGCGGGTATTTCCTGCGCGGCGTCGGCACGGGCACCCAGAACGATCCCGATATCGCCACGCGCCAGGTGCCGCCCGGCGGCCAGGGGCAAAGCAGCGGCGTGGGCTCGACCCAGTCCTTCGCCCTGCAAACCCATGCGCACGACTACGACAGCGCGCCCGCGCCGGCAACGCCTTCGTCCAGCGGCACGGCAGCCGGCGCTTCCACCAGCACCTCCACGCCGACCACCGGGCCGGTGACCACCCCGGGCCAGGCCGCGGTGCAGGTGAGCCTGTACGAAACGCGCCCGATCAACGTGTACGTCAACCACATCATCAAATTCACCTACGGTCTGGCGCCGCTCATTCGATGACCCCCGAGCATTTTTAACAGGAGAAACACCATGGCTTACAACAATGTCCGCTTCATAGGCTACGTGCTCGACACGGCGCCCGGCTTGAATCCCGATGGTTCGAACAGCTACCTCGGGCTGGACAAGCCGGAGCTTGACCTCGAGGCGCGCTGCTCGCTGATGTTCCGTGCCATGGACACCGCGTACGATGCGCTGCAGCAGTCCGCGTCGCCGCCCTCGTCGCCGCCAGTGCCCAGCGACACCCTCAATGTCTTCATGGCACCCGAGTTCTTTTTCCGGGGCCCGAACGGCGCCTACCGGATGGAGGACGTGCAGCAGATCATCGCCAGGCTGCAGGGCTACGCCGCCCTCGCGGACTGGGCCGACTGGATGTTCGCTTTCGGCACCATCCTGGGCGTGTCTTCGCCCACGCTCAAGACGCCGCCCTACGACATCGATCCGCTGGCCAACAAGGAGGTCTACAACTTCGCGCTGGTGCAACTGGGCGGCACGGCGGCACAGGGCGACGCCGGCGCGGTCGTCGTGATGAAAGAACTCATGTCGGGCGTGGACTTTCTTGCCACCGCGTCCGGCCCCAATAGCCTGCTGCTCGGGGAAGTCGACCACCTGGCGCCCTCGACCACGGGCGGCCCGGGGCGCGAGCAGCAGGTGCTCAACTACGACGGCGCTGGCGTGTTTTCGCTGGCCGGCATCACCTGGGGGCTGGAGGTCTGCCTGGACCATCGCGGTACCGTGCGCCGCTTGCAGAAGTCGCCGCAACTGCCGGGCGAAAACCTGATCCAGCTGCAGCTCGTGCCTTCCTGCGGCATGGGTGTGCAGGCTCCCAGCGTGGTCACGCAGTTCGGCGGTTATGTGTTCAACTGCGATGGCTCCGGCGCCGCGCGCCACTCCACGCTGGCCGAGCAGGTGCCGCCGCTGACGGATGTGCCGATGTCGTCCAGCACGCCGGTCCCCGATACCGAGATTGCGCTGAACAACGGGACCTCGGTGGACGTCAGCGATCTCTATCCCCACGGCCCCGGCGTGCTGAACTTCTATCCGGTGCGCGCCGTGCCGGCGCAGCAGACCGTGCCGGGCAATACCGTGCGGCTGTTCTGGCAGGCCAGCGCCGACTACCAGTTCGTCTTCCTGCTGATCTATGACGACAACGGCAACTATGTGACCATGCTCTGCGAGCCGCGCAGCAAGAAGACCAACTTCTACGGCAACAACTACTACCTGCCGCTGTCGCTGCAAACCCAGGATTCGCTCAAGCAGGGCGTGAGCATCCAGATGCGCCTGGCGGCCGGCAGCAGCCCTTACGCCGGCGCCGTCTGGTGCAAGATCAATGTGCCGGGCTTTGTCTTCGAAGGCAATGCCTTCGAGTTCAGCGCCACCATCTCAGGCCCGGCCCCCAGGACGGTCTGGTAAGCGGCAAGTGGAACCGCCCATGCAACAAGCCAAGCTCCTTCAGGCCGGCCCGCCTGCCGGCGACATGTCGCAGGAACTCAGCGTGTTCGTGCATCACCGCGCTTTTCGGGTCCGCGCCGGCCCTGCGCGCAGGGACTTCTGGCGCCGCGTGGGCGAGGGCCTGTGGGAGCCGCAGACCTTCGAGGTGTTCCAGCGTTTCCTGCGGCCCGACAAGTCCTACATCGACATGGGCGCCTGGATAGGGCCCACGGTACTGTACGGCGCCATGTTTTCGCGCCGCGCGCATGCCCTGGAGCCGGACCCTGTGGCTTTTGCCGAACTGGCGGCCAATGTCGAGGCGAATCCCGCGCTGCGGCCCAAAATCAACCTCTACCCCTACGGCATCAGCCCCCAAAGCGGGCCGCTGCGGCTCTACGCGGGAGGGCTTTATTTCGGCGAGCAAAGCCGCTTCGGCGACAGCATGTCGGGCATGCTGGCCGCGCCGGGTGCCGTCGGCCAGCCCTGCCGCGAAGTTCATGGCCTGGACCTGGAGAGCTTCCTGGCGCTCAATGCCATAGACGATTGCAACTTCATCAAGATGGACATCGAGGGCGGCGAGTACACGCTGATCCCCGGCCTGTGGCGGCGCCTGCCGCAATTGGGACTGCCCACGCTGTATGTTTCTTTTCACGCCCCCGAACCGGCGCGCCGCGAGGCGCTGATCCGCGCCTGCGCGGAGGAGTTGCTGCTGTGCTATCCGCGCTTTTACCGCTCGGTGAATGCCCAGGCGGTGGCGCTGGAGCAGTTGCTGGACGCGGTCAGCGACTGGAGCGACGAAACGCCGGGCAGCCCCTGGCGCACGCTCGAGGCGCTGCTGGGCGCGGGCCTGCTGGCCAGCCGCGAGGAGTGGTAGATGCCGGCAGCGCCAGAGCGCCAGATCCTGATCGGCGTGTATGTGGCCGCGCATGCCGATGCGCTGGCGGCCACGCTGGCCAGCCTGTTCGAGAACACACCCATGCCCTTTGGCCTGCGGCTGCTGCCGGACCCGGCCGACGAGGCCGAAGCCGTCGCGCTGCAGGCGCACTTTGACGCCCTGCCGGGCCTGGAGCAACTGCGCGGGCCAGTGCATGAAGGCGCGGCCGCGTGCTTTAACCGGCTGGTGGGCGTGCCGGCCGACATCTACGTCTTCCTGGAAAACGGCGCGCGAGTCACGCCGGGATGGCTGGAACTGCTGCTGGCCGCGCTTGACGCCGACCCCAGCCACGGCCTGGCCGGCCCCTCGACCAACCGCTGCTGGAACGAGCAGGCCGTGGCGCCGGCCTGCGGCGAGGCGCAGGACGCCCTGTGGAACCAGGCCGATGCGCTGGCAGCCAGGTTCGGCCATGCCTGCGTCACGCTGGAGCCGCTGCACAGCCTGTCCGACTTTTGTTATGTGGTGAGGAACGAGGTGGTGGCCGCCATAGGCGCGGCCGACACTGCCTATGCCCAGGGCCCGTGCTGGGAGATGGACTACAACATACGCGCCGCTCGGTCCGGTTTTCGCGGGGTCTGGGCTCAGGGCGCTTTTGTGCACAGGGCGCCGCCTTGCCCGCGGCGGTCCCGGCTGGAGGACAGCCTGCTGGAAACCAGCAAGCGTCTGTACCAGGACCGCTTCTGCGCCTGGCGCGGCGAGGCCCCCCATCCGCCCGCGCCTTACCACGCGCATTGCGCCGGCGAGCAGTGCCGCTACTTCGCCGTGCCCGAGCGCATGCGCATCTTCGTGCCGCTGTCCGCGGCCCTGGCCCCGCCGCAACCGGTGCCGGAGCCGGCACCGGTTGCCGAGGCGCCGCTGCTCAGCTGCATCATGCCCACACGCGGGCGGCCCGCCTTCGTCGAACAATCGATACGCTATTTCCAGCGCCAGGATTACCCGGCGCTGGAGCTCATCATTGTTTACGAGGAGGGCAGCGACCTGCCCGCCGGCATCAGCGACGCGCGCATACGCTGCGTGCGCGTGGCCCCCAGGACCAGCATAGGCGCCAAACGCAACGAGGCGGTGCGCCTGGCGCGGGGCGAGCTGGTCGCGCACTGGGACGACGACGACTGGTACGGCGAGCAGCGCCTGAGCCGCCAGGCCGCGCCCATCCTGCACAACATTGCCGACATCACGGGGCTGAACGACATGCTGTTCATGGCGCGGGCGCAGGCTGAGTTCTGGGCGCCCAGCCGCGCGCTGTTTCGCCGCATGTTCGTGGAAAACGTCAGCGGCGGCTCCCTGCTGTTCCGGCGCAGCCTGTGGGAGACCCACGGCCGCTATCCCGCCACCTCGCTGCGCGAGGATGCCGACTTCCTGCTCAAGGTCCTGGCCGGCGGCGCGCGCCTGTGCCGGGTGCCGGGACGCGAGCTGCACATCTATGTGCGCCACGACAACAACACCTGGAAATTCAGGGAAGGCCACTACCTGCAGCAAAACGCCTGGGCGCGTGTGCCGCAGCCGCCATGCCTGGAGCGCGACCGCGATTTTTATTTTCCGCCGGCCGCCGCGCCGGCGACCGCAGCGGCCGCGCGGCCGCTGGTGTCCTGCATCATGCCCACCGCCGACCGGCGCGACTTCGTGCCGCAGGCGATACGCAACTTCCTGGCGCAGGACTACGGCCCGCGCGAATTGATCGTGCTGGACGATGGACGCGACAGCGTGGCCGACCTGATCCCCTCGCATGAAGCCATCCACTACATGCGACTGGAGCGCAAGCTGAGCCTGGGCGCCAAACGCAACGTCGCCTGCGAGATGGCCCGCGGCGAGCTGATCGCGCACTGGGACGACGACGACTGGATGGCGCCGGGCTGGCTCAGCTCCCAGGTCAAGGCCTTGCTGGAGCAGGGGGCGGACATCTGCGGCCTGGACAAGGTGTTCTTCTATGCGCCCGAAGGGCGGCGCGCCTGGCAGTATGTGTACGACGGGCGCTCGCCCTGGGTCTGCGGCGGCACGCTCTGCTACCGCCGGGAATTCTGGCGCGGCGCGCCTTTTGCCGACATCAATGTGGGTGAAGACAACGCCTTCGTCTGGGCGCCTCAACACAAGCGCATCGCCGTCAACCCCGACCAGCATCTCTACGTGGCCCGGGTGCACGCCCGCAACACCAGCCCCAAGGAGACCCTGAACCGGCGCTGGCGCAGCTACCCGGTGGAGCAGGTCGAGCGCCTGATGCTCTGAGGCCGCGGGGGGCGGGCTGCTCTCATCCCTGGAGGTCGGCCATCAGCCGGAACACCCTTTCTTCCCCCGCATGCCGCGCGGCCGCCGTGCCCAGGTACTCCTCAAACTGCATGTTGGCCGCCAGTTCGCGGCGGGCATGCTGGCTGGCCACAATGGCGCCCGGCTCGGCCACGCTGTTCAGGTGCAGCGCGACGTTGGCGCCCTGGTTGCGGCTGGAGGCGTCGTGGCGCGAGGCCGGCCGCACGCTGTGGATGCCGCCCGATATTTCCAGGCGCACGCCGTGCTGGACTTCCAGCAGGCGGCTTCTGCGCTGCACGCGTGTGCACAGGTCTATGGCGGCGACGGCCGCCTGCTGCAGGTTCTGCGCGCTGCTCGCGCCCTGTTCGAAATGGAACAGCATGCAGTCGCCCAGTACCCCTGCGCTCTGGCCCTGGCCGCCTTGCACGGCGTTGGCGCACCAGCGCATCTGCTGCTCGCGCATCTCCTGCAGGTAGGGCAGGGCCAGCGAGGAATTGCGGGCCGGGTACAGGCGCAGGCCCACGCAGAGGATGCCCAGCGCATGCTCCGCGTCGGCGGGCTCGGCCGCGGGAATGTCCATGCTGTCCAGCGTCAGCTGCCGGGCGCCGCTGTCTGCGGGGACGCCGGGCGCCATCCAGGCCTGGCGCGCGCCGCGCAGCTGCGCCAGGCATTGCACGAGGTCAAGGTAGAGGCCCGCAGCATCGGACGCGCGTTGCCGCAGGTCTTTGTGCAGTGCCTGCCGCAGCAGCGGCGCCACCGGGTGGTCGGCCAGTTCCTCGGGCAGGGCGGCGGGTTCCGCGCTGAGCTGGCGCTGCAGCACCTCACCCACGTCCGCGCCCTGCACGCAGGGCCTGGCGCTCAGGCACTCGAGGAAGATCAGGGCCCACGCGTAGATGTCCGTTGCGGGCGTGCAAGGCTCTCCGCGCAGCTGCTCCGGCGCGCAGTAGGCGGGTGTACCCTCGGCACCGGTCACGAAGCGCGGCTCGCCCTTATGGCTGGCCAGCCCGAAGTCCAGCAGCTTGAGGTGCAGGGCCGTCCCGGTGGACACGACCATGAGGTTTTCGGGCTTGAGGTCGCGGTGCACCACCTGGTGCTGGTGCAAAAAGGTCAGGGCGTCCAGCAGCTGCGCCATCAGGGCCATGGTGTCCGGCAGGGGCAGGCCGCCGTTGCGCTGCAAAAAATCCCTCAGTGTCTCTCCCGGGATGAATTCAAGGACCGCGAAGATCAGCCCGCCCTCCGCCAGGCCCTTGTCGATGAGCCGCACCACGTGGGCGTGCTGCAGCATGGCCAGCACGCGGGTCTCCTGGTGCAGGCGCTGCTGCACGCGACGCCTCGTCGCTGGATTGTCCGCCGAAGCCGGATGGGGAATCTTGATGGCGACGAACTGCCCCGTGCTGCGCTGCCTGGCCTTGAACACCTGGCCTGACGCGCCTTGCCCCAGCAAACCCAGCGACTGGTACCCCGGCACGCCCACGGGGAAGCCGCGTGAGGGCACCCGTGTCATGGCGGAGAGAAATCAGGCCACGAGCGACTCTTCAGGAAAGCTCTGGTCGCCGGCCATCGGATCGAAGTCGGCCTCCAGCGCGGCGCCGCGCGTGATGCGAAAGCGCAGGTTGCCGAAACGCAGCGAGCCGCGGCGACGCTCTATCAGTTCGGGCACATGCGCGCCGGGCGGCAGCGCGAGCGCAAGCTGCTTCCTCATGCGAAAGATCTGGATGTTCAGGTGGCCGGGGTCCAGGCCCAGCATCTTGGCCAGGCGATCGAGTTCGACCCAGCCCTGCGCATGGGGTGCGAGCTGGCGCTGCGCATCGGCCAGCCGCAGGCGCGCCAGGATCAGCAGCGCATAGTGGTGCGAGCGTTCACCGAGGTTGAGGTGAAGGCCGGCGTCATGCAGCTCCAGCCACGCATGTTCCTCGTCCTGGCTCACCTTGAAGAAGAGCGCCGGTTGCGAGCGCCTCATCTGTGCCTTGTTTGCGGCCATGCAGTCCATGGTGGAGACCACTTCGGCCGCCAGCAGAAAGCACCAGACCTTGCCGGCAAAGCGGACCTCGTCGCCGTCTTCCAGGACCCAGCTGCCTTCAGGAGTGGTGCATACCCACTGGCCTTTTTCGCTGTGATGGATGGACAACTCGGCGGCCACTCCCTGCGGCAGGAGGTTGGATCGGCCCAGGGGGATGTAGGGCTCGTCATGGCCCAGCGGCCACAGCAGGTTGCGCGGCTGCGACAGGTCTTCCACCAGCCAGTCGGCCCCGCCTTCGTGCCCGAAGCTGATGGTGGCGCCCACGTGCAGTTCCAGGCCCTTGGTGCTGGAGAGCCGGGTGCCGTCGAGCAGGGTGCCGTTGCGGCTGTGGTCGCGCAGTTCCCAGGCCTTGCCGGTCCAGCGCACCGAGGCGTGCAACTGCGAGGCGTCCAGGTTTTCCAGCAGGGTGTCGGCGGAACGGCCCCGCCCAAAGACATGGTGTGTGCGCAAGTAAATCTTGCGCTGCGTGACGCGGTTTCTCAAAATAGCCACTTGTCTTCTCCCTCCTTGCCATCAAGCCTCATGGAAAGAGCCATCGCTCTGCGGCGCTGTGCATCCTGCCCGTGTTGAAAAACCGTATCGGTCGGCCGCAGTATCTGCGAGACGTTCGATCGTCGTCAAGCGCCGCGGCGCGTATTTACACAAGCGCGCCGTTTGGGCATTAATTGCCTTGATTTAAATCTCACAAGGCCTGCGCATTTATCGGGAACCAGCCCTTGCCGGGATGCGCAATCCCTGGCGGGGCGGCGCGTGCCATGCGCGCCTTGTGTCCATGCACAGCATGACGTAAATCCCGGCGCAGTTCAATCGGGACTTGCGCCTGTAACGCTGGCGCATTGCCACTTGCAGGCAGTTGCCGACGGCAGCGCGCATGCGCCTTTAAGTCAAAACGTTGCGTCGAAAAAAATGCGCGAGCCCGTTTGAATCTCAAAGTGTTAGGGCGCGCGCTGCGCGACGCTCGCTGCCTGTAATGCCGTGTAATCGCCAGCGCGTGGATACGTGCCGACAATTTGTCCAGCGAGGTGGCGGCTGCCATTCGCGGCAATTTCATTCACGGAGAAGCCCATGCCTTATCTCAGCAATGCCCAACGCAACCTGCTGGCGCCCGCCGGTGAAGACCATCCGCGCGATGGTGAAACCGTGCCGACTTCGGACCAGGCGCCCTTCATCTATACCGCCTGCTGGGGCTGGGCCCTGACCGGCGAGTACGAGAGTGCCGACAACGCCTATACCGCGCCTACCATCTACAACTCCGACGAGGGCGCTTTTGTGTTCGACAACGAGCGCGTGCCGACCGGCCTGAACGACGACTTCTTCAACACCACCGACATCATCTTTCCGCAGACGGTGCCCTATCACCAGGTGTTGGCCGACAACCTTCAAGCCGCGCTGGACGGCGACGAGGACGCGCAGGGTGCGTGCCGCGTGGCGTTGATGACCATCACCGCGCAGCTCAACGGCCACACGGTGCTGGGCGCGGATGGCTCGGCCGTCTACACCATGATCATGAAAACCCGCAGCTGGTACGGCTGGGACCACTGGGCGCTGGGCGTGCAGGCCACAGACGGCGTGACCACCACTTTCCAGCAGAAGGTCAGCGGCAGCCTGGCGAGGCCGCGGCCGCTGAAATACAACTGCGGCACGGTGTGGGATGAAGGCCTGACGGAAACGGTGCTCAGGATAGACGGCCTGCTGCAGGCGCAGGTCAACATGCTCAACAACGTGGTCTGAGGGGGCGGGCATGTGGGTGCGCGGCATAGACGTCAGCCACTACCAGGGCGCCGTGCGGTGGCCCCAGGTAGCCCGCAATGGCGTGGCTTTTTCTTTTGTCAAAGCCACCGAGGGGGTTTACGTCGTCGATCCCTTTTTCAAGGACAACTGGGCGGGATGCGCGGCTGCCGGTTTGACGCGCGGGGCCTACCACTTCGGGCGCGCCGTCAGCCTCGCCGAAGACCAGGCCCAGAAATTTTTCGCAACCGTAGGCGCGCTGGGACGCAATGATTTGCCGCCGGTGCTGGATATCGAAACCCTGGACGGGTGCAAGCCCTCTGCTGTGCTGAAGTGGGTGCTGGATTTCACCGCCGCGGCCGACGCCTTGTTCGGGCGGCAGACCATGATTTACACCGACGGCGGGTTCTGGAAAAACCTCGCGCCCCTGCCGGGTTGCGAACAACTGGGCAAGCGAAGGCTGTGGCTGGCCGACTATGCGGAGCATCCGTCCGTCCCCGCGCCCTGGCAGGACTGGTCCTGCTGGCAATACAGCAACGGCGCCGTCAATGGCGGGACGCCCATTGGCGGCGTGGCCGGCGACGTGGACCAGAACTGGTTCGAGCCGGCCGCCTTTCAAGCACTGACCACACCCCCAACCTCTTTCGGCCAAGGACTCCCATGACAAACTACGTCACCATCAGCATCGTCAACAACAGCCAGCAAAACGACGGGGCCTCGGGCCTGGCCGATGAGGCGATTTACCTCTTTCTCACACAGGAAACCCTGAACCAGGCATGGAGCATGGACCCGGCCACCGGCGTCGCCGCCCCCGTGGCCGAACCGGGAACGCTGGCGCCCCTGTTCACGCTGGCCGACCTGAAGAAGGCCGGCGGCGCCATCCGGCTGGAGGCCGGCAAACAGTTTCCTTCGGCGCGGCTTTACTTCAGCAACTCGCCGGACGCGGTGACCGCGCCGAACAACAGGATCAGCGGGCCTACCGCGGCCACGGCGAATTTTTTCTATGACTTCGTGGAAGTCACGCTCAGCTGCACCGCGGCCAACGCGCCCAGGCACGCTCCCCCGGACAATCTCAATTTGGACATCACCCAGGTGGACCAGCTGGGCATTCCGTTCACGGTGCAGGTCACGCCCCATGACCCCAATTTCGGCGCCGGCTCGGGCATCGTGCCCACGCTGGACCGGCAGACCCTGGTGGGCAACTTCAAGGCCATGGCGGTGGGCCCGCTCGCGCCTTTTGCCGACTGCGTGTACCCCGAGGGCAGCGACGCGGCTACGCCTTACCGCCTGCTCAATCCCAACGACCTGATCAGCGGCCAGCTGCTGGCTGCCAGCCTGCAGGGAACCCTTGCCGTCTCGGGCACTCCAGGCGCATGGCAGGCTACTTTCAGCATCACCGGCCCGGGCAGCCCCGTGCCCACCAATGGAGGCCTGAGCGTGGGCATGCCGGTCAGCGGCCCCTTCATGCCGGCCGGCGCCACCGTGAGCAGCCTGCCCGGCGCGCCCACGGGCGGCACCGTGGTGATCGCCAGCGCGAGCACCGCCGCCAGCAACCCCTTCACCGCCAGCACCAGCCCGGTGGAGCTGTTCTTCCTCACGCCGCCCACCACCGCGCTGGCGACCTGGTTCGACGCGGCCATCGACAATTTTTTTGCCTGGTACAAGAAGAACCCCGGCCTGCTGCAGGTCGAGCAGAACAACAACGGCAACCACATCTACACCGGCAACGTGGTGCAGGTGGGCGGCATCATCGACATCGACGGCAACAGCAACACCTACACCGTGCTGCAGTTCACCGGCGGCAACAGCGAAACCTACAACCTCTACTACCCCTTCTTCAGCACCAATTCCCCCGCGGGCAAGACCACGCCTTTCGGCGCGGCCGTGCCGCCGCCGCCCGCCTGGTGGACGCCGACCAAGGGCCTGATGTATTACGCGCCGCCTTCGATGATGGTGTTCGGGGCCAGCGGCGTGTTCGCCGACAACACCCAGCAGCCGCTTACCGCGCCCAACAGCAGCGCGGTGCTGGGCGCCATCGAGAACGTCATCGTCACCGCGCTGGGGCGCGGCTACGCGACCACCTGGAAATTCCTGCAGGGCGGCATCACCCCGGGCAATCCGGCCACCACCGCAACTGTCAGCCTGAGTTCGGGCAACACGGCCGGCCTGGTGGACCAGATGGACATGGCCTCCTTCCAGATCGCCAACATCCCGATGACGGTGTCCCTGCCGGCCGGCGCGCCGGTGAGCCGTTTCAGCGTGAGCTCACCGCTGGACATACTGCCCACCACACCGGACCTGTTGACCTTTTCGCAGTTCTATCCCGCCGGCGGCACCTGGAGCGCCTTCGCCAATTTCCTGCACAACCCCGCCGTCACCATAGGCGGGCGCGCCTACGCCTTGCCCTTTGACGACCAGGGCGGTTTCAGCTCGGACCTGAACGCGGCGACTTCGGTCGCCAGCCCGGCCAGCGTGCTGGTGACGCTGGGACCCTGGGCGCCCGGGACCGCCAGGCCGGCTGTCGTGGGCGGCGATGAGCTGCCGGTAAGGCTGGTCTGGCAGGCCAGCGAGGACTATTGCTTCACCTTCTTGCTGTACTACGACACCAGCGGTGAATACACGACGATGCAGATCGCAATCCAGGGCGGCCAATGCAGCGGCAGCGGCTACACCCCGCCGGTGGCGCTGCAAAGCGCGGCGGAGACCATCGATATGACCCTGGTGGCTGTCGGCGAACCCTACAGCTGGGGGCTGTGGTGCAACATCCACGTACCGGGCTTTGACTTCGAGGGCAATGCCTTCGAGTTCAGCACGCAGTACAACAACCCGCCGCCGTACACGGTCTGGGAGTAAGAGCCACTCACAAAACCCTCCTGGCGTTGTTGCGCCGCCTTGCCGTGCTGGTGCACTGTCTGCGGCGGACGCGCCTAGCCAGGACCGCTTCGCTGGGTTATGTGAGTGGCTCTAAGAAGCTGCTCAGGCCGTAAAGCAGTCCTAAGCCTCTTTGTCGGCCTTGAGTTCGCCCTTGGCGGCATCGTAGACAAACAGCCGCTTGGCCAGCGCGGGCTGGTAGTTGAGCATGTCGATCAGAAAGCTCAGCGCGCCCAGGTTGTTGCCCAGCCTGTCGAAGATGCCGTCGGCGTGGGCTTTCTGTTCGTCGGCGCCCGGCTTGAGCATGCGCTCGACCAGTTCACGCATGTGCGTCACCGCGAGCGCGGCCTGGTCCAGGTCCAGCACGGACAGCACACCCTGCATCTGCGCCAGCTGCCCCGGCACCACGGCCAGCAGCTGGGTGTCTTCGGGCGTGCGGAAAAACAGGTCCAGCGATTTTTCGAGCGCGGCCAGGGAGGTTTGCAGCTCGCCGACCACGCTTCCCATGGTCTGCTTGTCGTTGACGCGCTGGTACAGCTGTTCCATCCACGACTCCAGGGGCTGCGCGGGGCCGCCATCGCGCGCACTCTGCAGCCGCTCGGCCAGGCGCGCCGTGCGCGCCCACAGCTGGGGGTCGTTGGGATCGAAGTCGTCGAACACGGCCTCCAGGAAGAGCACTGCGGTGGCAAATTCCAGCGCCAGCTCGGGCCTGGGCGGTTGGCCGGATGCGACCGTGCTTTCAATCACGCGACTCATGGCGCGCGCCAGCACTTCGCTGGGCGGGTGCAGCTTGACCAGCGAATCCGTGACCAGGCTGAACTGGTCAGTCAGCACCTTGAATTTGCCGACGTCACCCGCGGTCGCCGCCGACCAGGTTTCCTTGGCCGAGGCGATGCGCTTGCGGGCCTGGGCGATCAGGGCCGGCGCGAAGCGGCCGAACTGGACCGATTCGTAGTCCACCGGCTTGAAGCGTTTGAGGCCATAGGCCGAGCGCACCGCCGACAGCACCGGCGAATCGCTGGCGCGCTGGACTTTGGCCTGGGAGCACAGGAAGAGCAGGTCTTCCGCGAGCCGGGCCGAGGCCTCGGTGCCCTTGGCCAGCCATACGTATTGCAGCAGCACGCGCAAAGTCGCCCGCTTCACATAGAGGTCGACGTTCAGCAGGCCCTGCGCCAGCGCCTCGAAAAAGCCGGCTGCGATTTTCCAGAAGGTGCGGGATTCAATGTCTTTCTGCGTTTTTGCAAAGCCCAGGCAGGTGTCGCGAAGGCTGCGCGCGGCCTCGGGATCACCGGTGCGTATCAGGGTCAGCATGAGGCGGTCCAGCAGCTGCCGGGTTTCATCGCCGTATTCGCAGGCGGGGACGCTGATGTCCAGCACCGGCTCTATCCAGCGCCACTCGAAGACCCAGAGGTCCGCGGGATGGACGCGGTCGGCGCCGACCAGGCCCTGGATGTCGCGGTACTGGGGGAACAGCGATACGGCCGAAGCCGGCTTGCCCGCCAGCACGTCTTCGAGGTAGTGGACGATGGAAAAGCCCGCCAGTTCGATCTTGCCTACGGCATCCTGGTTGCACTGTACCGGCGACTGTATGAATTTCTGCACTGCGGTTTCCATGGCCCGCAGCACCAGCGCCGGGGCGCTCATGCCCACCATCTCCAGCGCGCCTACGGCCTGGTGCAACTGCTGGCGGGCGATGCGCAACTGGCCCGCGTCCAGCGCGCCGATCTCGGAGTCGCGCCCGGCCTCGGTCTCGCGCATGAAACGTTTGAGCGCCTTGGTTGAGCCTTCCAGCGATTTGCGCAATTCCTCCAGCACCCAGGCCAGGGGCCCGAGATCCAGCAGGGTCAGGTCGAGTTCTGCGGGCGATGAGTTGAGGTCGTGTAATTGCATGTGGAGTCGGGCCGGTAAGGGATCGTTTTTTTGAGGTCGCAGTGAGTCCGGAGGCAAACGCTGCGCCCCCAGGATGCCTCCTCCAATTGAAGGAGAACTGGCCGCAGTCTATCCGCGTCTTTGCCGAATCAAAAGTGGAAATTACGCATGCGCCGGGCGGGCCGACCGGCGGTTGCGCGGGCGCGATGGACAGTTGCCGGCTGCGGGAAAACACCTGATGCACGCTATTGACTTATAGCCAGCCGGCCAGCCCTGTCTCTGCTATTCTGGCCTCAACATGTGCACGGATGTGATGGCGCCTTGGTGGCGTCCGTCGCGGCCGGGCATGCGAGGACGGCAGCCTTGGCTTCAGACGCTACACCTAATTCATTACCCTCCTCATCGCCTGCCGCGGCGGGCGTCCTGGTGGATTCTCCCGCGATGCGCGGCGCGGGCCGGGATCCGCTTTCGCTGGCCCTGATGGATGCGCGCAACAACACCCTGCATTTGTTCGCGCAATACCAGCAGGCGCTGGAGTCCGAAAATTTTTCCGTGCCCCGCCTGCCCAACGTCAACCCGCCGCTGTGGGAACTCGGCCATGTGGGCTGGTTCCAGGAGTGGTGGATAGCCCGCAACACGCAGCGCGCCCTGGGCGCGCGCTGCGAGCCCGCGCGCACCCGGCTCGCCTCCATAGAACCGAACGCCGACCGCTGGTGGAATGCGCAGCTTGTGCCGCACAGCGCGCGCTGGACGCTGGACCTGCCGGGCATGGCGCACAGCCGCGCCTATTTGCTGGACACGCTGGAAAGCACGCTGGACCTGCTGGAGAAAACCGCGCCCGCCGGTCAGGGCACCGCGGCGAGCGACGATGCGCTGTACTTTTACCGGCTCAGCCTGTTCTTCGAAGACATGCGCGGTGAAGCCCTGGTGCGCAGCGCGCAAACCCTGGGCCTGGCGCTGGACAAGAGCCTGGAACAGGCTTTCACGCCGGCGCCCATGGCGCTGCGCGAGTCGCTGCTGGTTCCGGCCACGGTGTGGCGGATGGGTAGCGATGGCGGCGCGGGTGGCGCGGGTGGCGTGGGTGGCGCGGGTTTCGCCTTTGACAATGAGCTGGCGGCGCATGCGGTCAGCGTGCCGGAATTCGAGATCGATGCCCAGCCCGTGAGCTGGGCCCAGTATGTGGAATTCGTCGGCGACGGCGGCTACGACCGCGAGGAGCTCTGGCAGCCGGACGGCTGGCGCTGGCTGCAGGGCCAGGCCGCGGGCGAGGGCCGGCGCGGCCCGCGTTATGTAGACCAGATCGGCATCTCCAGCGGCGCGGTGATACAGAACCGCTTCGGCGTGCCGCGCCGCATGCAAGGCAACCAGCCCGCCATGCACATGAGCTGGTGGGAGGCCGATGCCTGGTGCCGATGGGCCGGGCGGCGGCTGCCGGCCGAGGTGGAGTGGGAACTGGCCGCGCACACGGCGGCGCGGCGCGGTTTTAAATGGGGCGATGTCTGGGAATGGGTGGGCAGCAGTTTCAGGCCCTACCCGGGTTTTGCACCCGGCCCCTGGCAGGCTTATTCACAGCCGCGCTTCGGCACACACAAGGTGTTGCGCGGTGCGTCCTTCGCGACGCGTGCACGCATGAAAAATCCCAAGCACCGCGGTTTTGCCTTGCCGGGCCGCGACGACGTGTTCTGTGGCTTTCGTTCCTGCGCACTCTGAAAAGCGCTTGCTGCCCAGGCTAGGCCTTGGCGGACTTTTCCTTGCGGTAGGTCCACCAGGGCAGGGTGGCGCGCAGCGACAGCACCTTGCCGCTCTGGGCCAGCTTGCCGCTGTAGCCGGGCAGTTGCTCCAGGGTGGCCTGCCAGTCGCGGCTTTGCAGTTCCTTGAGCAGCGCCTGCACCTGTGGCGTGGACAGCTCGGACTTCAGGCAGACCAGGTGGTAACGCTCCTGCGCCAGCGGCACAAAGCCCAGGCCCTTTTCATGCGCCGCCGCTTCAATGCCCAAGCCTGCGTCGGCCGCGTCGCTGGCGACGGCCTGGGCCACGGCGGTGTGTGAAGGCTCCTGGCTTTGGTAGCCCTGGATTGCGGAAGAGGCCACGCCGGCCCTGGCCAGCAATTCATCGAGCAGCACGCGCGTGCCCGTGCCTTCGGCGCGGTTCATATAGCGCAGGTCTGGCCTTGCCAGGTCGGCGATGCCGGTGATGCGCAGCGGGTTGTTCCTGGCCACGATCAGGCCCTGCGTGCGGTGGGCGAAACCGATCAGCTTGTGCAGTCCGGGCTTGAGCAGGTTGCGGTAGCTGCGCGCGGTGAGGGACTGGCTGCCCGGCTGCTCCAGCGTGTGGAAACCCGCCATCATGCAGCGCCCCGCGTTCAGCGCCGCGATCGCATCCACGCTGCCCATGAAGCGGATGTCCAGGTGCAGGCCGCGCGCGCCGGCCTGTTCGCGCAGCGCCGACAGCGCGGCGTCGTGGCTGGCGTACAGCGTGAGCACATGGGCCTCGTCATCGAAGGCGGTGGAGAACGCGCGCTCGATGTCGCTGGTCAGGGCCTCGATCTGCGGTGCCAGCCGGGCTTGCGCCTGGCGCTCGGCCCACAGCAGCTTTTCGCCGAACTCGGTGAGCCGTGCGCGCTGGCCTTTGTCCCAGACGATGAGCTCGCGCCCCAGCGTCTGCTCCCAGTCCTTGAGCGCGCCCCACACGTGGCGGTAGGACAGGTCCAGCGCCTTGGAAGCCTTCGAGATGGAGCCCTGCTCGCGCACCGCATGCAGCAGGTCCATCAGGGGGTTGCGTATCAGCGCGCTTTTGCCGCGCTGCGGCGTGAGCAGGTAGGAGAGTTCGACTTTGTGCATGGCGGGGCGGAAGTGGCTTGATTATGAGTGCTGGGTCCGGCGATGGTTGTGTGACCTATGCAAACTCGTTCATAGCGATGATTCCCGATGTGAATCAAGGACTTAGGCCCTAGGCTAGAGTCCCTTCCGAACCGCTAATGAACACCTTCTCCGACAGCGCCGTTACGGCCTTCTCCCTCATCACCTCGCTTGACCCCCTGCTGGCCGGCATCGTCGCCCGCTCGCTGGCCGTAAGCGCGTCCGCCTGCGTGATCGCCTGCAGCGGCGGCCTGCTGCTGGGCGCGTGGCTGGGCGTGTCGCGCTTTCGCGGCCGCGGCGCGGTGCTGGCCTTGCTCAATACCGCGCTGGCGCTGCCTTCGGTGGTGGTCGGGCTGGTGGTTTATTTGCTGCTGTCGCGCACCGGGCCGCTGGGTTTCCTGGGCTGGCTGTTTTCCTTCAAGGCCATGGTGCTGGCGCAGGCCGTGCTGGTGCTGCCCGTGGTCACCGCACTGGTGCGCCAGGCGATAGAGGATGCCGACCGCAGCCACGGCGAGCAGTTCCAGTCGCTGGGCGCGGGCCGCTTCGTGCGCGGCCTGATCCTGCTGTGGGACGAACGGTATGCCTTGCTCACGGTGCTGATCGCCGCCTTTGGCCGGGCCGTCTCGGAAGTCGGCGCGGTCATGGTGGTGGGCGGCAACATCGACGGCTTTACGCGCGTGATGACCACGGCGATCGCGCTCGAAACCAGCAAGGGCGATCTGCCGCTGGCCCTGGCCCTGGGCATGGTGCTGCTGGGCGTGGTGCTGCTGCTCAACATCCTGATCGCGGGCCTTCGGCGCTGGCGAGAACAGCTCGACGACCGCCTGCCCGACCCGGCCGCTGGCATGGCCGCCCAGGGAGGGACGCCATGACCGAACTCTTCAAGCTGCAAGCCGTGGATGTGCGCTACGGCCGCGTCCAGGCACTCAGCGGCTGCACGCTGCGCATCCAGGCCGGCGAAAGGCTGGCCCTGGTGGGCTCCAATGGCAGCGGCAAAAGCACCTTGCTGCGAACCTTGAACGGCCTGGTCCGTCCCGCGGCCGGCAGCCTGCAGCATGACTCGCGGGCCTGCCAGGCCATGCTGTTCCAGCGGCCTTACATGCTGCGCGCCAGTGTGCTGCGTAACGTGGCGCTGGGCCTGTGGCTGGCCGGTGTTCCCTGGCGCGAAGCCAAGGTGCAGGCGCTGGCGGCGCTGGAACGCGTGGGCCTGGCGCATCTGGCCACGCGCAACGCCAAGGCCCTGTCGGGCGGCCAGCAGCAGCGCGTGGCGCTGGCGCGGGCCTGGGCGCTCAAGCCGCAGGTCCTGCTGCTCGATGAGCCCACTGCCAGCCTTGACCCCTCCGCCAAGCGCGAGGTCGAGCGCCTGATGGCCGAGTTCGCCGACGCCGGCATGACGCTGATCTTCAGCAGCCACAACCTGGGCCAGGTCAAGCGACTGGCGCAGCGTGTGATTTACCTGGAGCAGGGCCGGCTGGTCGCCGACCTGCCCACGGCGGCATTTTTTGGCGGACCGGTTCCCGCCGCGGCGGAAGCATTTTTAAAAGGAGAACTTGCATGATCACCTTGAAGACTCTCAGAGCCCTGGCTCTGATCCCCTTGGCCTTGTCCGCAACGTTGGCCATGGCGCAAACGTCCATCGTGATGGCCTCCACCACCTCGACCGAGCAGTCGGGCCTGTTTTCGCACCTGCTGCCTGAATTCAAGAAAGCCACGGGCATAGACGTCAAGGTGGTGGCCGTCGGCACCGGCCAAGCCATTGACATGGGCAGGCGCGGCGATGCCGACGTGCTGTTTGTGCATGACCAGGTCGCCGAAGAGAAGGTCGTCGCCGAAGGTTTTGCCGTGAAACGCTTTCCGGTCATGTACAACGACTTTGTGCTGGTAGGCCCCGCGGCCGATCCGGCCAAAGCCAAGGGCAAGGACGTCGTCGACGCGCTGAAAAAACTCAGCGCCGCGAACGCCAACTTCGTCTCGCGCGGCGACAGGAGCGGCACCCACGCCGCCGAACTGCGCTACTGGAAAAGCGCCGGCATAGACACACCGGCCGACAAACCGGCCTTTGCCAACTACAAGGCCTGCGGCTGCGGCATGGGCCCGGCGCTCAATATCGCGGCCAGCAGCGGCGCCTACGTGCTGGCCGATCGCGGCACCTGGCTGTCCTTCAAGAACCGTGGCGACCTGGCCGTGCTGGTGGAAGGCGACACGCGGCTGTTCAACCAGTACGGCGTGATGGTGGTCAACCCCGCCAAACACCCGCAGGTCAAGGCGGCCGAAGCGCAGAAGTTTGTCGACTGGGTGATTTCGCCTGCGGGGCAGGCGGTGGTTGCGGCCTACAAGATCAACGGCGAGCAACTGTTCTTCCCCAACGCAAGATGAGCTCCCCCCTGTCCAAGCTCACTGCGTGTAGCTTGTTCGCCCCTCCAGGGGACGGCGCCTGCGGCCCGGCAAAGCCGGTTCCGCGGCGCCTGCTGGTATGGGCTGCTGCGGTGCTTGCTTTTTCAGGAGGCTTGAAGATGGCGCATGCCCAATCGCCCGCAGCATCTGCTGCTGAAGCCACTGCGCCGCTGCGCGTCTATGCGGCGGGCAGCCTGCGTGAAGCGCTTACCGAAGTTGCCCGCGTTTATGAGTCCCGCACGGGCCTTAAAACCCAGCTGACCTTTGGCGCATCCGGCCTGCTGCGCGAGCGTATTGAAAAGGGTGAGGCCGCACAGGTATTTGCCTCGGCCGATACGCAGCATCCCCAGCGTCTGCATGCCATGGCGGCGAGCGCATGGGCGCAGCCCACGCTTTTTGTGCGCAACCAGCTGTGCGCACTGGCAGTGCCTCAACTCAGTGCGGAGCCCGGCAAGCTGCTCAACTTGATGCTGGACCCGGCCGTCAAGCTGGGCACCTCCACGCCCAAGGCGGACCCCTCGGGCGACTATGCCTGGGAAGTGTTCCGCAAGGCCGAGGCGCTGAAACCCGGCGCCTATGCAGCACTGGACGCCAAGGCGCTCAAGCTCACCGGCTCGCCCGAGGCACCCCAGCCGCCGGCCGGCCGCAGCACCTACGAATGGTTGATCACCGAAGGCCGCGCCGACCTGTTCCTGACTTATTGCACCAATGCGGTGGCGGTTCGCAAGGAAGTGCCGCGCATGAACGTGCTGCAGATGCCGCTGGAATTGCAGGTGAGCGCCGCTTACGGGCTGACCGCGCGAAGCGGCGATGCTGCCGCTGCGCAATTCGCCGCTTACCTGCTGACACCCGAAGCGCAGGAGGTGTTCCTCCGTTTCGGCTTCGGCGCGCCTTGAAGATGGATGGGTGAACGGGTGGTGTACTTATAATCACCCTGTGCCTCACCACCCCACCTCCCGCTTGACTCTGCCCGTCTGGGAACGCCTTGCCGCCTGGCTGGCTTTCCTGGCCGTGCTGTCGGCGCTGTGGGCGCCGGTGTCCATGCTGGCCCAGGATGTCAAAACCGGCAAGCTGGGCGGCATTTGCAGTGTCAACACGGTTTCTTCCAACGCCGGCGGTGATGCCGTCGACGGCGATGCGGGGTCCACTGGCCTGCGCTGCGACCTGTGTGCCTCACCGGGCTTGGTGCTGCCGCCTTTGCCGCTGGCCGCTACCCCCTGTTTTTCCGGTACTGATGTTGCAGCGTCGGACCTCCCTTCGGCCACCGGCGCCGCCGTCCCCGGGCTGCCCTTCAGCCGCGGGCCTCCCGTACTCTGACCTGAACCGCCTCGCCTGAGGCATTCCCGCGCGCGGGCCTGGCGGCCTGCGCGTCCGTTCATTTCAGAGTGTGAGTTTTCATGAACCTTTCCCGCACACCGTGCGCGCTTGCCTGGCGCGGTGCCACGGCGCTGGCTCTCCCCCTGGCAGCCATTCCCCTGGCGGCGTTCGCGCAGGTCCAGCCTGCCGACGCACCGGCCAAATCCCTGGGCGTGGTCACCGTCAACAGCGGCCAGCCGACCTCTTTGCCCACGCAAATTCCGACGACGATTGAAGGCATCACGCGCGAGCAGATCGCGCAGACCATCAACGCCACCGACAGCGAGGATGCGCTCAAGTACTTTCCCAGCCTGCTGGTGCGCAAGCGCTACATAGGTGATTACAACCACGCCATCCTCTCGAGCCGTGCCTCGGGCACGGGCAACAGCGCGCGTTCGGCGGTGTATGCCGACGGCATTTTGCTGTCCAACTACCTGGGCAACGGGATTGCCAACGGCACCAATTACGCGCCGCGCTGGGGCCTGGTGACGCCGGAGGAGATCGAGCGGGTCGACGTGCTCTACGGTCCGTTCTCCGCCGCTTACCCGGGCAATTCGGTAGGCGCTGTGGTGGATTACGTCACGCGCATGCCCACGCAGTTCGAGGCGCATGCCAAGCTCGGCGGCTTCACGCAAAACTTCAAGCTCTACGGCAGCGACAGCAGCTTCAGCGGCAACCAGGCCAGTGCCTCGCTGGGCAACCGCAACGGCGACTGGTCCTGGTTCATCAATGCCAACCGCACCGAAAGCGCGGGCCAGCCCCTGACCTTCGCCACGCGCACGCTGAGCACCACGGCCCCCGCGGCCGGCGCCACTGTGGTGAGCGGCGCCGTGCCCGGCCTGAACACGCGCAATGTCCCCTGGCTGCTGCTGGGCGGCGCCACGCAGTACGAGACGCGGCAGGACCACCTCAAGTTCAAGCTCGCCTACGATTTTTCGTCCACGGTGCGCGCCAGCTACACGCTGGGCTACTGGAAGAACACGGCGGAGAACCGCTCGCAGAGCTATTTGCGTGATGCGGCGGGCACGCCGGTCTACAGCGGCAACGTCAGCATCAGTGGGCGCGGCTATACGCTCGCGGCCAGCGATTTCGGCGTGAGCAACGAGGCCTTGACGCATGTGATGCACGGCTTGTCGGTCAAGTCGAACACGCAGGGTACCTGGGACTGGGAGCTTGCGGCCAGCCTGTACGACTACCAGAAGGACCAGGTTCGTGCGGCCACCGGCGCGCAGCCGGGCGCCCTGAACGGCGGCGCCGGCACGCTGCAGGACCAGGACGGCACGGGCTGGAACACGCTGGCCTTCAAGGGCATCTGGCGGCCCGAAGGCATCCAGGGCGCGCACATCGTGGATTTCGGCTTCCAGCAGGACAGCTACCAGCTGCGCATCCTCAAATCCGCGGCGGCCAACTGGCTCACCAGCGGGCCGGGCGCCGTGGTCAGCGACGTGGGCGGCGAGACCCGCTTGCGCAGCCTGTATGCGCAAGATGCCTGGGCCTTTGCACCCAGGTGGAAAACCGTGCTGGGCGCGCGCCTGGAAAACTGGACGGCCTCCGGCGGTTTTACCAGCTTCGGGGCCGGCAACCCGGCCAACACGGGCTATGCCTCGCGCAGCGACAGCGCGGTATCGCCCAAGGGCGCGCTGTCCTACCAATGGTCGACGGATACGGTGCTCAAGGCCTCTGTGGGCCGCGCGGTTCGCTTTCCGACGGTCGGTGAGCTGTATGGCGCGACGGCGACGGTCAACTCCCAGTACATCAACGACCCCAATCTCAAGCCCGAGAAGTCCTGGACCACCGAGCTCACGGCCGAAAAAGATCTGGGCAATGCCTTGCTGCGCCTGACCTTTTTTACCGAGAACACCCGCGACGCGCTGTATTCGCAAACTACTTTCGACCCCGCCGCCAATGCCAACATCAGCCGTGTGCAGAACGTCGGGCGCATCAAGACCCAGGGCGTGGAATTGGCCTTCAGCGGCAACGACGTGCTCAAAAAAGGGCTGGACCTGAGCGGCAGCATCACCTACGCTGATTCCCGCATCAAGGAGAACAGTGGCTTTGTCGCAGTGGCGGGCGACACGCTGGGCAAGTACCAGCCGCGGGTGCCGGTGTGGCGCGCCACGGCCGTGGCCAGCTACCGCTTTACGCCGCAGCTGTCGGGCAGCTTTGCCGCCCGCTACAGCGGCAGGCAGTATTCGAGTTTGGACAACGCCGACGTGAACGGCTTTGCCTACCAGGGCACCAGCAAATACTTCACCACCGACGTGCGCGTGCGCTACCAGGTGAACAAACAGTGGAGCGCAGCGGTCGGCATCGACAACCTGAACAACTACCAATACTGGAATTTCCACCCTTATCCGCAGCGTACTTTTATGGCCGAACTGAACTTCAGCCTGTGATCCGCGCTTTCTTTTTTTTATCAAGTCACCAAGTCAACCCGTTACCAAGGATGAACCATGAAACCTATCGCCCTTAAAACCGTCGCCGCCGGCATGCTGCTTTTGGCCGCCTCCCTGCCCGCCGCCGCGCATGTCACGCTGGAATACCAGGTGGCCAATGCGGGCAGCTATTACAAGGGGACCTTCAAGGTCGGCCACGGCTGCGGCAACTCGCCCGTCAAGCAGATCGTGGTCACGATTCCCGCGGGCGTGCAGGGCGCCAAACCCATGCCCAAGGCCGGCTGGGCGCTGGAAGTCACGCGCGAGAAACTGGCCCAGCCGCGCCAGGACCATGGAAAAACCATCACCGAAGACGTATCCCGCATCAGCTGGACGGCCAAAACCCCGGCCGATTATTTGCAGAACGACTGGTACGACGAGTTCGTGCTGCAGGCCAAGCTGCCGGCCAAGGCCGGCATGCTGTACTGGCCCGTCATGCAGGTGTGCGAGGAAGGCAAGGTGGATTGGAATGAAGTGCCCAAGCCGGGCCAGTCACTCTCAGACCTGAAAAACCCCGCCGCCGCATTGGAGCTGATGCCCGCGGGCGGCGGCGAACACAACCACTGAACGGCACCGGCTGCGCTTCGTTTTAAAGTCAACCCATTGTTTCAAGGAGCATTTGCATGACATCCGGAAAATTCCCGACATTCCCCAGGCTTTCGCAAGCCGCGCTGCTGTTGTCGCTCGCGCTGGGCGGCACGGCTGCTCTGGCGCAGGGGGCCGCCGTCAAGGTCGACGGCGCCTGGGCCCGCGCCACCGTGCAGGGGCAGAGGGGCTCGGGGGCTTTTATGAGCCTCACGGCCAGTGAGGCGACCCGACTGGTGGGCGTGTCCTCACCGGTAGCCGGTGTGGCCGAGGTGCATGAAATGAAGATGGAAGGCGACGTCATGAAAATGCGCGCGCTGCCGTCGCTGGAGCTGCCCGCCGGCAAAAAAGTGGAGTTCAAGCCCGGCGGTTACCACGTGATGCTGATGGACCTCAAGGCACCGCTGGCCAAGGACAGCACGATTCCCCTGACCCTGCTGTTCAAGGATGCCAAGGGCGTGGAAAGCAAGCTGGAGTTGAAACTGCCGGTGGCCACGGCGGCGCCCGGTGCGGCCGGCGCCGCGGTGGAGCATAAGCACTAAGACCAGGGCCGGGCTCTAGCCGCGCTTGCCTGGGCCCAGCCGCCGGTACACGGTGGCCCGGCTCACGCCCAGCGCCCTGGCGGCCTGCAGCACATTGCCGCGCGCGTCGCTGACGGCCTTGCGGATCAGCGCGGTCTCAAGGTCTTTGAGCGGCCGGCCCGCGTCGGTCGAAGGCGGCAGCTGCAGCGCGGCGGGCGGGGCATCGCGGCCGGCCGGCAGCGCCAGCGCGTGCAGGCGCAGGCCCGACCACAGCGGCGCCTCCAGCACGCCGCCCTGCGCATTGCCGCGGCGCTGTGCCGCGTCAAACAGCATTTCAAAAGGCATGGCGAACAGCTCGCTGCAGTGCGGCATGCCGCCGGCCGCGGTGTCCAGGCGCGAGAGCATTTGCCGGGCCGCCGGGTTGGCGCCGGTGACGCAGCCGTCGGCGTCCACGCAGAGCAGGCCGTCGCTGTCGTCGCCCAGCACCCGCCCCGGCCAGTTGAGCCGGATCAGCAGGGCATGGGGCCGGCCCAGCGTGAGCGCGTTTTCAATGCTGCGCGCGCACTGGGTGACCAGGTGCTTGAGCTCGGGCCGCTCGGCCGCTTCTATGCCTGTCAGGTCCAGCATGCCGGCGCAGTGCCCGTCGGGGCCGAACAGCGGCGCGCCGGCGCAGCTGTAGACCGAGGTCGCGTCGAAAAAATGCTCGCCCCGGTGCAGCCAGACCGGCTGCAGCTCACCCAGTGCCGCGCCTATGGCGGTGGTGCCGACCCGGGCTTCCGAAAGGTCTGTGCCTATGCGCGTGATCACATCGGCGCGGCTGTCGCTGCGGTCTATGCGGCCGTTGACGTCGACCACCACGCCGGCCTGGTTGGTCAGGATGGCGAAGTAGCGGGTGTCGGCAATTGCGCGGCCCAGCCTCTCGAGCGTGGGTTTGGCGGCCTGCACCAGTTGCTGGTTGGCTTCCTGGTGGCGCCGCATCTCGGCGGCCGGCACGGCGTCGAAGGTGGGTGCCTGCTCAGGGCGTTGGCCGCCGGCCAGGCAGCGCCGCCAGGAGCGTTCTATCCAGCCTTCCAGGGCCGGCGCCGCGTCGGCGGGCCGGGTTTCGCCGTACAGGACAGCCTGGCGCGCGCGCCCTATGCGTGCCAGCCTGTCCTGGCCGCCCGTGGCCTGGGCGGGATGAAAGGGGGTCATGGATGCCATGGCCCATTGTGGCGAATTTCGCCGGTTTGCGCAGAGGGGGTTTTTGCCTGGGTGCGCCACTGCGGCAAGCGCCCCGGGACGGTATCAGCGCGCGTTGGCGGCGATCAGCAGCATGGCGGACTTCAGCCCCGCCACCGTCATCAGCAGCGAACCCAGTACATGCACCGTGGCCGTGAGCGCCGCCAGCCCGTAGCGCGCGTCCATCAGGAAGATCACCACCTCGGCCGAAAACGAGGAAAAGGTGGTCAGCCCGCCCAGGAAGCCGGTCACCAGCGCCAGGCGCCAGACCGGGTCCAGCTGGGGCATGGCCTGGAATACCGCGATGCAGATGCCTATCAGGTAGCCGCCTATCAGGTTGGCGGCCAGTGTTCCCCAGGGGATGATGCCGCCCGGTGTGAGCCACAGGCTCAGGCCCCAGCGGGCCAGCGCGCCCAGCGAGGCGCCCAGGGAGATGGCAAGGACAGTGAGCATGGCGTGTGTCGGAGGTAAAGGGGATGCTTTGGCGGGACAATGCAGCCATGACTTTAACCGCTGCATCTCCATCCGGCGAGACAGGCTTCCTGGGAGTCGTGATGCTCGACACCCGCTTTCCGCGCCCGCCAGGCGACGTGGGCCATCCCGATGCGTTTGGCGTGCCGGTGCGCCGGCATGTGGTGCGCGGCGCCTGGCCCGGCAAGATTGTGCAGACGGCGGCCGGCCTGCGCGCCGCGGGCGTGGCGCCGGCCTTTGTCCAGGCCGTGCAGGCGCTGGAAGCCGAGGGCGCGCGCGCCGTCACCACGAGCTGCGGCTTCCTGGTGTTGCTGCAGGACGAGCTGCAGGCCGCCGCGCGGGTGCCCGTGGTCACGTCCAGCCTGCTGCAATTGCCGGGGCTGCTGGCGCGCCAGGCGAGGGTGGGCGTGCTGACTATCAGCGCGGCCGCGCTGGGCCCCGAGCATTTGCTCGCAGCCGGCGTGCCGGCCGGCCGGCTGGCCGACGTGGTGGTGCAGGGCGTGGACCCGGCGGGGGAATTCGCGACGGCCATACTGGGCAACCGCGACACCCTGGACATGGACAAGGCCAGCCGCGAGGTGGTGGATGCGGCCGTGGCGCTCAAGCGGCGCGAGCCTTCTCTGGAGGAGGTAGTGCTTGAGTGCACCAACCTGCCGCCTTACCGGCAGGCTGTCGAAGCGGCCACAGGCCTGAAGACCTGGGCGCTGACGGATGATGAAAGGCTGCTTGGCCCGTGGAGTTGAGCGGGCCGCCGTTGGCCCCTACATCTTGCCCGGCAGCCAGGTGGCAATCTGCGGAAAGAACCAGAGCAGCAACACCATGCCGCACATCAGGAAGAAAAACGGCAAGGTGACCCGTGCGATATAGGTGATTTCTTTCTTCGTCATGCCCTGGAGCACAAACAGGTTGAAGCCCACCGGCGGCGTGATCTGCGCCATCTCCACCACGATGACGATGAAGATGCCGAACCAGATCAGGTCCAGCCCGGCCGCCTGCACCGTGGGCAGGATGACGCCCATGGTCAGCACCACCATCGAAATTCCGTCCAGAAAGCAGCCCAGCACGATGTAGAAAATGCTCAACACAACGATGAGCAGGAAGGGGCTCAGCCCGAGGCTGGAGACGAATTCGGCCAGGTGGCGGGGCAGTCCGATGTAACCCATGCTCAGCGTCAGGAACGCGGCGCCGGCCAGGATCAGCGCGATCATGCAGTACAGGCGCGTTGCGCCCAGCAAGGATTCCTTGAAGGTGTTCCAGCTCATGGACCTCTGCACGACGGCCAGCACGAGTGAGCCGACGACGCCGATGGCCGCGGCCTCGGTTGCGGTGGCCACGCCGGTATAGATGGAGCCCAGCACGGCGCCGATGAGGAGCACGACCGGTATCAAGTGGCGCGACTCATAGATTTTTTCGCCAAAACTCATCGCGGCATCGGGCGGTGGAATCTTGCCCTTGTTGAGCAGGGCCCAGACGACCAGGTAGCCCGAGAAAAGAGATGCCAGCAGCAGGCCGGGAAAAACGCCCGCGATGAACAACCGGGCAATCGACACGTCGGCGCTGACGCCGTAGACGATCATGATGATGGACGGAGGAATCAGCAGGCCCAGCGTGCCGGCGCCCGCGAGGGAGCCTATCGTGATGTCTTCCGGGTAGCCGCGTTTGGCCAGTTCCGGCAGTGTCATCTTGCCGATGGTGGCGCAGGTTGCCGCAGAGGAACCCGAGACTGCGGCAAAGATGGTGCAACCGATGACGTTGGTGTGCAGCAGGCCGCCCGGCAGCCGGCTGACCCAGGGGGCGAGACCCTTGAACATGCTTTCGCTGAGCTTGGTGCGAAACAGGATTTCGCCCATCCACACAAAAAGAGGCAGGGCTGTCAGTGTCCAGCTTGAGGACGATCCCCAGATGGTCACGGCCATGGCGTCGCCCGCGGCGCGTGAGGAGAAAAGCTGCATGCCTATCCAGGCCACGCCTGACAGGGTGAGGCCAATCCAGACACCCGAACCGAGTATCAAAAAGAGCGAAAGTATCAGCAACGAAGTGATGGCGAGATCGGACATGAAGTTCTTTGTTGTTGTTTATTCGTGATGCAGCGCTTCGTCGCTGCCGGCCTGGGTGCGCCGGCCCCGGATTTCCAGCACCAGTTCGTCGATGAACGCGATCATCAGGATGACGGCGCCCACGCCCATGGTGATCTGCGGAATCCATAGCGGCGTGGCATCGTTTCCGGTGGAGATATCGTGGTAGGCATAGGAATTGACCGACAGCATGACGCTGTACCAGGCAAACAGCATGGAAAGCGCCGTGGCCAAGGCCAGGGCCCAGATTTCCAGCGCGCGCCGGGCACTGCCGCGCAAGCCGTTGAGGATCAGCGTGACGCGGATGTGCTCACCCTTCTTGAGGGTGTGGGCCAGCGCCAGGAAGCCGCTGGCCGCCATGCAGTAGCCGGCGTACATGTCGGTGCCGCGCAGCGACCACGCGAACTGGCGGTCCAGCACGCCGGCCAGCACAGACACCAGCGTGCCGATCATGAACAGGGCGCCCAACCACGCCGCGCCGTCATACAGGGCATCGAGCATGCGGCGCATGGTTACTTCTTCGCCGCGTTGGATTTGTCGAACGCGCTCAGCAAGGCTTCACCCTCGGGACCGGCGCGCTTGAGCCAGTCGGCCTTCATGATGCCGCCTACCTGGCGCAGGTCGGCGACCAGCTTGGGTGACGGGGTCATGATCTTCATGCCTTTTTCGGCCAGCGCTTTTTTATAGAACTCGTTTTTTTCTTCGCTGATTTTCCAGCCGCGGGTCTCGGCATCCGCTGCGGCTTTCAGCACGGCGGCCTGGGTGGGCGCGTCGAGTGCGTCGAAGGATTTCTTGTTGACGATGACGGCATTCTTGGGCAGCCAGGCCTGCACGTCATACCAGTACTTGATGCTCTCGTAGGTTTTGGTGTCGTAGCCGGTCGACCCGGAGCTCATATAGCTGTTGACGACGCCGGTTGCCATGGCCTGGCTCAGTTCCGCCGCCTGAACGGTGACGGGTTGCGCGCCGACCAGTTCCGCGATCTTGCTGGTGGCCGGACTGTAGGCGCGCCACTTGAGGCCCTTCATGTCGGCGACGGCCGTGATTTCCTTGTTCACGTAAATGCCCTGTGGGGGCCAGGCCACGGTGTAGAGCAGTTTCATGCCTTGCGCGCCCAGCAATTTTTCAAGCGCCGGCTTTTGCGCTTCGGCCAGCTTGTGGGCCGATGCGTAGCTGGATGCCACGAAGGGCAGGCCGTCGACCCCGTAAATCGGGTTTTCGTTTTCGAAATTGACCAGCAGCACTTCGCCGATCTGGGCCTGGCCGCCCTGCACCGCGCGCTTGATCTCGTTGGCCTTGAACAGCGAGGCATTGGCATGCACCGTGATCTTGAGCTTGCCGCCGCTGGCCTTGTCGACGTCGGCCGCGAATTGCGTCAGGTTCTCCGTATGGAAGTTGCTGGCCGGGTAGGCTGCGGGAAGGTCCCACTTGGTCTGGGCAAAGGCGTTGGCGCCCAGCGCGAGAGCGGCGGCCGCCACGGTGATCTTCAAATTCATGAGAGGCTCCAGGACAAGGAATTGATAAGTAGTAATAGGATAGACGCAAATCCCGCGCCAGTTCATCGGGCATACCCCGAAATACTGCGCCCACCTGTTTACGCGACCTTGGGGCCCCGCCATGAACCTGCGTTTTGTTGAAGCCTTTTACTGGGTGGCCTCGCTCAAAAGCATCTCCCGCGCCGCCGACAAGCTCTACCTCACGCAGTCGGCCATGTCCAGCCGCATCGCCACGCTGGAGGAAGAACTCGGCATCCTGCTGCTGGACCGGCGCGACAAGCAGTTCAAGCTCACGGTGGCCGGCGCGCGCTTTTTTGTCTATGCGCAAAAGCTGCTGGAGCTGCAGCGCGAGGTCAAGCAGGAGATGGGCTCGGGCGCGCCCATGGCCGTCTCCATGCGCATAGGCGCGATCGAGTCGGTGCTGCATTCCTGGCTGATTCCCTGGCTGGAAAAACTGCGGGTGGACCATCCGGGGCTGGAGCTGGAACTCACGGTGGAAACCACACCCATCCTGATGGACCAGGTGCAGCGCGGCACGCTGGACCTGGTGTTCGCGGCGCTGCCGGCCTCGGCCGACGGCGTGCGCAACCAGACCTTTCCGCCCATGGATATGGCGTTTGTGGGCAATCCGGCACTGCATAAAAAAAGAAATTACCGGCTCGATGAGCTGGCCGAGATGGAATTGTTGACCTTCCAGAAGGGCTCGCAGCCGCATGTCACCCTGCTGGACCTCTTCAAGCAGAACCGGATGGAGCCCAAAAAGGTGCACGCGATTTCATCGATCTCGGCCATGGTCCAGCTGGTGCAGGGCGGCTTCGGCGTGGCTTTGCTGCCGCGCGCGGCGGTGCAGCGGCTGACGGGATTTGCCAGTCTCAAATTGCTGACCTGCGACAAGAAACTCAAGGCCTTGCCCATCCATGCCAGCTACCGCACGGACCCGACCTCGTCCATCGTGGAAACGGTGGTCAGGTCGGCCGTGGAGTTCGCCGGGGAAGGCGGGGGCGGCACCAAAACGGCCCGCAACCCGGCCGCCAAAGCGCTGAAAACCACCAAAAAAGGTGCATCAGGGTAAATCCCAATCATCGGAAAAATCGATGACGAAAGCAAAATATTTCTTGTTTGATTTCGTCATTTGCTAATCGCACACTTCGCCCCATGTCATCCAACTGTCATGTTTTTACGAGGAGTGCGAAATGAAGAAGTCATGGTGGGCCCGAGTGGCCGCGGTACTGGCCGGTGCCGGTTTCAGCCTGTGCGCGCATGCGCAGCAAGAGGTCCGGATAGGCGTGCTGTATCCGCTGACCGGTCCCGCCGCCTCGGTGGGCGCCGAACTGCGCAGCGCGCTGGAGCTCGCCGCCGACATCATCAATAACGGCGCACCCGGTGTGTCCGAGCTACCGCTGTCGGCCGGCAAGGGATTGCCCAACCTCAAGGGCGCGAAAATCAAGCTGGTCTTCGCCGACCACCAGGCCAACCCGCAAACCGGCGCGACCGAAGCCGAGCGCCTGATCACGCAGGAAAAAGTGGTGGCGCTGGTCGGCGCCTACAACAGCGCCGTTACCGCCACGGCCAGCCAGATCGCCGAGCGCGCCGGCATCCCTTTCCTGAACCCCGAGTCGTCCTCGGCCTCGCTCACGCAACGCAATTTCAAGTGGTTCTTCCGCACCACACCGCACGATGACCTGTTTGTGCACAACGCCTTTGATTTCCTCAAGGAGCTCGAAGCCAAAAAAGGCATCAAGGCGGGCGTGGTGGCCAGCCTCAATGAAAACGGCCTGTGGGGCACGGAAACCACCAAGCTGCAGACCAAACTCGCGCCCGAGTTCAAGCAGAACCTGGTCAAGCAGGTGATGTACCCGGCCAAGACCACGCAGCTGACCTCCGAAGTGCAGACGCTCAAGGCGGCCAATCCCAACCTGGTGCTGCAGTCGTCCTACACGGCCGATGCCATCCTGTCGATCAAGACTTACAAGGAGCTGGGCTTCTCGCCGGACATGATCCTGGCGAACAACGCGGGTTTTACCGACACCGACTTCATCAAGACCCTGGGCAAGGATGCTGACTACATCATCACGCGTGAAGTCTGGGCGCTGGACCTGGCCAACCGCAACCCGCTGATCAAGCAGGTCAACGACCTGTTCAACAGCCGCTACAAGATCAACTTCACCGGCAATTCCTCGCGCACCTTCACCGGCCTGATGGTGATGGCCGACGCCATCAACCGCGCGGGCTCCACCGAGCCCGAGGCCATCCGCAAGGCGCTGGCCGCGACCGACATGCCCGGCAGCAAGCTCATCATGCCGTGGAAGGGTGTGAAATTCGACGCCACCGGCCAGAACACCCTGGGCCAGGGCATCCTGGTGCAGATCGTGGGCGGCAAGTACAACACCGTCTGGCCTTTCGACATGGCTTCGCGTGAAGTGACCTGGCCCATGCCCAAGTGGGACCAGCGCAAATAAGCCGCCGGCCTTGACTCACCTGCTTAAGAGACAACCATGACCACGGAAATATTGCTTCAGACGCTGGCCTCCGGCGTCCTGATCGGGCTGATTTACGCGCTGGTGGCTATCGGCCTGACCATGATTTTCGGCGTCATGGACATCGTGAATTTCGCGCACGGGGAGTTCCTCATGCTCGGCATGTACTCGGCCTTCTGGCTGTTCTCCCTGTATGCGCTGGATCCCATGATCACCCTGCCGCTGACGGTCCTCATGCTGTTCGGCTTCGGTGTGCTGCTGTACAAGCTGGTGATCGTGCGCATCATCAACGCGCCCATGCTGTCGCAGATCTTCACGACCTTCGGCATCATGATCTTGCTGCGCGGCGTGGCCCAGTTCCTCTGGAAGCCGGATTTCCGCTCCATCGAGAACTCCGCGGTCAGCGGCACCGTCAAGCTGCTGGGCATACAGCTGGGCAAACCGCAGCTGGTGGCCGGCGTAGGGGCTGTCGTGGTGACCGGGCTGATTTATTTCTTCCTGAACAAGACCCGGCTGGGCGCGGCGCTGGAAGCCACCGCCTCCGACAAGGAAGCCGCGCGACTCATGGGCATTGATTCGCACAAGATGTTCTCGCTGGCCTGGGGCATAGGCGCGGCTTGCGCCGGTGCGGCCGGGGTGCTGCTGTCGACCTTTTTCCCGATCTTTCCGGACGTCGGCGCGAGCTTTATCCTGCTGGCTTTTGTGGTGGTCAACCTGGGCGGCTTCGGCAGCGTCTCGGGCGCCTTCTGGGCCGGCATCCTGGTCGGAGTGATCGAGGTCATGGGCGGCCTGCTGCTCGGGCCGCAGTACAAGACCGCCATCGTGCTGGTGCTGTTCCTGGGCGTGTTGATGTTCCGGCCCCAGGGCCTGATGGGTAAGGCATGAACACCATGAGCACCATGAAACAGATTATTTTTGCTGTCGCCGCCCTGGCGTTTGCCCTGGCCGTCCCCGCCTTCACGGACGCTTCGCACCTCAACATGGCCATCCTGATCCTCATGGCGGCCCAGGTGGGCGTGGCCTGGAACATCGTGGGCGGTTATGCCGGCCAGGTGTCGCTAGGCCACGCGGCTTTCTACGGCCTGGGCGCCTATGCCTCGACGCTGCTGCTGGTCAAGTTCGGCGTCAATCCCTGGATAGGCGTGCTGGCCGGCGGTTTGCTCGCGGCCTTGCTGAGCCTGGGCTTTGGCTGGTCGTGCTTCCGGCTCAAGGGCCACTACTTCGCGATGGCGACCATCGCGGTGGCCGAGCTGGTGCAGATTTTCTTCACCGAGTGGGAGTACGGCGGCGCAGCGGTGGGTCTTTATGTGCCCATGGACCGCCAGGGCTGGCTGTGGTTGAACTTCGCCACCAAGCTGCCTTACTACTGGCTGGCGCTGGGCCTGCTGCTCATCACGCTGGGCGTGAACTGGTGGATAGAGCGCAGCTACCTGGGCTACTACTTCAGGGCCATCAAGGACGAACCCGATGCGGCCCGCAGCATAGGCGTGAATATCGCGCGCTACAAGCAGGTCGCGCTGTCGGTCAGCGCCTTCCTGACCGCGGTCGGCGGCAGCCTGTATGCGCAAAAGGAGCTTTACATCGACCCGAACTCGGTGCTGTCGACGGCGCTTTCCATCAAGATGGCGCTGGTGTCCATCCTCGGCGGCGTGGGTACCCTGTTGGGGCCGGTCGTGGGCGCCGTGGTGCTGACCAGCATCGAGGAGCTCACCCGCATCGCCTTCGGCGGCACGGGCCGCGGCACAGACGTCATCATTTACGCGAGCCTCATCATCGTGATCGCAGTGTTTTATCCCACGGGCCTGATCGGCTGGTTGCGCAGCTTCCGCGAACGCCGCCGGGCGCGCGCCGACGCGTCGCGGCAGATGGCAATGCCAAGCGTCGCCGTGCAGAACGCCGCCAAGGAGGCCGCATGAAATTGCTCGAAGTCAAGCAGGTCAGCAAGCGCTTTGGCGGGCTGGTCGCCAACCAGGATGTTTCCTTTGGCGTGGACACTGGCCAGGTGGTGGGCCTGATAGGCCCCAACGGCGCCGGCAAGACGACCATGTTCAATTGCGTCGCTGGCTACTTTGCCCCTACCTCGGGCAGCATCATGCTGGGCGGCCGCGATATCGCCGGCCTGCCGCCGGAAACCTGCGCCCGCACCGGCGTGGCGCGGACTTTCCAGATCGCGCGCACCTTTACCAGCATGACGGCCTGCGAGAACGTGATGACGGCGGCCATGCTGCTGCAGCACAACGTCGCCAAGGCGCGCAAGGCCGCCATGGACTGGCTGGCGTTTGCCGGGCTTGAACGCTTTGCCGACAAGCCCGCCGCCAGCATGACCATCAGCGAGCAGCGGCGCCTGGCCGTGGCACGAGCCTTGGCCACGCAGCCGCGCATCCTGCTGATGGACGAAGTCATGGCGGGCCTTAACCCATCGGAAGTCCGCGAAGCGGTCGATGTGGTGCTGAAAATCCGCGACAGAGGCATCGCCTGCCTGATCGTCGAGCATGTGCTCGAAGGCATCATGCCCATCGCCGACAAGATCGTTGTGCTGGACCGCGGCGTGAAGATCGCCGAAGGCACGCCGCAGCAGGTGTCCAGCGACGCCGCTGTGATTACCGCCTACCTGGGGGACTGAAGATGCTCGAAATCAAAAACCTCAAGGTTTGCTACGACGATGTACTGGCCATTTCCGACGTCAGCCTGCAGGTCGAGCCCGGAAAGATCGTGGCCCTGGTGGGCGGCAACGGCAACGGAAAATCCACCACCTTGCGCGCCGTGGCGGGCCTCAACGCCGCCGCGGCCGGCAGCATCACCTTCAATGGCGAGCCGGTTCACCGCATGCCGGCGCACAAGCGGGTTCCGCTGGGCCTGTCGCTGGTGCCGGAAGGCCGGCGCCTGTTTCCGCGGCTCACGGTGCTGCGCAACCTGGAGCTCGGCGCCTTCACGCGCATGGACAGGCACGAGGTGGCCCGGGGCATCGAAGAGATGCTGCAGCTGTTTCCCATCCTCAAGGAGCGCGCCACGCAACTGGCCGGCACCATGAGCGGCGGTGAGCAGCAGATGCTGGCCATAGCCCGCGGGCTGATGGCCCGGCCCAAGCTGCTGATGCTGGACGAACCCTCATGGGGCATCGCCCCCAAGTTCGTGACCAAGGTGCTGGAGGTCATCCAGCAGGTCAACGCCACCGGTGTGTCGATCTTGCTGGTCGAGCAGAACCTGCAAAAAGCCCTGAACATCGCGCATTACGGTTATGTCATCCAGACCGGCCGCATCGTGATGCAGGGCAAGGGGCATGAGCTGCTCAATGACGACCGGATCAAAAAAGCTTACCTGGGCCTTTGAGCTCAAACCCTCAGCACCATTTTTTACTCATCCGTTTTCCCACACCATGAACAAGATTTTTGATCGCCCTGAAGACCTGCGTATGGCCAGTCGCCGCGGCGAGTTTTCTCTGCCCACCGCGGGACACGCCAACGGCCACATCCAGGCCAATCTCATGATCGTGCCGCAGGCGCAGGCCTTTGACTTCCTGCTGTTTTGCCAGCGCAACCCCAAGCCCTGCCCGCTGGTGGAGGTGCTCAAGCCGGGCGCCACCGAGCCGTTGTGCGCGCCGGGGGCGGACATCACGACCGACATTCCGGGCTACCGTGTTTACCGCGACGGCGAGTTTGTCGAGGAGCGGGGCGAGATCCGCTCGATCTGGAAGGACGACCACGTGGCTTTCCTGATCGGCTGCAGCTTTTCCTTCGAGGCAGCGGTCACGCAGGCCGGTATTCCTCTGAGGCATGTCGAGCAGGGCCGCAATGTCTCGATGTTCCGTACCAGTCTCCAGTGTCAACCCGCCGGCGTGTTCAGCGGCGAGATGGTGGTCACCATGCGGCCCATCAAGAGCCGCGATGTCGCGAAGGTGGTGGAGATTTCTGGCCGGTTTGACGTGGCGCACGGTGCGCCCGTTCACATCGGCAATCCGGAAGCGATAGGCATTACCGACCTGTCGCGCCCGGACTACGGCGATGCGGTCGACATCAAGGACGATGAAGTCCCGGTTTTCTGGGGTTGCGGCGTCACGCCGCAATGGGTAGCCCAGAAAAGCCGCCTGTCGATGTGCATCACCCATGCGCCAGGCAAGATGTTTGTGACCGACCTGAAAGGGTGAGCGCCATGCACCCTGCGCCGGGCTAATTCTCAACTCCCAAGGAGTTCCTCATGAAAGCAGTTTTGATAGCCGCGCTGGTCGCGGCGGGGGCAGCGCACGCCCAGACAAGCTGGAAGCTGGCCACCGGCTACCGGGCCGAGTCCTTCCATACGCAAAACATCCTCCAGTTCGGCCGCGATGTGGATACGGCCACGCGCGGGGAGCTGCAGATACAGGTGTACCCCAACAACACCCTGGCCAAGCTGGCCGACATCAGCGCGGCCGTGCAGCAGGGAAAGGCCGAAGCCGGCGAGACCATCATGACCAGCATGGTCAAGGAAATCCCGCTGGCCGGCGCGGACTCCATTCCGTTCGTCGTCACTTCGTACAAGGACGCGCAGCGCCTCTGGAAGCTGCAGCGCCCCGGCCTTGAAAAACATTTTTCCGAGCGCGGGCTGAAGCTTCTCTACGCCGTGCCCTGGCCGCCGCAAGGCCTGCATTCGAACAAGCCGGTGCGGGGGCCGACGGACTTTCGCGGCACCCAGATGCGCACCTACAACCAGACCACCATGCGCATCGCCGAAATGCTGGGCGCCAAACCGGTTGACGTGGCCATGGTCGACGTGGGCAAGGCATTGGCCGAAGGCCGCATGGACAACATGATCACGTCGGCGCTGACCGGCGTGGAGAACAAGGTCTGGGGCCCGATCAAGTACTACTACGAGATCAATGCCTGGTTCCCGAAAAACGCGGTGTTCGTGAACAACAAAGCCTTTGATGCACTCAAGCCCGAGGCGCGCGCCGCAGTGCTCAAGGCGGCCGCCGAGGCGGAAGTGCGCGGCTGGCAGGCCAGCCAGGCATTGGCCGCCAGCGCCACCGAGGAACTGCGCGCCAACGGCGTGAAGATAGAGCGGATTTCGCCCGAGCTGGACCAGGAAATCAAGCGCATGGGCGAGAAGTTCTCGCGCGAGTGGATACGCTCCGTTGGCAATGAGGCGAACGACATTTTTGTGCCTTACTACATGCCGCAATGAGGCGGGCGAAAACAGGACGCCACATCGTATGAAAACACCTTCCGCAGCCGTCACAGCCTACCTTCACGCCAAGGACGGCAACCGCCCCCATCTGTTGGCGCAGGCATTCACGGACGATGCCCTGCTGGAGATGGTTGTTCATACCGCGGCGATTTCATTTCCGCCGGTATGCCAGGGGCGAGATGCCATCGCCGAGGTGCTGGTGCGCCGGTTCGGCCAGTCTTACGAGAATGTCTACACTTTTTGCCTGTCCCCGCCGCCTGAGGGCGATGCCGAGGTGTTTGTCTGTGATTGGCTGGTCGCCATGACCGAAAAGGACAGCCGTGCCGTGCGTGTCGGATGCGGCCGCTACGATTGGTGCTTTTCGCCGCCTTCATACCTGGCGGAAAGCCTTTCGATCACCATAGAGACCATGCAGACATTGCCGGCTTCGCAGGCGGAGAAGGTCATGGATTGGGCGGCCGGCCTACCCTATCCCTGGTGCCCGGCGGCGGTTGCCCTGCCAGGTGCGCCGGACATTCAGCAACTGGCACCGGTACTTGGGTACATTGGCAGGGAGCGTATGGCCGGTTCCGGCCGGACGGTAGCGGCCCGCGGTTCCAGGCCGGGCCTGGCGGCAAACAGATCCTGAAGATCAGCAAAAACACGTTAACTCTGAAATCAAAAACCATGCAAGACACCACATCCAAACCGGGCGGCGACCGTTGGCAATTCTGGATAGACCGCGGCGGCACCTTCACCGACATCGTGGCGAAAAAACCCGACGGCTCGCTGGTCACGCACAAGCTGCTGTCGGAAAACCCCGAGCAGTACCGTGACGCGGCCGTGGCCGGCATACGCCACCTGCTGGGCCTGAAGGCCGGCGAGCCGATACGCGCCGACGTGGTCGACTGCGTGAAGATGGGTACGACGGTGGCCACCAATGCGCTGCTGGAGCGCAAGGGCGAGCCCACGCTGCTGGTCACCACGCGCGGTTTTCGCGACGCGTTGCGCATTGCTTACCAGAACCGCCCGCGCCTGTTCGACCGCAACATCGTGCTGCCTGAGCTGCTGTACAGCGCCGTGGTCGAGGCCCAGGAGCGCGTGGGCGCGCAGGGCGAGGTGCTGCAGGCGCTGGACGAGGCGCTGCTGAAAAAAGAACTGCTGGCCCACTACCAGAAGGGCTTGCGCAGCCTGGCCATCGTGTTCATGCACGGTTACCGCTTCACCGAGCATGAAAAAGCCGCCAAGCGCATCGCGGCCGAGGTGGGTTTCACGCAGATCAGTACCTCGCATGAAACCAGCCCGATGATGAAGTTCGTGAGCCGCGGCGACACCACCGTGGTCGACGCCTACCTCTCGCCCATACTGCGCCGCTATGTGGAGCAGGTCGCCAGCGAGATGCCGGGTGTTCGCCTCTTCTTCATGCAGTCCTCGGGCGGTCTGACCGACGCGCATGTGTTCCAGGGCAAGGACGCCATCCTGAGCGGCCCGGCAGGCGGCATTGTGGGCATGGCCCGCACGGCGGCGATTGCCGGCCATGCCAAGGTCATAGGCTTTGACATGGGGGGCACCTCGACCGACGTTTCGCATTACGCCGGCGAGTTCGAGCGCGAGTTCGAGACCCAGGTGGCCGGCGTGCGCATGCGCGCACCCATGATGAGCATACACACGGTGGCGGCGGGCGGCGGCTCCATCCTCAAGTTCGACGGCGAGCGTTTTCGCGTGGGCCCGCAGAGCGCGGGCGCCAACCCCGGCCCGGCCAGCTACCGGCGCGGCGGACGCCTGGCGGTGACGGACGCCAACGTGATGGTCGGCAAGGTCCAGCCGCGCTACTTCCCCAAGGTCTTCGGCCCGAATGCCGACGAGCCGCTGAGCTATGAGGCCGTCGAGGCGCAATTCAACGAGCTGGCCGGCCAGACCGGCCGCAGCGCCGAGGTGGTGGCGGAAGGTTTTATCAACATCGCGGTGCAGCAGATGGCCAACGCCATCAAGAAAATTTCGGTGGCACGCGGTTACGACGTGACGCGCTATACCCTGCAGTGCTTTGGCGGCGCGGGCGGCCAGCATGCCTGCCTGGTGGCCGATGCGCTGGGTATGACCAAAGTATTTGTGCACCCGCTGGCCGGCGTGCTGAGCGCCTACGGCATGGGACTGGCCGACCAGAATGTGATCCGCGAGCAGGCGGTGGAGCTCAAACTTTCCGAGTCCGCGCTGCCCGAGATCGCCGCCAAGCTTGAGGAACTCGCCGCCCACGCCGAGGCCGAGCTGCAGCGCCAGCAGGTCAGCAAGGGAGGCATCACCACGCACCGGCGCGTGCATGTGCGCTATGAGGGCAGCGATTCCGCGCTGATTGTTCCTTTCGGCACGCTGGACCAGATCGAGGCCGGCTTTGAGGCCGCCTACCGCCAGCGTTTCGCCTTTTTGATGCAGGGCAAGGGCCTGGTGGTGGAGGCTGTGTCGGTCGAGGCCGTGGTGGCCGGCGACGCGCCAGCCGAGCCGCGCCACGCCACGCATGAGCCGCGCGAAGTGCCGCGCCGTGAAACCGTGCGCATGTATTCGGGCGGCCAGTGGCACGATGCGGCCCTGGTGGTGCGCGAGGATTTGCGGCCGGGCGACATTATTTCAGGCCCGGCCATCATTGCCGAGAAGAACGCGACCACGGTGGTCGAACCCGGCTGGGAAGCGGCGCTCACGGCGCTGGACCACCTGGTGCTGGACCGCCGCGCCGAGCGCGCCGTGACCTTCGCGGCCGGCACCACGGTGGACCCGGTGCTGCTGGAGGTTTTCAACAACCTCTTCATGAACATCGCCGAACAGATGGGCCTGCAGTTGCAGAACACCGCCTACTCGGTCAACATCAAGGAGCGCCTGGACTTCAGTTGCGCGTTGTTCGACACCGAAGGTAACCTGATCGCGAATGCGCCGCACATGCCGGTGCACCTGGGATCCATGGGCGAGAGTATCAAGACGGTGATCCGCGAGAACGCCGGCAGCATGCAGCCGGGCGACGTCTATGTGCTGAACGATCCCTATCACGGCGGAACGCATTTGCCCGACATCACGGTGATCACGCCGGTCTACCTGGGCAGCGCCGCGCAGCCGACGTTTTACGTGGGTTCGCGCGGACACCACGCGGATATTGGCGGCACCACGCCGGGCTCCATGCCGCCGTTCTCGACGCTGATCGAGGAAGAGGGCGTGCAGATCAACAACGTCAAGCTCGTCGAGCGCGGCGTGCTGCGTGAGGCCGAGATGGTCGCGCTGCTCAAGAGCGGAAAATACCCGAGCCGCAACCCGCAGCAGAACATGGCCGACCTCAAGGCGCAGATCGCCGCCAATGAAAAAGGCGTGCAGGAGCTGCGCAAGATGGTCGACAGCTTCAGCCTGGAAGTGGTGCTGGCGTATATGCGCCACGTGCAGGATAACGCCGAGGAGTCGGTGCGCCGCGTGATCACGCGCCTCAAAGACGGTGAATTCACCCTGCCGCTGGACAACGGCGCGCAGATCAAGGTGGCGATCCGCGTCAATGCGAAAGGCCGCAGTGCCGAGATCGACTTCACCGGCACCTCGCCGCAGCAGACCAACAACTTCAACGCGCCGACGGCGGTGTGCATGGCGGCGGTGCTCTATGTGTTCCGCACGCTGGTGGACGACGACATCCCGCTGAACGCGGGCTGCCTCAAGCCACTCAAGGTCATCATCCCGGCGGGCTCCATGCTCAACCCGAATCCGCCGGCCTCGGTGGTGGCGGGCAATGTGGAGACCTCCACCTGCATTACCAACGCCCTGTACGGCGCGCTGGGCGTGATGGCGGCCGGCCAGTGCACCATGAACAACTTCACCTTCGGCAATGCGCGCCACCAGTATTACGAAACCATTTCGGGTGGTTCGGGCGCGGGCGGCAAGCTCGATGAGACGGGCAAGCTGGTGTCGGGCTTTGACGGCACCAGCGTGGTCCAGACCCACATGACCAACTCGCGCTTGACCGACCCCGAGGTGCTGGAGTTCCGTTTCCCGGTGCGGCTGGAGAGTTATGAAATCCGTGAAGGCTCGGGCGGTGCGGGCCGCTGGCGCGGCGGCAACGGCGGCGTGCGCCGCGTGCGCTTCCTCGAAGCGATGACGGCCAGCATCCTGTCCAACGGCCGCAAGCACGGCGCCTTCGGCATGGCCGGCGGCGAGCCGGGCCAGGTCGGGCGCAATCTCGTGGTGCGGGCGCAGGGGCAGGTCGAGGCGCTGGACCACATAGGCCAGGCCGACATGCAGCCGGGCGATGTGTTTGAGATCCATACGCCGGGCGGCGGGGGATACGGGAAGGAATCGCTGACGTGAGCCTTGCCGGTCGGCGCATCGCTATCTGCCCGCGCGCGCAGCATGGAAATCCCCCAAGCCCGATGGCGAAGCGATGCGCATGAAGCTGTACCAGCGCGATACCTCCGTCTATTCCTATAAGGTGCGGCTGCTGCTGGCCTTCCTGCACGTGCCGTATGAAGCTGTCGCGGTGAAGCGGCTGCCTGACGGCCGCAACGACGTTGGGCCGGAGTACCTGCGGCTGAATCCACGCGGCCAGATTCCCACGTTGGAAGACGATGGCGTCGTGCTGTGGGGAAGTACCGCGATATTGACCTACATCGCCCTGCGTTATGACCCGCCGCGGCATTGGCTTCCGGGTGATGCTGCAGCCGCGGCCGAGGTGGCGCAATGGCTGGAGCTGGCGCAGAACGAAGTGCGTACCGGCCTGTTCCTCACACGCGCCATCTCGCGCTTTGGCTACGCCGGGGACCTGGATAAGGCCAGAAGCACCGGGCAGGGTGCGTTGCGGCTGCTGGAGCAGCGCCTGTGCGGCCGGCCATGGCTGGTGGGAGAGAGGCCGACGCTGGCCGACCTCGCCTGCTTTCCGGAAGTGGCCCTGAATGAGGGCGTGGAATTCAAGCCGGCGGAGTTTCCTTCCGTGCTGTCCTGGTTGCAGCGCTTTCGGAGCTTTGAAGGATTCGTGCCGCCGGCGATTCCGAAGGTTTGAATGTTCGCGCTGAAACTCGCGCTGGTCGCGTTCTCGGTACTGCTGTCCACGCTGGCCGCCCGGCGTTTCGGTCATCGCGTGGGCGGTGCGGTGGCCGGCATGCCCATGATCGCCGCGCCTGTGATCGCCATCCTTCTGCTGGACCATGACGCCGGGCAGGTGAGGGCGGTTGCCTTGGCCACGCTGGTGTGCCTGCCGGCGGCGGTCGTGCACATCGTGGGCTTCGCGGCCGGCGCCGGGCGCTGGGGCGCGCCGGTATGTGTGTCGCTGGCGCTGCTGGCCTATGCCTGTGCGTCGGCGGTGCTCACGCATCTGCCGCTTGCGCCCGTGCCGGTCAGCCTGCTGGCGCTGGCGGCGCCGGCCGCCGGCCTGTGGTTCGCGGCGCATCATGCAGGACCTGCCGTGCCTGTGACAGTGCCCAGGGTGGAACTGGTGCTGCGCATCGCGGTTGCGGTGGCGATGGCTGCCGTCATCATCGCGGGCGCCGACGTACTGCCGCCCGCCATCAGCGGCTTGCTGCTGGCGGTGCCTATCACCGGTACGGTATTGCCTTGCTTCACCTTGCCGCGCTACGGCGCCGCCGCAACCCGCTCGCTGGTGGCCGGCTTTCTGCAGGGTCTGCACGGTTTCGCAGCCTTCTTCATGACGCTGTACTGGACTCTGGGCGCCACCGGCCGGCTGGTGGCCTTTCTGATGGCCCTGGCCGCCGCGCTGGCCACTGCGGCGGTGATGCAGGCCCTGCGCCGGCGCATGCAGCGCCCCGAAACGGCGGGGACGGCCTGATCGCGCCATAATGCGGCGCCATGGACACCTCCTCTTTCGTCGACAATTACCGCTTGCTCGCCCGCTACAACCGCTGGTTTAACCAGCGCTTGTTTGATGCCTGCGAGCAACTGACGGACGAAGAACGCAAGCGTGATCGCGGCGCCTTCTTCGGCTCCATCCACAACACGCTCAACCACCTGGTCTGGGGCGACCAGGCCTGGCTGAAGCGCTTCGCTGCCCAGGGGGTGGCTTTCGAGGCGCTGTCCGACTCGCTGCTGGCCCTCCCGCCCGGCGCGCTGCACGGGACGGTGCTGCACGAGGATTGGGCCGCCTTGCGCGCGCAACGCGACCGCCTGGATGCCGCCATCGAGGATTTCGCAAACCGGATGCCGACGGACTATCCCCTGCGCACCATGCGTTATGCCAATACGCGGGGCGTGCAGCGTGAGCATCCGGTGTGGCAGGCGCTGACGCATTTCTTCAACCACCAGACCCACCATCGGGGGCAGGTGACCGTGCTGCTCATGCAGGCCGGAGTCGATCCGGGAACCACCGACCTGATCGCCATGATTTGAGACGGTTGCGATCCGGCTTCCCATAAAAAAAGCCCGCCGGTGGCGGGCTTTTTTGCTGCCGTGAATGGCTTTACTTCTTGGCGGCGCTGGCGGCTGGCTTGGCGGCGTCGGCTTTGGCGTCTTTCTTCTCGTCCTTGGCCTTCTTGGCATCGGCCTTGGCGGCTTTTTCTGCGTCGGCCTTGGCTTTGGCTTCGTCAGCCTTCTTTTTCTTCTCTTCGGCCTTGGCCTTCTTGTCGGCTTCTTTCTTGGCCTTTGCTTCGTCAGCCTTGGCTTTGGCCTCGGCCTTGGGGTCTTTCTTCTCCGCGGCCGCTGCGGGAGCCGGTGCGGCGGCTACCGGCGCGGCGGGTTTGGCTTCGGCTTTTTTCTCTTCGGCCTTGGCTGCGGGTTTTTCATCCTTCTTGGCAGCAGGGGCCGCGCCCTTGAAGCTGGCGCCGCCCACCGTCAGGCCTTCGGCGGAAAACTTGGCGGCATTGCCTTCGCCCACGCCCTTGACGCGTTCGATGAAGTCGTTCCAGTCCTTGAAGCTGCCCTTCTTGCGCTCGTCCAGGATCTTGCCCGAGATGGCGGGACCTATGCCTTTAATGCCGTCGAGCTCGGCCGCGGTGGCCTTGTTGACGTCAACGGCGGCAAACGAAACGGCCATGTACATGGCGGCGACGAAAGCCAGGATTTTTTTGAACATGAGAAATCTCCTCAAAGATTGGATTGAAGTGAAGCACGTGATCCATCCTTGTGAAGAAGGATGTCTTCTTCATAACGGCCCGTCCAGGGCAGCGTTGACTACCGGCTCCGGCTTTGGGGCCAGGAAAACCCTAGTGATAGATTGGTGCGGACTCAGCCCGCGGCGGCGCTCAAGGCCTGCATGTAAGCGGCCACACCCGTCTGCACATCGGCGAAGGCATGGGTGCAGCCGGCCGCGCGCAGCGCGCGCGGGTCGGCCTGGGTGTAGCTCTGGTATTTTCCGACCAGCGCGGGCGGAAAGGCGATGTACTCGATCAGGCCGCCGCGCACAGCTTCTTCCAGGCTCAGGGCCGAGGCGCTCTGTCCTTTGCGCAAGGTGTTCACGACGGCCAGGGCCACGTCGTTGAAAGGCTGGGCCCGGCCGGTGCCGAGGTTGAAGATGCCGGACTTGCCGGGATTGTCGAAGAACCAGAGGTTCACGGCCACCACGTCGTCGATGAAGATGAAGTCGCGCATCTGGCCGCCGGCGCCATAACCGCCGTATTCGCCGAAAAGTTTGACCTTGCCCTCGGCCTGGAACTGGTTGAACTGATGGAAGGCGACGCTGGCCATGCGGCCCTTGTGCTGTTCGCGCGGGCCGTAGACGTTGAAGTAGCGAAAGCCGGCCACCTGGGTGGAGGCATTTTCAAAGCGGGCGCCGAGCTCGCGCCGCATGCGCTGGTCGAACAGCAGCTTGGAGTAGCCGTAGACATTGAGCGGTCGCTCGAACTCGGGCGACTCGGTGAAGGTGTCGGAGCCGCCGTAAGTGGCGGCCGAGGAGGCATAGAGCAGGCGTGTGCCCTGGTCCTGGCAGGCGTGGAAGAGCTCGCAGGACAGCGTGTAGTTGTTGTCCATCATGTACTTGCCGTCGGCTTCCATGGTGTCACTGCAGGCGCCTTCGTGGAACACGGCCTCGACCTGGCCGTAAGCACCTTCGGCGAACAGCTCGTAGAAGTCGTCGGCGTCGACATAGTCGGCGATCTTCAGGTCGGCCAGGTTGCGGAATTTGTCGCCATGGGTCAGGTCGTCGACGGCGATGATGTCGTCGATACCGCGGGCATTGAGGCCCTTGATGATGTTGCTGCCAATGAAGCCGGCGGCGCCTGTGACTACGATTTTCATGATGGATCCTTGAGGTGAGCGCAAGCTCACTGCGCGGCGAACAGCTCGCCGTAGTTGACGGTGGCGGTGCCGAACTTGCCGACCACGATGCCGCCCGCGCGGTTGGCAATCGGCACGGCGTCGCGCAGGCGCATGCCGGTGGCGGTCATGGCGGCCAGCGTGGCGATCACGGTGTCGCCGGCGCCGGTCACGTCGAACACCTCGCGCGCCACGGCGGGGACATTGAGTTCGCCCTCGGCGTCGAACAGCGTCATGCCTTCTTCGCTGCGCGTGAGCAGCAGGGCTTCCAGGTTGAGCGCCTCGCGCAGGTTGTGGGCCTTGGCGCGCAGGTCGGCTTCGCTGCTCCAGGCGCCTATGACGTGCTCAAGCTCGGCGCGGTTGGGTGTGATGACGCTGGCGTTTTTGTAGCGCGCGTAGTCCGAGCCCTTGGGGTCGACCAGTACCACCTTGCCAGCGGCACGGGCCTGGGCGATCATCAAGACGATGTGCGCGAGGCCCCCCTTGCCGTAGTCGGAAAACAGCACTGCATCATGCTCGGTGTGCAGTTTTTCAAAGGTGGCCGACTGCGATGCCAACACTTCATTTTCGGGGGTGTTCTCGAAGTCCAGGCGTATGAGCTGCTGCTGGCGGCCGATGACGCGCAGCTTGACGGTGGTCTTGAGCTGGGCGTCGCGACCGAAATAGGGCGTGATGCCGGTCTTGGCGACCAGCGCCTCGAGCTGGTGGCTGGCTTCGTCGTCGCCCACCACGCTCAGCAGCGAAGCCTGCGCGCCCAGCGTCACGATGTTGTAGGCCACGTTGGCCGCGGCGCCTATGCGCTCCTCGGTACGCGTGACGCGTACCACGGGCACAGGCGCCTCGGGCGAGATGCGGTCCACCGCGCCATACCAGTAGCGGTCCAGCATGGCATCGCCCACCACGAGGACGCGGGCCTTGGCGATCTGTTGAGGGGAGAGGGAGGGTGTTGTCATGTTTGCTTGTTCTAAACCGGTTCAGCGCTGGTGTCCAGGCTTTCTCTTTTCCAGCGGACACCGCGGAACCGGCTTTGCCGGGCCGCAAGTGTCGCCCCCTGCAAGGGGGAGGGAGGCGAAGCCTTCACGGGGGTGTTCAAAGTTCTTCAATACGGCGCGTCGGGTAGCTGTCCCAGGCCTGGCAGCCCGGGCAGTGCCAGAAGTGCTGGGTGGCCTCGAAACCGCAGGCCGCGCAGCGATAGCGCATCAGGGGTTTGGTGGCCTGGTCGAGAGCGCGCTGGACCAGCGTGTGGTGCTGCTCGTCCTGCAGCTTTTCACCGGCGATCCATTTGCCGGCCGCGACCAGCGAGGCCTGGCGCTCCAGGTGTTTCACATACCACTGCCGCGCCGAAGCCGGGTCTTTCTCGAGCTTGACGATGGCTTCGATCACGTCGATGGACGGCATGTTGGCATAGCTGGCCTTGAGCAGCTCCAGCGCCGTGGCTTCCTGGCCGCCGGCCTGGGCGATGTTGGCCAGCAGGCCGGCGGCCAGTGGCAGGCCTTGCGGCGCGGTTTTTTCGAGCTTGAGCAGGGTTTGCAGGGCGTCCTGCGGGCGGCCCAGCTGGTTTTGCAGCTTTGCGAGGTCTATGAGGGGGCGGGCCAGGGCCGGCGCCATGGCGATGGCTTCCTGCAGGGCGCCCAGGGCCCGGGTGGTGTCGCCGGCTGCTGCGCTGGCGCCGGCCTGCTCGCACAGGTAGTGCGCCTGGCGGGCGCTGAAGCTGCCGTGGCTGGAGCTGCCGAGCCGGGCGGCGATTTCAGTGGCATTGGCCCAGTCGCGCGAGCGTTCGTAAATCGACAGCAGGGCCAGCCGCGCCTCTTCTTCAAAGGGCGTGCCTTCGAGCTTGCGCAGGGCGGCCTCGGCGCGGTCCAGCAGGCCGGCCTTGAGGAAGTCGAGCGCCAGGGCATGCTGGGCGCGGTCGCGCTCGGGCTGCGTGAGGTCACCGCGCGACATCAGGTGTTCGTGCACGCGCACGGCGCGCTCGTACTCGCCGCGGCGGCGAAACAGGTTGCCCAGCGCGAAGTGAAGCTCGGAGGTGTCCGGGTCGCTCTGCACCGCCTCGATGAAGGCGTCTATGGCCTGGTCCTGCTGCTCGTTGAGCAGGAAGTTAAGACCCTTGAAATAGGCCTTGGGCGCCTGGCGGTTCTCGATGCGCAACTGCCGCAAGTCCAGCCGTGAGGCCAGCCAGCCCAGCGTGAAAGCAATCGGAAACCCGAGCAGGACCCAGGTGAAGTCAAATTCCATGGTGCATCGTGGACGGGTCTTCGCTGACGGTGTGGGGACCCATGGTGGAAGCGTATTTGGCCGAGCGGCGTTTTTTCCACCAGCGCGGCATCATGACAAAAATGCCGAGTGCCAGCCCGCAGGCGAAGGTCGCCAGCACGACCAGCACCAGGGGCGCTTGCCACATGGTGCCAAAAAAGAAATACACCGCAACCGTTTGCTGGTTATTCAGTGCAAAAGCGAAGAGCGTAAAAAAAATGGCTGCTTTAAGCAGCCACATGAGGTATTTCACTTGGTAATCCCCCGGGTGGTCTGGCGATTGTAGCCAGCCCATCGAGGGACACCAGCAAGACCTTACTTGGGTTCCGTGACCGACAGCAATTCCTGGGTGCGGGCATCGACGGCTTCGCGCAATGCCTTCCCGGGTTTGAAATGCGGCACCCGTTTTTCGGGGATGGCCACGCTTTCGCCGGAACGCGGGTTGCGTCCCATGCGGGGCGGGCGCCGGTTGATGGAGAAACTGCCGAAACCCCTGATTTCAATGCGATGGCCGCGCACCAACGCGTCGCTCATGGCGTCAAGAATCGTCTTGACGGCATATTCGGCGTCGCGGTGCGTCAGCTGGCTGAATCGGGCCGCCAGTTCTTCGACGAGGTCGCTTCGGGTCATGGATCAAGTAGCTGCACAGCGATGCGACCCGCCCCAGGGGGCGTATCGCACCGCCGCGCGGTTGCCTTACTTTTCGTTGTTGTCCAGCTTGGCGCGCAGCAGGGCGCCCAGGCTGGTCGTGCCGGCGTTTTCACGCGACGATTGCTGGCTCAGGTTGGCCATGGCTTCCTGCTGGTCGGCGTTGTCCTTGGCCTTGACCGACAGCTGGATGTTGCGGGTCTTGCGATCCACGTTCACCACGACTGCGGAGACTTCGTCGCCTTCTTTCAGCACGTTGCGAGCGTCTTCAACGCGGTCACGGCTGATTTCGCTGGCGCGCAGGTAGCCGATGATGTCTTCGCCGAGGTCGATTTCAGCGCCCTTGGCATCAACGGTCTTGACCTTGCCGGTCACGATAGCGCCCTTGTCGTTGATCGACACGAACGTGGTGAACGGGTCGGAATCGAGCTGCTTGATGCCCAGGGAGATGCGCTCGCGGTCGACGTCGACGGCCAGCACGATGGCTTCCACTTCCTGGCCCTTTTTGTAGTTGCGAACAGCGGCTTCGCCGGGTTCGTTCCACGAGAGGTCGGACAGGTGCACCAGGCCGTCGATGCCGGCAGCCAGGCCCACGAAGACGCCGAAGTCGGTGATCGACTTGATCGGGCCCTTGACGCGGTCACCGCGCTTGGTTTCCTGCGCGAACTCTTGCCATGGGTTGGCCTTGCACTGCTTCATGCCCAGGCTGATGCGGCGCTTGTCTTCGTCGATCTCGAGGACCATGACTTCGACTTCATCGCCCAGGGCCACGAGCTTGCTCGGAGCCACGTTCTTGTTGGTCCAGTCCATTTCGGACACGTGGACCAGGCCTTCGATGCCGGGTTCGAGTTCCACAAACGCGCCGTAGTCGGCGATGTTGGTGATCTTGCCGAACAGGCGCGTGCCTTGCGGGTAGCGGCGGTTCACGCCCATCCATGGGTCGTCGCCCATCTGCTTGAGGCCCAGCGAGACGCGGTTCTTCTCGGTGTCGAACTTCAGGATCTTGGCAACGATCTCTTGACCGGCCGTCACCACTTCGCTTGGGTGACGCACGCGGCGCCATGCCATGTCGGTGATGTGCAGCAGGCCGTCGATACCGCCCAGGTCAACGAAAGCACCGTATTCGGTGATGTTCTTCACGACGCCCTTGACGGCAGTGCCTTCCTTGAGGGTTTCCATCAGCTTGGCGCGTTCTTCGCCCATGCTGGCTTCGACCACGGCGCGGCGGCTCAGCACCACGTTGTTGCGCTTGCGGTCCAGCTTGATGACCTTGAATTCCATGGTCTTGTTCTCGTAGGGAGACAAGTCCTTGATAGGGCGGGTGTCGATGAGCGAGCCGGGCAGGAAGGCGCGGATGCCGTTGACGAGGACGGTGAGGCCGCCCTTGACCTTGCCGCTGGTCTGGCCGGTAACGAATTCGCCGGATTCCAGGGCTTTTTCCAGGCTCATCCACGAAGCCAGGCGCTTGGCCTTGTCGCGGGACAGCAGGGTGTCGCCATAGCCGTTTTCGACGGAGTCGATGGCCACGGAGACGAAATCGCCGACCTGGACTTCGAGCTCGCCCTGGTCGTTCTTGAATTCTTCGAGGGGGACATAAGCCTCGGATTTGAGTCCGGCATTCACAACGACGTGGTTGTGGTCGATACGAACGACTTCGGCGGTGATGACTTCACCGGTACGCATTTCAGAGCGTTGCAGCGATTCGTTAAATAGGTCGGCAAAAGATTCAGACATGATTTTCCTAGTCCACACAACAGGGTTCCAATAGCGGGATTGCTACTGTTTTTATAGCTGCTTGCGGCGGTGTTTTTTGCGGCCAGCCGTCTGGTAAGGCCGCGGGTTACGTTGATGAACCTGCTGACCCAAGCGCAGGTTGCGCGTCGGGGGTCAGAAGGGCCGGGTGCCTTGCCACCATTCAAGCACCTGCTCCACCGATTTTTCAATCGACAGATAGGAGTTGTCCAGGGGGCGGGCGTCATCAGCAGGCTTCAAAGGGGCTGCTTTTCGCGACGAATCGCGCGCATCACGTGCCTCTAAATCTTGCTGAATCTCGCCGATTGTAGCCGAATTTCCCTTTGAAATCAACTGCTTATGCCGGCGTTCGGCGCGGTGCAGGGCGCTGGCCGTGAGGAAAACCTTGAGCGGGGCGTCCGGGAAGATGACGGTCCCCATGTCCCGGCCGTCGGCGACCAGCCCCGGCAGCTTGCGAAAGCTGTGCTGGAGCTCCAGCAAGGCGGCGCGAACCTCGGGGTGGGCCGACACGCGGGAGGCGGCCATGCCGGCGGCTTCGGTGCGTATTGCCTCGGACACGTCCTGAGGCCCGAGAAAGATGTGGCTACCCTGGAAACGCACCGGCATGGTGCGCGCCACGCGGGCCACGCCGGGCCCGTCGTCCAGCGAAACGCCAGCCAGCGCCGCGGCATGGGCGCTCAGGCGGTAAAGCGCGCCGGAGTCCAGGTAGTGGTAGCCCAGCCGGTGGGCCGTCAGGGCCGCGAGCGTGCCCTTGCCGGAGGCCGTCGGGCCGTCGATGCAGATGACCGGAATGCGGGGCGTGTCGGCCTGGGCCACCTCGAACAGGGCTTCGAAGTAATCGGGGAAGGTCTTGGCCACGCATTTGGGGTCCAGGATACGCACCGGCAGCTGTGCCGGGTTGAAGGCCGCCAGCGAAAAACACATGGCCACGCGGTGGTCGTCGTAGGTATGGATCGCGCCCGTCGTCCACTGGGTGGGAGGGGTGATCCTGAGGTAGTCCGCGCCTTCCTCGACCACAGCGCCGAATTTTTGCAGCTCGCAGGCCATGGCGGCGATGCGGTCGGTTTCCTTGACGCGCCAGCTCGCGATATTGCGCAGCGTGGTGGTGCCGTCGGCGTACAGCGCCATCACGGCCAGCGTCATGGCGGCGTCGGGAATGTGGTTGCAGTCCAGGTCTATGGCCTTGAGCGGCCAGGCGCCGCGCGAAATGCGCAGCGAGTTCGGTGCGCTATCGACCCGTGCGCCCATCATTTCGGCGGCCTCGACGAAGCGGATGTCGCCCTGGATAGAGGCGGCGCCCACACCCTGAATTTCAATGCTGGAGTGTCCCGGGGACGCCGCCGCGATGGCACCCAGTGCGATGAAATAGCTGGCCGACGAGGCGTCGCCCTCGACATGGATGGCGCCAGGCGACTGGTAGCGGCTGCCGGCGGGAATGGTGAAGCGTTCCCAGCCCTGGCGCGTGACGTCTATGCCGAAGCGCTGCAGCAGCTTGAGCGTGATCTCAATGTAGGGCCGGGAGATCAGCTCGCCGACCACTTCAATGCAAATATCCCGCTCGGCGACCAGCGGCAGGGCCATCAGCAGGGCGGTCAGGAACTGGCTGGAGACATCGCCGCGCACCCGTATGGGCTGCTCCAGCTTGAGTTGCCCGGGCCGCAGGCGCAGCGGCGGAAAACCTTCGTTGCCGAGGTAGTCGATGGCGCAGCCCAGTTGCCTGAGCGCGTCGACCAAGTCGCCTATGGGCCTTTCGTGCATGCGCGGCACGCCGGATAACTCGAATTCCCCACCCAGCAGGGCCAGCGCGGCCGTCAGCGGCCGCATGGCTGTGCCGGCGTTGCCCATGAAAAGCTTGGCCGGGGTCTGGACGGGGCGCCCGCCCAGCCCGCTGATCACGGCGGTGTTGCCGTCCTGCCTGACTGCGCAGCCGAGCTGCCTGAGCGCGGCCAGCATCACGGCGGTGTCGTCGGAGGCGAGCAGGTCGTGGACCGTGGTCTCGCCGTGGCTCAAGGCGGCCAGCAGCAGGACGCGGTTGGAAATGCTTTTGGAGCCGGGCAGGCGGACGGTGCCTCCCGCGCTGCGCAAGGGCGGAACGTCCAGGAACTCGGTGTCGAACATGGACTGCGGATTATTTGTGCGATTTTTGTGAGGAGATGCGCCAGTTGGCCCGGGTCTCGCTGGCCCGCTCGATCAGCACTTCAAGGACGTCGCCGCTGCTGTTGGCAATCAGCTCCTCGAGCGACTGCAGGGTTTCCTGGAAAATTTTTGACTGGGCCAACAATTCTTCGCGATTCGCGATCAGGATGTCGCGCCACATTTTTGGGTCGCTGGCGGCAATGCGCGTGAAGTCCCGGAACCCCGGGCCGGCCAGTGACATGTACTCCTTGCCATGGTCCTGCCCGGTGATGCCGTTGATCAGGGCGAAGGCGATCAGGTGCGGCAGGTGGCTGACGGCGGCGTAGGCGGCGTCGTGGGCCTGGGGCGACATCTTGAGGACATGGCAGCCCAAGGCCGTCCAGACGTCGTTGGCTTTTTGCAGTTGTACCGTGAAGGTGCGCTCTATGGGCGTCAGGATGACCTGCTTGCCGGCGTAGAGGTCCACGTCCGCATGCTCGACCCCCGAGACTTCCTTGCCGGTGATCGGGTGGCAGGGCACGAAGGAGCCGACGTTGTCGCGCAGCACGCGCCGCGCGGCGTCCACCACGTCGCGCTTGGTCGAGCCGACGTCCATGATCAGCGTGTTCGGGCCGACCAGGTGGCGTATGGCCTTGAAGGTAGCCTCCGTCGCCGAAACCGGCACGGCCAGCAAAACGATGTCGGCACCCGAAACCGCCAACAGCGCCGAAGGAGCCTCCACGTCGATCACACCCATCTGGCGCGCCCGCTCCGTGGTGGAGGGGGATTTACTGTAGCCGACGACGCGCTTGACCAGGCCGGCGCGTTTGAGCGCCAGCGCGAATGAGCCACCCATCAGGCCGCATCCAATGAGACCTAATTGTTCAAACATGTTGTGGCACCAGGGAGGTTGTGAGTCGTTGCATTAATCGCCGATGGGATAGGTTCCCAGGACCTTGTAAAAGGCGCACAGCCGCTGCAAATCGGCCAGCGCGGCTTTGACATGGTCCTGAGAGGGGTGACCTTGCAGGTCAATATAAAAATAGTATTCCCACTGGCCGGAGCGCGCCGGGCGCGATTCAAAGCGGGTCATGGAGACGCCGTGGGCTTTGAGCGGCATCAGGATGTCGTGGACGGCGCCCGGGCGGTTGGGCACGGACACCACCAGGCTGACGCAATCCTTGCCGGATGCGGGCGGGGAGGGCAGTGTCTGCGGCAGGCAGACCACGGCAAAACGCGTGCGGTTGAAGGCGTCGTCCTGGATGGCGTGGGCTGCCGTATAAAGGCCGAACTGGGTGGCCGCCCGGTCGCTGGCGATGCCGGCCCAGGCCGGGTTGGTGGTGGCCAGGCGCGCGCCCTCGGCATTGCTGGACGCGGTGCGGCGGTCGGCCTGGGGCAGGTGTGTGGTCAGCCAGCCCTGGCATTGGGCCAGCGCCTGGGGGTGGGCGTAGACCGCTTCTATGCCTTCGAGCGACTCCGAGAGCCGCAGCAGGTTGTGGCGCACCATCAGGCTGATTTCGCCGACGATGTGCAGGGGGGAGTTGAGGAACAGGTCGAGCGAGCGTGAGACCACGCCTTCGGTGGAGTTTTCCACCGGCACGACGCCGTAGCTGGCGCTGCCGGCCGCCGTCGCGCGAAAGACCTCGTCAATGCTGATGCAAGGAACGTGTTCGATGCTGGCGCCGAAAAACTGCCGCGCCGCCTGCTCGCTGAAGGTGCCCGCGGGGCCCAGGTAGGCTACGCGTACCGGGGATTCCAGGGCCAGGCAGGCCGACATGATTTCGCGCCACACGGCCGCCACATGCTCGTTCTTGAGCGGCCCTTGGTTGGCCTGCTGGATCTGCTCTATCACCTGGGCCACCCGGTCGGGACGGAAAAACGGCGTACCTTCGCGTTTTTTGAGCTCTCCGACCTGCTCGGCGACCTGGGCACGACGGTTCAGCAGGGAAAGCAGTTCCCTGTCCAGGGCGTCGATCTGGACGCGTAAGTCAGCAAGGTTGGCAGTCATATCAGGGGCCGTCCGCCTGCGCCATCTGCACTGGATGCCCCATGGGGACAGTGAATGTGGCGGGCATGGGGTATTTCGTCCTAGGCGTGTTTTTGTTCGAATTCTCGCATGTACGCCACCAGCGCCTGCACGCCGGCCAGCGGCATGGCGTTATAGATGCTGGCGCGCATGCCGCCTACCGACTTGTGGCCCTTGAGCTGAAGCAGGCCCGCCGCCTTGGCGCCGGCCAGGAAAGCCTCGTTGCGCGATTCGTCGCGCAGGAAAAAAGGCACGTTCATGCGCGAGCGGCAGTCCTTGCCGACCTTGTTCAGGTAGAGCTGCGAACTGTCGATCGCATCGTAAAGCAGCTGCGCCTTGGCCAGGTTGCGCTTTTCCATGGCCGCGACACCGGCGGCCGTGCCTTCCCGCTGGCGCTTGAGCCACTGAAAGGTCAGGCCCGCGATGTAAATGGCGTAGGTGGGCGGCGTGTTGTACATCGACTGGTTGTCCGCGACCGTTTTGTAGTCAAAGGCGCTGGGGCATGCCGGCATGGCGTGTCCGAGCAGGTCCTCGCGGATAACCACCAGCGTCACGCCGGCGGGACCAAGATTTTTCTGCGCCCCGCCGAAGGCCAGGCCGACGCGGGACCAGTCGACGGACCGGGAAGCCACGTGGGACGAAAAATCAATCACCAGGGGCGCGTTGCTTCCCAGGGTCTTGAGGTCCGGCAGGCTCTGGAATTCCACGCCGTTGATGGTTTCGTTGGTGCACAGGTGTACATAGGCCGCGTCCTGTCGCAGCTTCCAGCCCGAAGGCGCGGGCAGCTGTGTGTGCCCGTTGTCGGCATTGCTGGCGGCCACCTGCACGTCACAGTACTTGCGAGCTTCCTTTTGCGACTTGTCGCTCCAGCTGCCGGTCACCACAAAATCGGCGGAACGCCCGCGGGACAGGTTCAGCGGAACGATGGCGTTCTCGGCCAGCCCGCCGCCCTGCATGAACAGGATCTTGAAATGGGCCGGAACGGCCATGAGTTCGCGAAAATCGGCTTCGGCGGCTTCATAGATGGAGATGAACTCCTTGCCGCGATGGCTCATCTCCATCACGCTCATGCCGCTGCCGTGCCAGTCCAGCATTTCACCCGCCGCCTGCTGCAAAACCTCCTCGGGGAGGTTCGCGGGGCCGGCGGAAAAATTGAAAGGACGGGTCATTTCTTCGCGGGCGGCTTGGCGGCTCCCGGTGCTGGGGCGCTGCCGACGATTTTCACCGCCGCCTCGTCGAACTGCTTGATGCGCGCCACCACGTCGGTGCGTGAAGCCTCGACGAGCTTTTGCACAAAAACGTTGCCGAGTTCAGGGGCGGTAGCCTGGTATTTTTTGATGGCCGGGGATTCGAAGAAAGCGGCGATCTGCTGGAGTTCCTCCAGTGTGAAACGCTCCGTGTAGGCGGGTACCAGCGATTCGGCGCTGACCTTGCTGACCTGCTTGCCAATCAGCTGGCTGGCGTCATCGGCGTATTTCTTGAGTTCGGCGTTGAGGTCTTCGGAGGCCTTTGCCTGCTTGGCCTTGGGGACTTTGGCTTCGAGCTGAGGGGCCCATTTGGCGATCAGATCCTGGGCTGTGCTGCCCGCCAGCTGACCGACCAAGCGATCGAGCTCGGGACCTTGCTGCAGGGCGACCACTTTTTTGGCCAGCTCGGTTTTCGGGTCGGTCTGGGCGTGGACGGCCGCGGTGCAGGCCAGACCGGCGATCGCGAGGGTGGTGATCAGTTTTTTCATTAATTGCTTTCCGTGTTGGAGGCGTCTGTGCCGGTGTCGTTTTCGGTGTCGAGGTCGTCCAGCGTGGCATCGTTTTCGACGATGCGCTGCAGACCGCTCAATTGTGAGCCCTCGTCCAGGCCAATCAGCGTAACACCCTGTGTAGCCCTGCCCATCTCGCGGATTTCACTGACGCGCGTGCGTACCAGCACACCCTTGTCGGTGATGAGCATGATCTCGTCGTCGACGTGGACCAGCGTCGCCGCCACGACCTTGCCGTTGCGCTCGCTCTGCTGGATGGCGATCATGCCCTTGGTGCCGCGGCCGTGGCGCGTGTATTCGGTGATGGAGGTGCGTTTGCCGAAGCCGTTCTGGGTGGCCGTCAGCACGCTTTGCTGCTCGTCCTCGGCCACCAGCATGGCGATCACGCCCTGGCCGTCTTCCAGCGTCATGCCGCGCACGCCGCGCGCGTTGCGGCCCATGGGGCGGACGTCGTTTTCATCAAAGCGCACAGCCTTGCCGCCGTCGCTGAACAGCATCACGTCGTGTTTGCCGTCGGTCAGGGACGCGCCTATGAGGTAGTCGCCCGGGTCAAGGTCCACGGCGATGATGCCGGCCTTGCGCGGGTTGCTGAATTCGTCGAGGGCCGTCTTTTTCACGGTGCCCATGGAGGTGGCCATAAAGACGTATTGGTCGGCAGGGAAGCTGCGCTTGTCGCCCGTCAGCGGCAGGACCACCGTGATCTTCTCGCCTTCCTGCAGCGGGAACATGTTGACGATGGGCCGGCCGCGCGAGCCGCGCGACCCCGCGGGAACCTCCCAGACCTTGAGCCAGTAGAGCCGGCCCCGATTGGAGAAACACAGGATGTAATCGTGCGTGTTGGCGATGAAGAGCTGGTCGACCCAGTCGTCGTCCTTGGTGGCGGTGGCCTGCTTGCCGCGGCCGCCACGTTTTTGCGCCCGATATTCCGACAGCGGCTGGCTCTTGATGTAGCCGGTGTGCGAGAGCGTCACCACCATGTCGGTCGGCGTGATCAGGTCTTCGGTGCTGAGGTCGAAGGAACTGTGCTCGATATGGCTGCGCCGCGCGCCCAGTTTGGTCTGGCCGAACTCCAGTTTGATGGCGGAAAGTTCTTCGCCGATGATGATGGAGACGCGCTCGGGCTTGGCCAGGATGTCGAGCAGGTCGTCAATCTCGGCCATGACTTCCTTGTATTCGGCCACGATCTTGTCCTGCTCCAGGCCGGTCAGGCGTTGCAGGCGCATCTGCAGGATTTCCTGGGCCTGGGTTTCCGACAGGCGGTACAGGCCGTCGCTGCCCATGCCGAACATTTTTTCAAGGCCGTCGGGGCGGTAGTCGTCGGCGTTGACGATGCCGCCGTCGGCGCGCGTGCGGGTGAGCATTTCGCGCACCAGGCTGCTGTCCCAGGGGCGCAGCATCAGCTCGGCCTTGGCCACCGGCGGCGTGGGCGCGTTGCGGATGATGGCGATGAAGTCATCGATGTTGGCCAGGGCCACGGCCAGGCCCTCCAGCACGTGGCCTCGTTCGCGCGCCTTGCGCAGCGTGTACACGGTGCGGCGCGTCACCACTTCGCGGCGATGCGAGAGGAAGACCTGGATCAGGTCCTTCAGGTTGCACAGCTTGGGCTGGCCGTTGACCAGCGCCACCATGTTGATGCCGAAGGTGTCCTGCAGCTGGGTCTGCTTGTATAGGTTGTTCAGCACCACTTCAGGCACTTCGCCGCGCTTGAGCTCAATGACCAGACGCATGCCGGACTTGTCGCTCTCGTCCTGGATGTGGCTGATGCCTTCGATTTTTTTCTCGTGCACCAGCTCGGCCATGCGCTCCTGCAGCGTCTTCTTGTTGACCTGGTAGGGCAGCTCGTCGACGATGATGGATTGGCGCTGGCCCTTGTCGATGTCCTCGAAGTGGCACTTGGCGCGCATCACCACCTTGCCGCGGCCGGTGCGGTAGCCGTCCTTGACGCCGTTGATGCCGTAAATAATGCCGCCCGTGGGGAAGTCGGGCGCCGGCACGATTTCCATCAGTTCGTCGATGGAGGCCTCCGGGTTCTTCAGCATGTGCAGGCAGGCGTCGACCACTTCGTTGAGGTTGTGGGGCGGTATGTTGGTCGCCATGCCCACCGCGATGCCGCCCGATCCGTTGACCAGCAGGTTGGGCAGCCGGGTCGGCAGGACCAGGGGCTCCTGTTCGCTGCCGTCATAGTTGGGGCCGAAATCGACGGTTTCCTTGTCCAGGTCGGCCAGCAATTCATGGGCGATTTTCGACAGGCGGATTTCCGTATACCGCATGGCGGCCGCGTTGTCACCATCCACGGAGCCGAAATTTCCCTGGCCGTCGACCAGCAGGTGGCGCAGGGAGAAGTCCTGGGCCATGCGAACAATGGTGTCGTAGACTGACTGGTCGCCGTGCGGGTGGTATTTGCCGATCACGTCGCCGACGATACGCGCCGACTTCTTGTAGGGGCGGTTCCAGTCGTTGTTCAGCTCATGCATCGCGTACAAAACGCGCCTGTGCACGGGTTTGAGGCCGTCCCTGGCGTCGGGCAGGGCCCGGCCAACGATCACGCTCATGGCGTAGTCGAGATAGCTGCGCCGCATTTCCTCTTCAAGACTGATGGGCAGGGTTTCTTTAGCAAACTGGGTCATGAGCGGCCTGGTTGGGATTTCGAGATTCTTGAGGAAAGCCAGCGATTTTAAGGCTTGAGTTTATAGCGGCTACTTGTGGCGGGGCAGCAACAAATGCTCAAGAATCTCAAGTCTGTGTCAGACGAAGCCGATAGCGTGCTTGAAGGTTGGGGCATGTGTGGCACAATCGATGTAACGCTTTGAGTGATGGTCACTCACGGCGTGTAAATTACTAATCGCAGCAAGTCTGCGGCTTTTCTCTAGAGGAGAACCATGAAGAAACTCAACAAAGTGGCAATGTTGTTTGCTTCCGCAGCGCTTGTTACCGCCGCTGGTGCACAAACGATCGACAACTGGAAAAACGGCAACAACGAACTGGTCTGGAAAAACGGCACCAATGAACTGTGCTGGCGTGATGCCAACTGGACGCCTGCTACCGCAGCGCCTGGTTGCGACGGCGCAATTGCCCCTGCGATGGCTCCTGCCGCTCCTGCTGCCGCAGCTCCTGCCGCTGCTCCTGCTGCCGCTGCTCCTGCTGCTCCTCCTGCCGCAACGAAAGTTACCTACGCTGCTGACGCTTTCTTTGACTTCAACAAGTCTGTGATCAAGCCAGAAGGCAAGGCCAAGCTGGACGACCTGGTCGGCAAGATCAAGGACATCAACCTGGAAGTTATTATCGCCGTGGGTCACACCGACTCCGTTGGTAGCGATGCTTACAACCAGAAGCTGTCGGTTCGCCGTTCGGAAGCCGTCAAGGCATATCTCGTGTCCAAGGGCATCGAGAAAAACCGCGTCTACACTGAAGGCAAGGGCGAGAAACAGCCAGTTGCTGACAACAAGACCGCCGAAGGCCGCGCCAAGAACCGCCGCGTCGAAATCGAAGTGGTTGGTACCCGCGCCAATAAGTAATCCTCAGGGATCGCTTCAAAAACCGCGCCTAGGCGCGGTTTTTTTATGCCTCAACGATAATGCCCTATGTCTACAAGCGATAACTTTGACCCTGCTGAGCTGGCCAAATTCTCCGACCTGGCCCACCGCTGGTGGGACACCGAAAGCGAGTTCCGTCCCCTGCACCAGATCAACCCCTTGCGCCTGGGCTGGATCGACGGCCAGGTTCCGCTCAAAGGGCTGCGCGTGCTCGACGTGGGCTGCGGCGGCGGCATCCTGGCCGACTCCATGGCCCGAAAGGGGGCCGAGGTCCTGGGCATAGACCTGGCCACAAAGGCGCTCAAAGTTGCCCAACTCCATGCACTGGAAGCGCAGACGGAAGGGGTGCAATACCGTGAAATCAGCGCCGAAGCACTGGCGGCCGAACAACCGGGCAGCTTTGATGTTGTGACCTGCATGGAAATGCTGGAGCATGTGCCCGACCCCTCGTCCATCGTCCAGGCTTGCGCGGCGCTGGTCAAACCCGGCGGGCATGTGTTTTTTTCCACCATCAACCGCAACGCCAAAGCCTTTTTGTTCGCCATCGTGGGCGCGGAGTATGTGCTGAACATGCTGCCTCGCGGCACCCATGAGTACGCCAAACTGGTCAAACCCAGCGAACTGGCCGGCTATTGCCGGGCTTCGGGGCTCTCTCTGCAGCAGACCCGCGGCATGGAGTACAACCCGCTGACGCGCCACTACTGGCTCAGCGCCGACACCAGCGTCAATTACCTGCTGGCTACCCAGAAGAGCTGAAATCGCCTCAATTCACACCCGATATGTTCAAAGACATTGCTGCCGTGCTGTTCGACCTGGACGGCACCTTGATAGACAGCGCGCCCGACCTGGGCGCTGCGGCCGACAAAATGCGCACTGACCGGGGACTCGAATCGCTTCCGCTGGCGCTATACCGCCCCATGGCGGGCGCGGGCGCGCGCGGCATGATTGCCGTGGCCTTCGGCCTGACGCCGGACGATGCCCGTTTCGCTGGCCTCAAGGAAGAGTTTTTTCGCAACTATGAGTCGCGCATGACGGAGCGCACCACGGTGTTTGATGGCGTGGCCGAACTGGTCGCCCGGATCGGACAGGCCGGCTTCAAATGGGGTGTGGTGACCAATAAATCTGCCCGTTTTACCGTCCCGCTGACCAAGGCCATGCCGTTGTTCGCCACCGCCCAGACCATCATCAGCGGCGATACCACGCCGCATTCCAAACCGCACCCGGCACCCCTGCTCGAGGCGGCGCGCCAGCTCGACCTGGCGCCCGGCCGCTGTATTTATGTCGGCGACGACGAGCGCGATATCGTCGCGGGCCGCGCCGCGGGCATGCCCACAGTGGCCGCCGCCTACGGCTATCTTGGCAAAACTGCCGATACCGGAGGCTGGAACGCCGATGCGACCATTGCCGCACCCGGCGCCCTCTTGAATTTGCTGCGGATGGCGTAAACTAGGCCTCCTGGGGCTGCATTGGTTTCGACGTGGGTTCGGACGCGGTGTGGTGCATGTCGAGCTGAGTGTGCTCGTAAAACAGATTCAAACAAACTAACTGCAAACGACGAACGTTTCGCACTCGCTGCTTAATTGCCAGTGAGCTTTACAACAGCAGGCCGATGGGCTGGGCAAGGGGTGTTTAGCGCAAGTTAAACGCTCCCGGCTGTAAAGATAATTTCATCGGCTGGCTCCGGGCTGGGTACCTTAACCCGGGGCGAGAAAATAGGGTGCTGGCGTCCTGTGTAGCGTGCGACTGCGCGACACAGGTGGCGAGACCCAAATCAGACCGCTAAACATGTAGATCTGCCCGAACAAGGCTTGCGGACGGGGGTTCAAATCCCCCCAGCTCCACCACTTCACGAAAGCCCGGCCTTAATCCGCCGGGCTTTTTTATGGGTGTCCGGCGGCTGTTCAACCGCTTTGCGCCCGCGGTGACAATATGTCCATGGCAAGCATGCAACTTCAGGAAATCCTTTTCTCTCAAGGCTTTGGCACACGGCGCGTGTGCGCGGGGCTGGTTCAACAAGGTTATGTGGCGGTGGCGGGCGCGCCTTGCGACGACCCGACCGCTGAATTCGAGCCCAGCGAAGGCCTGCGCTTCACGGTGCAGGGCACGGACTGGGAATACCATGAAAAAGCTTATTTGATGCTGCACAAGCCCGCGGGCTATGAGTGTTCACAAAAGCCCAGCGCTTACCCGAGCATCTACACGCTGCTGCCGGCGCCTATACGCCAGCGCGGCGGCGGCGCGGCGGCCGGTGTGCAGGCGGTGGGGCGGCTGGACCAGGACACGACGGGCCTCTTGCTGCTGTCGGACGACGGCAAGTTCATCCACCGCATGAGTTCGCCCAAGCACCATGTGCCCAAGGTGTACGAGGTGCGCGCCAAGCACCCGGTGGACGACAAGCAGGTGGCCAAGCTGCTGGCCGGCGTGGTGCTGGATGATGACCCCAAGCCGGTGCGGGCCGCGGCCTGTGAAAAAACCGGCGAGAACCAGCTGAGCCTGACGCTGACCGAAGGCAAATACCACCAGGTCAAGCGCATGATCGCCGCCGTGGGCAACCGGGTGGAAGAGGTGGGCGGCCTGCACCGTTCGCGCATAGGTTCGCTGGACTTGCCGGCGGACCTCAAAGCCGGCGAATGGCGCTGGCTGACGGTAGAGGACCTGGCGCGCATCGCGGGCTAAGCATTGCCCGGCGCATCGCCGGTCCCGCTTATCGCAATTCGGCCGGGCGGGTGTTGGACTGTATGAGGAATGAGTCGTGCCAGTGGCCGGGCATGCTGCTGGTGTGCTCCTGGTCCATGAGCGTGCGTATCTGGCGTTGTTGCGCCAGCGTGTGTTTCAGGCTGAGCCGCGCGGTTTCGAGGGCCGCTTCCTCACGCTTGAGGTGCCGGTTTTTGGTGGCTTCTTCACCGAGGAATTCGTTGCGGAGTGCGTCCTGGTCCGGCAGCATGGAAGGGTTGAGCACCACATAACAAATGCCGCATTGGGCCAGCAAATTGCTTTTCAGGTTTCTGGCTTTGCGGGACAGGCCGAAGGACTTGGGAACATCCACGCAGCCGACCACATGGCCGTCGCTGGCGCAGACCGAAAACGTGCAGGTGGTGTTCTGGAGCATTTCATACCAGTAGAGGCTGTTCTCATTGGCGTTGGGCCGGGTGAAGCGGGTCACCGGCATCTTGACCAGCACGTGGTGGTCGTCAAAGGTGTTGATCATCCAGTGCCAGACCCGCAGCTCTTCGCTGTTCATCAGAACCCGCGCATGCAGGGGCCAGTGTTTGGGAATGCGGCGTTTCCCCCGGTTTACCCATCGTGACCACAGGCTGTACCATTCGGCGATGTGCTCCATGTGGGGCTGCTCCGCCGGTGACCATTCCGAGTTTCTGTACATGACAAACTCCTGGTTGTTACGGGTACTTACAATATGCGACTATTTGCCTACTTTGTCTTGAGGTTTATCACGGTGTTTTGCTTGATTAGTGACTAAGTGTGAATTTTTAGACGGAAACTCCGTCGCGAACATACGTAGAACTTGCAAAAAGGGGAGAGAAATCCATGGATAAACGCAAATTTATGGGTGTAGCGGCCTTGGGCGCTGCCGCCCTGCCTGGAATGGCGCAGGCCCAGCTGGCGCCCAAGGCGCAAAAAGGCCCGACAGTGCTGACCGTCAGCGGGCTGATAGGCGCGGGCAACCGCGGCGCCCTCGATCCGGCGCTGGACCAGATGATGGCCAAGCAGAAGATCAAGTTCGACAAGGCGCAGACCTTTGACTTCGCCACCCTGGCCGCGCTGCCGGCCGTCACCATCAAGCCCACGCTGGAATACGACAACAAGCCGCACACACTCAAAGGCCCGCTGCTGGCTGATGTGCTCAAGGCCAGCGGCGTAAAGCTCAATGACAAGACCACGGTGTTTGTGCGCGCGGTGGACGGCTACGCGGCCCAGGTAACGGCTGCTGAGCTCACCAAATACCGCTTTATCGTCGCCACCCACATGGACGGCCAGCCTTTGTCGCTGGGCGGGCTGGGGCCGCTGTGGGCCGTCTATGACGCGGACCGTTTCCCCGAGATGGCGGCCAAGCCGATCTCCGCGCGCTTTGCCTGGTGCCCCTGGGCGACCTATCACATCGAGGTCAAAGAGGCCTGAGTTTCAGCGCGCGGCCTTCAGGAAGTCAGTGATCGCCTCCACGGTCTGGCCGGGCTGGTCGCGCTGGGGGGAATGCCCGCAGGCCGCCAGCCGCAGTTGCCGGGCATGCGGTGCCACCCTCACGATTTCCTCGAGCTGGCGCAGCGTGCCGTATTCGTCGTCCAGGCCCTGGATGAGCAACAGCGGCGCCGTGATGCGGCTGCATTCCTCGCGGATGTCGAAGCGGCGAAAGGCTTCCGACAGCCAGATGTCGTTCCATTGCCAGAAGGCCACGTCGACGTCGGCGTGGTAGCGCGCCAGGCGATCGCGCAATCCCCCCGACTCAAACGCCGTACGGGCTTCGGTGATGGCCTGCACGGCAATGTCTTCGACCAGCACATGCGGCGCCATGGCGATGCAGGCCGCCACCGGATAGCGGCTGGCGTGGAGCAGGGCGATGGTGGCGCCATCGGAGTGGCCCAGCAGCACGGGCCGGCTGATGTCCAGGGCCCGCAGCAGGGCGGGCAGCATCTCCCAGGCTTCACGGTGCATATAGTCGGGCAGCAAGCGGCCGCTGCCGCGCACGTCGGGCACGGGCGCGGATTTGCCGTAGCCTCGCCGCGAATACACGACACCGGCCCGGCCTGTCGCCGCGCACACGGCCTGCGGCCAGTCCAGCCCGCGCTGCGTCCACAAGGCGACCGAACCCAGGCCTTCGTGCAGGAAAACAATCGGGGCCAGGCCGGGTTGCCCGGCGATGCGCCTGACTTCCAGGCGCACATCGTTGATCTCCAGTATCTGTGTCACATTCATCGCCGCATCGTAAGGGATGGCGGCGATTCGGGGATTCCGGGTATTTGGGCTCACTGCTGCCGGCCTTTCTTTTGGGACGGGAACCTCGCCGGCGCCCGGTACACTAACCGGTTGCACCTAGAAAGACCGTTTTTGTGAATGTTCTCGCCCGTTTCGCAGCCGCCTGGCTGTGCGCCCTTGCTGCCCTGACGAGTTTCCCTGCCGCCGCCCAGGCCGCGGCGCCGCCGGCGGCTTCCGGGATCACCACACCCGTCTTTGTGCTGAACTCGCTGGACGACAGCGTCAGCGTGATCAACCCGGCCACCTGGACCGAGACCCGGCGCATCGCCACCGGCAAGCAGCCGCACCACCTTTATCTCACGCCTGATGAAAAATCGGTGATCGTCGCCAATGCCCTGTCGGACTCGCTGACCTTCATCGACCCGAAAACCGCCGAAGTGCAGCGCACGGTGCGCGGCATCCTGGATCCCTACCAGCTGCGATTTTCGCCCGACATGAAATGGTTTGTCACGGCGGCCAACCGCCTGAACCACATCGATATTTACAAATGGGACGGCAAGGACATCACGCTGGCCAAGCGCGTGCCTACCGGCAGGACGCCCAGCCATTTGTGGATAGACAGCAAAAGCACCACGATCTACTCGACCATGCAGGACAGCGACGAGCTGATCGCCATCGACCTGGCCAGCCAGTCCGTCAAATGGCGCACCAAGACAGGCTCCATCCCGGCCGACGTCTACGGCACGGCCGATGACAAATTTCTGTTGGTTGGTTTGACGGGCGGCGATGCCGTAGAGGTCTATGACGTGAGCGGCGCCCAGCCGCAGCGCACCAAGTCCATCAAGACCGGCGCGGGCGCCCATGCCTTTCGCGCCTTCGGCGACAAGCGCCATGTATTGGTCAGCAACCGCGTGGCCAACACCATCAGTCGTATAGACCTGCAAACGCTGGAAGTGGTTGACAACTACCCCGCGCCGGGCGGCCCCGACTGCATCGACGTGAGCCGCGACGGCAAGCAGATCCTGGTGACTTCGCGCTGGGCGCGCAAGCTCACCGTGATCGATGTGGCGACCCGCAAGGTGGTGCGCCAGGTCAATGTTGGAAAGAGCCCCCACGGTGTTTGGACGCTCGACCATTCGGCTAGGTGAGCCGGCCCTGGCGGCTGCGCTGCTTGCCGCTGCCCTGGCGGCGGCCGGCATGCACCCCGCCCAGGCAGCAGCCCCCTGCAAACCCGTCTACCTGACGCTGGACACCGGCCACATGGCCGTCGCGCCGTTGATGGCCGAGGTGCTGAACAAACACCAGGTCAAGGTCACGTTTTTCGCCGCCAACGAACGCACGCAAACCGGCGACGGCAGCCTGGGCGAGCAATGGGCGCCCTGGTGGAAAGCGCGGGCTGCCGAAGGCCATGAGTTCGCCTCCCACACCTGGGACCATGTGTACTGGCGCAGCGACTTGCCGATGGCCGGTGGTGAGCCGCCCGGGTTCAAGATGCGGCCCTCGGCGGGCCCGTCGGATGGCAAGGACCTGAACTGGACGGCCGCGCAGTACTGCGAAGAAATCGGCAAATCGGCCAAACGCCTGGAAGCCATCACCGGAAAAAAAACGCTGCCGCTTTTCAGGGCGCCGGGCGGCAAGACCTCGCCCGCGCTGCTGGCCGCCGCCAAGTCCTGCGGCTACGAGCATGTGGGCTGGTCGCCCGCGGGTTTTCTGGGCGACGAACTGGCCAGCGAGAAATATCCCAACGATTTTTTGCTCAAGAAAGCGTTGCGCGATGTGCGCTCCGGCGACATCCTGCTGGCGCACCTGGGCATCTGGTCGCGCAAGGACCCCTGGGCGCCCAAGGTGCTGGAGCCCTTGATCACCGGCCTGCAGTCGCGCGGCTTTTGCTTCAAGACCCTGCGCGAGCATCCCCAGTACAAGGACTGGATTGAGGCGCAGTCCGGCCCGGCCCCGGCCAAGCCTGCAAAATAAACGGCATGGACGGGTTCAGCGATCTTTTTTCAGCGGTGCAGCAGTGGCTGTTCGAGGCTGCCGTGCAGCCGGCCATGTTCGCGCTGGGCATGGGCAACGTGCTGGAAGACGGCTACGACGCCACCGCCTGGTTCATGGTGGGGGTGATCCAGATATTGATCCTGTTGGCCCTCATAGGCCCGCTGCAGCGTTGGCGCCCGGTCGAGCCCGTGACCGACCGCGCCACCATACGCACCGACGTGCTGTACACGCTGATCCACCGGCTGGGCCTGTTTCGCATCGCGCTGTTCTTCACGTTGGACCCATGGTTCGACGAGGCCTTCGGCGCGCTGCGCACTGCCGGCTACGGCACTTTCCACCTCGACCAGCTCTGGCCCGGCGTGACCGACCACGCGGTGGTCAGCCTGCTGATTTACCTGGTGGTGTTCGATTTCGTGGCTTACTGGACGCACCGCGGCCAGCACCAGATCGAGTGGTGGTGGCGCCTGCATTCGCTGCACCATGCGCAGCGGCAAATGACCATGTGGAGCGACAACCGCAACCACCTGCTCGACGACATCCTGGTCGACTCCATCGTGGTGCTGGTGGCCCAACTGATCGGCGTGCCGCCCGGCCAGTTCATCGCCATCGTGGCCTTCACCCAGCTCAGCGAAAGCTTTCAGCACGCCAACGTGCGCATCTGGTTCGGCCGCATCGGCGAGCGCCTGTGGGTGAGCCCGCGCTTTCACCGGCTGCACCACAGCATAGGGATTGGGCACGAGACCGTGAAGGCCCAGCGCACCGTCCTGGGTGGGCACAACTTCGGCGTGCTGCTTCCGTGGTGGGATGTGCTGTTCGGCACCGCCAATTTTGAGCAGCGTTACGACCCCACCGGCGTTCGCGACCAGGTGGAAGCCAACCGCGATTACGGCAAAGGCTTTTGGTCGCAGCAGTGGGTGGGCCTCAAGCGCTTATTTGGCCGCGCCTGAGACTGAGTTTTTCAACCCAGCAGGGGCCGCGGAACCGGCTTTGCCGGGCCACAGGCGGGCGGCCCCCTGAGGGGGCAGGGAATTACACGAAGTGAATGACCGCGGGGGCTACACTGTTTTTATGAGCAAACTTCTTGATGCTTTTTGGCGTGCCGCGATGTACTGCCTGCACCCGCGGGTGATTGCCCTGTCGGTGCTGCCCCTGGTCATCATGGTCGCGATCTCGCTCGGACTGGGCTATTTTTTCTGGAGCGACGCGGTCGAGGCCATCCGCTCCCAGATCAGCAACTACGAGTTGGTCAACAGCCTGGTGCGCTGGCTCGAAACGCTGGGGTTGAGCAGCCTGCGCATGGTGCTGGCGCCAGCGCTGCTGCTGTTCCTGGCCATTCCCGTGATCGTGATTGTTTCGCTGCTGTTTGTGGCCATGCTCATGACGCCGGCCATGGTGTCGCTGGTGGCCGAGCGGCGCTTTCCGCAACTCGAGCGCAAACTCGGGGGCTCCATGCTGGCCAGCCTGTTCTGGTCGCTGGGCTCGACACTGCTGGCGGTGGTCGCGCTGATTGTGTCGATTCCGCTGTGGCTGATCCCGCCCCTGATCCTGGTGCTGCCGCCGCTGATCTGGGGCTGGCTGACCTACCGCGTGATGTCTTACGACGCCATGGTCGACCATGCGAGCAGCGAGGAGCGGCGGCAGATTTTCAAAGAGCACCGCATGCCGCTGCTGGCCATAGGCGTGCTCAGCGGTTACCTGGGCGCCGCGCCCAGCCTGATCTGGGCTTCCGGCGCCATGTTCGTCGCCATGGCGCCCATCCTGGTGCCTGTGGCCATCTGGATCTACACACTGGTGTTCGCCTTTTCCTCGCTCTGGTTTGCCCACTACACCTTGGCCGCGCTGGAGCAGCTTCGCAAAAGAAACAATGCGCTGGCTCCTGATCCGCTGGTCCAGGCCGAGCTCGCGACCACGGCGGCTGAGCTGGCGCCCGAGGCCCTGCCCGGGCCGGCGCCCAGCTTCGGCTCGCTGGGCGGCAAGCCCGATTTACACCTGCCTTGAATTCTCCAAAACATGACCCCTCATTTCGGCCTGATCATCGTCGGCGATGAAATCCTTTCGGGCAAACGCGCCGACAAACACCTGCCCAAAACCATAGAGCTGCTGGGCGCACGCGGCCTGCAGTTGGCCTACGCCGACTATGTGGGCGATGACCCGGCGCGCATTACCGCCACGCTGGCGCGCGCTTTCGCGGCGGCCCGCGAAAACGGCGACGTGGTGTTTTCCTGCGGCGGAATAGGCGCCACGCCCGACGACCACACCCGCCAGTGCGCGGCGAAGGCCCTGGGGGTTGACCTGGCCCTGCATCCCACGGCCAAAACCCTGATCCTCGAACGCATGGCCGACGTGGCCAAAGAGCAGGGCACGCCCTACGAGCCCGACCGCGACGACAACATCCACCGCCTGAACATGGGGGTGTTCCCGGTTGGCGCGGAGATCATTCCGAACCCCTACAACAAGATCCCCGGCTTTACCTGCCGTGCGGGGCAGGGCGCGGTCCACTTCGTGCCCGGGTTTCCGGTCATGGCCTGGCCCATGATCGAATGGGCGCTCGACACGCTGTATGCCCACCTGCACCAAAAGTCGCCTTACACCGAAAAATCGGTGATCATTTTTGGGTCCATGGAAGCCATGCTCACGCCGCTGATGCTCGCCATTGAGGCGGCGCACGCCGGCGTCAAGGTCTTCAGCCTGCCCAGCGTGGACCACCCCGAATACGGCCGCCATATCGAGCTGGGCGTCAAAGGCGCGCCCGAAGCCGTCAATCTGGCCTACCCGGCCATGCTGGCCGGGCTGCACAAATTCGACCTCAAGTTCGGCCCTGAATTGGTGCGTTGATTTTTCGCACTAAATAAGTGCGTTCATAGGGATGCACTTAAATGGTGCTATCGTTACCACGAGGTGTTTTTTCTCTTTTCGGCTTCTCCGGGGCTGGAACCGAGGCCAGATGACGGCACAATCCGAGGCTTGGCAGGAAAGCGAACAGCCAATGGCTTTGGCACAAAAAGTGCATTCAATAGCCCGAAGACAATTTTTCAACCACCCATCCAGCACAGGAGATTTTGATGGCAAAGACCGTCGCAGACGTCATGAAAATGGTCAAGGAAAACGAAGTCAAGTTCGTTGACTTCCGTTTCACCGACACCCGGGGCAAAGAGCAGCACGTGACCGTGCCCGTGTCCCATTTTGACGAAGACAAATTCACGTCGGGCCACGCTTTCGACGGATCGTCCATCGCCGGTTGGAAGGGCATCGAGGCTTCGGACATGCAGCTCATGCCCGACCCGAACACCGCCAACATCGACCCCTTCTTCGAAGAAACCACGCTGTTCCTGCAGTGCGTCGTGGTTGAGCCCAGCGACGGCAAAGCCTATGACCGCGACCCGCGCTCCATCGCGCAGCGCGCCGAAGCCTACCTCAAGGCTTCCGGCCTGGGCGACACCGCCTACTTCGGTCCCGAACCCGAATTCTTCATCTTCGACGGCGTGCGCTGGAGCAACGAGCCCGGCAACGTCATGTTCGCCATCGACGAATATGAAGCCCCCTGGAACAGCGGCAAGCAGCTCGAAGGCGGCAACCGCGGTCACCGTCCCACCGTCAAGGGCGGCTACTTCCCCGTGCCCCCGGTCGACAGCACGCAGGACATGCGCGCCGAGATGGCCCTGATCCTCGAATCGCTGGGCATCCCGGTCGAAGTGTTCCACCACGAAGTGGCGGGCGCCGGCCAGAACGAAATCGGCACCAAGTTCAGCACGCTGGTCCAGCGCGCCGACTGGACGCAGGTCCTGAAGTACGTGGTCTGGAACGTGGCCAACGCCTACGGCAAGACCGCCACCTTCATGCCCAAGCCCTACGCCGGTGATAACGGCTCCGGCATGCACGTGCACCAGTCGATCTGGAAAGACGGCAAGAACCTGTTCGCCGGCGACGGCTACGCAGGCCTGTCCGACTTCGCGCTGCACTACATCGGCGGCATCATCAAGCACGCCCGTGCCCTGAACGCCATCACCAACCCCGGCACCAACAGCTACAAGCGCCTGGTGCCCGGCTTCGAAGCCCCGGTGAAGCTGGCCTACAGCTCGCGCAACCGCTCGGCCTCGATCCGCATCCCGTTCGTGGCGAACCCCAAGGGCCGCCGCATCGAGGCGCGCTTCCCCGATCCATCGGCCAACCCGTACCTGGCCTTCTCGGCACTGATGATGGCCGGCCTGGACGGCGTGGAAAACAAGATCCATCCGGGCGAAGCCGCCACCAAGGACCTGTACCACCTGCCGCCGGAAGAGGACGCAAAGGTCCCAACCGTCTGCCACAGCCTGGACCAGGCGCTGGACTACCTGGACAAGGACCGCGGCTTCCTGACCAAGGGCGGCGTGTTCACCGACTCCATGCTCGACGCCTACATCGAGCTCAAGATGGGCGAAGTCACGCGTTTCCGCATGGCACCGCACCCGGTCGAGTACGACATGTACTACTCGCTGTAAGCAGCCAAGCAGCCAAGCCGCCTACTGTTTTTATTTACAGTCTGTGGCCAAAAAAGGACGGCATATGCCGTCCTTTTTTATTGCCCCCCGCACTTGTGGGTCTGCTGGCTTTGTATTTTTGCCCCTTTGCCGCATACTGATAGACCGTCCTTGCCCTACCGGCACCAGGAGTTCTCCATGAAAAACACCTTTTTGCTTTCTGCCTTGTCCCTGCTGCTCGCCGGCGCGGGGAACCTCGCATGGGCGCAGCAGGTTTACCGCTGCGCCGGTGTCGGGGGCTCCACACCTGAATACATCAATAATGCCAAAGAGGCGCAGACGCGCAGCTGCAAACTGGTCTCGGGCGGCAATGTCACGGTCGTGGCGAGCACGCCGGTGAGCGCCAAGCCCGCGGTCCGTGTGGCGGCCGCGACCGGTTCGGGCAGTTCCGAGCAGCGTGCCCGCGACAGCGATTCGCGCGCCATCCTGGAAGCCGAGCTGAAAAAAGCCGAAGCCAAACTGGCCGAGCAGCAAAAAGAGTACAACAACGGCGAACCCGAAAAGCAGGGCATTGAGGGCCGCAACTACCAGCGCTACCTTGACCGCGTGGCCGAACTCAAGGACAGCATAGCCCGCAACCAGAGCGACATCGCCGGACTCAAGCGCGAGATATCCCGGCTGCCTTCAACCGCCGCTCCCGCCCTTAATTAAGCGCGCAACACCGGCTTATGGGTGAAAATGGATGGCTTGAAAAAGCCCTCCATCCGCACCCCATCCTCCTCGGCTCCGGTTTCGGGGCTTCCCCGTTTCCAGGCATTCGACCTGCTGGCCACGCTGGTGGCTGTCGTGCGCACCGACGGCACCGTCGTGTTTGCCAATGCCGCGCTCGAAGACGCGCTGGGCACCTCCCGGCGAACCATTGAGGGTTCGCAACTCCCCGACTGTTTCACCGAGCCGCTGATCCTGCAAAACGCGCTCGAAGGCGCCGGCAGCAACGAATTCGCCGCCCTGCGCTACGACGCCTGGCTCCGGCGCCTCAACCATGAACCGCTGCCGGTTCATGTGGTGGTGGCGCAAACCGACACTCCGGGCGAGGCCATCGTGGAGTTGCTGCCGCTGGAGCAGCAGGCCAAGCAGGAACGGGAAGAGCGCCTGATCGACCAGGCGCAGGCCAACAAGGAGCTGATACGCAACCTCGCCCATGAAATCAAGAACCCGCTGGGCGGGATCCGCGGAGCGGCCCAGTTGCTGCAGATGGAAATCGGCAAGGACCTGACCGAATACACCCAGGTCATCATCCATGAGGCGGACCGGCTGCAGACGCTGGTCGACCGCCTGCTGGCGCCGCACCGCCGCCCGCACCTGGTGGGTGACGTGAATATCCACGAGGTTTGTGAGCGCGTGCGCTCGCTGATCCTGGCGGAGTTTCCCAAGGGCTTGAAGGTCACGCGGGATTACGACATCTCTATCCCCGATTTTCGCGGCGACCGCGAGCAACTGATCCAGGCGGTGCTGAACATCGCCCACAACGCCGCGCAGGCGCTCGCCGAACTCATCACGGCGGGCAAAGCGCAGATCACTTTCAGGACAAGAATCGCCAGGCAGGTAACTTTTGGCAAGCAGCGCTATCGCTTGGCACTGGAATTGCATGTTATCGACAATGGACCGGGCGTGCCGGACTCCATCAAAGACCGCATCTTCTATCCCCTGGTCTCGGGGCGCGAGGGTGGTTCGGGGCTGGGGCTGACATTGGCGCAAACCTTTGTGCAGCAACACCACGGTTTGATCGAGTGCGACAGTGTGCCGGGCCGTACAGATTTCAAGCTGCTCATACCGCTTCCTTGAAATCTGTCCGCCGCATGATTGATACATAACGCGATCGGCGCGGAGGCTCCCCAGAAGGGCCACGCGCTGAAAGCACGACAAAAGGGACTGCATACATGAAACCGATCTGGATCGTTGATGATGACCAGTCCATCCGGTTTGTTCTGGAAAAGGCCCTGCTCCGCGAGGACCTTCCCACGCGCAGTTTCACCAGCCCCCGCGAGGTGCTTGCCGCGCTGGAAAACGCAACCGAAGAGGACGGCCCGCAAATCCTCGTGAGCGACATCCGCATGCCGGGGGGCTCGGGCCTGGACTTGCTGGAAAAGGTCAAGGAAAAACTGCCCGGCCTGCCGGTCATCATCATGACCGCGTTCTCCGACCTGGACAGCGCGGTCTCGGCCTTTCAGGGTGGGGCTTTTGAATACCTGCCCAAGCCGTTTGACCTGCCCAAGGCGGTCGAGCTGATTCGTCGCGCGGTGGAAGAAAGCCAGCGCGAAGAGGTCGCCGAGGAGCGCATGGCTTCCGCGCCCGAAATGCTGGGCCAGGCGCCGGCCATGCAGGACGTGTTTCGCGCCATCGGGCGCCTGAGCCAGAGCATGGTGACGGTGATGATCACCGGCGAATCGGGCTCCGGCAAGGAACTGGTGGCGCGCGCGCTGCACAAGCATTCGCCGCGCGCCAGCGGGCCGTTCGTCGCGATCAATACCGCGGCGATCCCGAAGGATTTGCTCGAGAGCGAGCTTTTCGGCCATGAGCGCGGCGCCTTCACCGGCGCGCAGACCATGCGGCGCGGCCGCTTCGAGCAGGCCGAGGGCGGCACGCTTTTCCTCGACGAAATCGGCGACATGCCCTTTGATTTGCAGACGCGCCTGCTGCGCGTGCTCAGCGACGGCCATTTCTACCGCGTCGGCGGGCACAACGCCGTCAAGGCCAATGTGCGCGTGATCGCCGCCACCCACCAGGACCTGGAGCAGCGCGTCAAGGAAGGCGGTTTCCGCGAAGACTTGTTCCACCGCCTCAACGTGATCCGTTTGCGCCTGCCCGCGCTGCGCGAGCGGCGCGAAGACGTCTTCATGCTGACGCGCCACTTCCTGCAGCAAAGCGCCAAGCAGCTCGGCGTCGAACCCAAGCGGATTTCCGACACAGCCCTGCAACTGCTGAGCAACTTCGGCTTTCCCGGCAATGTGCGCCAGCTCGAGAACATCTGCCACTGGCTGACCGTCATGGCGCCGGCCCAGATGATAGAGCCCAAGGACCTGCCGCCTGAAGTGCTGGGCATGATCCCCGAACCGGGAAAATCCCCCGCCGCGGCGGAAAAACCGGACCCTGTCCGCGCCGAATGGGCGCCAAGCGGCGACAAGGCCTTGCCAGTGCCCGCATCCGAGGCGGCCTTGCCGGCAATGGCTGGCGTGGGGCAGAACTGGGAAAGCGGCCTTGAAGCCGAAGCCCTGGCCCTGCTGGCCACCGGGCGCAGCGACGTGTGGGACGTGCTCACGCGCCGCTTTGAATCCAAGCTGATCCAGACCGCGCTGGCCAATACGCGCGGGCGCCGCATCGAGGCCGCCCAGAAACTGGGCATAGGGCGCAACACCATCACGCGGAAGATTCAAGAACTCCACCTGGAGTGAGTGAGCCCCCACGGTCGTTCACTTCGTGTAACTCCCTGCCCCCCGAGGGGGCCGCCCGCCTGTGGCCCGGCAAAGCCGGTTCCACGGCTCATGCTGGGCTAAAGAATTCTTTGGGCACTACCAGCGGGGGCCGCGGGACTGGCTTTGCCAGACCGCAGGCGCCGCCCCCTGGAAGGGGGGAACGGGCTACACGCAGTGAGCCCGGACGGGGGTCAGCCGATTTCCACGGTCACCGGCGCATGGTCGCTAGGCTTTTCCCATTTGCGCGGCACGCGGTCTATGCTGCAGCCCAGGACTTGCGGCTTGAGTGCCTCGCTGACCAGGATGTGGTCTATGCGCAGGCCCCGGTTTTTCTGGTAGCCCAGCATGCGGTAGTCCCACCATGAGTAGCTTTTGGGCGCCTGCTCGAACATGCGGAAGCTGTCGGTCAGGCCCAGCGCCAGCAGCTGGCGGAAATGTTCGCGCTCTTCCTTGGTGTGGTGGATGGTGTCCCTGAGCCCTTCCGGGTCGAAGGAGTCCTGGTCTTCCGGCGCGATGTTGAAGTCGCCCAGCAGCACCAGCTGCGGGTGGGCCGCCATCTCGGCGCGCACATAGGTCTGCAGGCCGTCCAGCCAGCGCATCTTGTAGGCGAACTTGTCGCTGCCGGGCTCCTGCCCATTGACGAAATAGCCGTTCATCACGCGCACAGGCCCTGCGGGGCCGTCCACCGTGGCGGCGATGACGCGCGAATGTTCGTCTTCAAAACCGACGATGTTTTTCACCACCTCGCGCAGCGGCGTGCGCGACAGAATGGCCACGCCGTTATAGGTTTTCTGGCCGAAAGCAGCGGCTTCATACCCCACCGCCTTCAGCGCCTCCAGCGGGAACTTGTCGTCCGTCATCTTGAGTTCCTGCAGGCACAGCACGTCCACAGGATTGGCAGCCAGCCAGTCGAGCACGTGGGCCAGCCGCGCGGTCAGGGAATTGACGTTCCAGGTGGTAATTTTCATGGGGTCATGCTCCAGGACCGGAAGGGAGGATCAAGGCTCAGATGTGCAACACGGCCAGCGCGCCAATCACGAGGCCCACGCCTGCCACGGCGAACATGCCGTATTCCAGCCACTTCTTGCGCGTCAGCAGCGCGATGGCCGCCAGGGCAATCGCCACTTGCAGCACGGTGGTGGCCTGGGCCCAGCGGTGGTGCTGGTGAATCTGTGCGTCCGAGGACTGGTCCCAGACCACGGATTCGGCTTCGAGCTTCTCGGCGATGACCTTGATATCGTTCTTTTCTTTTTCGTAGCGATCCACCTTGGCCTGGTAGCCGGCTTTTTTGTCTTCGGGCGCCAGATCGCGGGCGAGCTCGGCCAGTGACTGCTTGGTGCTTTTAGCCTGGAAGTAATTCCACTGGTTGGAGGCTTCCGTCTTCTTGATGGCCGCATTGTTTTTGTACAGGCCCGCATTGGCCTGCGTGGCGCCGCCCATGTAGGCAAAGATGGCGCCTATGGTCGCGATGATGGCCGTGATCACCGCGATCTGCGCGATCATGCCGCCGCCGCTTTCGTGCCCGCCATGGCCACCCTGGGCTGCATGTTCGAGCTCATGGTCGTGGGGCCCGTGTACGTGAAATCCGCCTCCTGACATATCAATTCCCTCTCGTGTTGTTGTGGGTTGTGGATGGTTTATTTTTCGTAGGTGATGAAGCTGAACTTCATCCCCGTGGCAGACACATGGTCTTCGCGCGCCGTCTGCCGCCATTCGGGGCCCAGCGTCGGCGCGAAGGCGTCGCCCTCGATATTTTCCGCAATCTCTGTGACTTCGATGCGGTGTGCCAGCGGCATCGCCTGCGCGTAAATTTGCGCGCCACCCAGGACCCAAACCTCTTCGGATGCCGCGCACAGCGCCAGCGCGTCGGGCAGGCTTGCCGCGGTTTCGGCGCCGGCTTCCTTCCAGTCGGCCTGGCGCGTGATGACGATGTTGGCGCGGCCCGGCAGGGGACGGAACTTGGCCGGCAGCGAATCCCAGGTCTTGCGGCCCATGATGACAGGCCAGCCGGTGGTCAGGCGCTTGAGGCGCGCCATGTCTTCCGGCAGGCGCCAGGGAATGGTGTTGTCGCGGCCTATCACGCCGTTGGCGGCGCGGGCGAAGATCATGTGGATGCGTGTCATGTTTGCATCCCGGATTAAACAGCCACGGGAGCTTTGATCGCCTCGTGATGCTGGTAATCCAGGAACTCGAAATCCTCAAATTGGTAGTCGAAGATCGATTCGGGCTTGCGCTTGATCTGCAGCGTGGGGTAGGGGAAGGGCTGGCGGCTCAGTTGCAGCGCGACCTGCTCATGGTGGTTGCTGTAGATGTGGCAGTCACCGCCGGTCCAGATGAAGTCGCCCACGCCCAGGTCGCACTGCTGGGCCACCATATGCGTCAGCAGGGCGTAGCTCGCGATGTTGAAGGGCACGCCCAGGAAGATGTCGGCGCTGCGCTGGTAGAGCTGGCAGCTCAGCTTGCCGGGCTGGCCCTGCACCTCGGAGGGCGCCACATAGAACTGGAAAAACGCGTGGCAGGGCATGAGCGCCATCTTGGAGAGGTCGGCCACGTTCCAGGCGCTTACGATGATGCGGCGTGAATCGGGGTTGGTCTTGAGCGTCTTGATGACTTCGCTGATCTGGTCGATGTGGCCGCCGTCGGGCGTGGGCCAGCTGCGCCACTGCACGCCGTAGACCGGGCCCAGGTCGCCGTCGGGGCGCGCCCATTCGTCCCAGATGGTGACGCCGCGTTCCTTGAGCCAGTTGTTGTCGCTGGAGCCCTGCAAAAACCACAGCAGCTCATGGACGATGGATTTGAGGTGCACCTTCTTGGTGGTCACCAGCGGAAAGCCCTCGTTCAGGTCAAAGCGCATCTGGTGGCCGAACACGCTTTTGGTGCCGGTGCCGGTGCGGTCTGCCTTGAAGACGCCGTGCGTGTCCACATGGCGCATGAAATCTTCGTATTGGGAGCGTATGGGGCGGGTCATTGGAAACCAGTCGGCTTGAGTCGGGGGAGATATGCCGCGGCCGGCGGGGAGGCGGCCGGGCAATGCCTTTAATTATGCCTTCAGCACCCGGCCCGGGTTCATCAGGTTCAGCGGATCCAGGCCTTGCTTGATGGCGCGCATCATGTCCAGCGCCACGGGTGATTTGTGCTTGGGCAGCGTGTCGACCTTGAGGCTGCCGACACCGTGTTCGGCCGAGATCGAGCCCCGGTAGCGGTCCACCGCCTCGTAGACCAGGGCGTTCATGGGGAGCTCTTTTTCGTTGAGGAAACGCGCCTGGTCTTCGTTCTCCGGCGCCTGCACGTTGTAGTGCAGGTTGCCGTCGCCCAGGTGGCCGTAGACGACCATGCGCGCGCCCGGAAAACGCTCAAGCAGCAGCGCATTGGTTTCCGCCACGAATTCCGGAATGCGCGACACATTGATGGAGATGTCGTGCTTGATGTTCAGGCCCTCTTCGGCCTGCGCCATCGGGATGCTTTCACGGATGTGCCACAGCGCGTGGGCCTGTGCCATGCTCTCGGCGACCACGGCGTCGGCGACGCAGCCGGCTTCCATGGCGGCCTCGAGCAGGCGCTCGAAGCATTCACGCGCATGGGTTTCCGATTCGTTGTCCGAGTTCTCCAGTACCACGCACCAGGCGTGCTCCTGCCAGAACGGCACGCGCTGCTGCGGGAAATGTTTGGCCACCAGTCCCAGCGCGAACTGGCCCATGACCTCAAAACCGGTCAGGCCCGAACCCAGATGTTCATGCGCCAGGCCCAGCAACTGCACGGCGGCCTCCAGCGAAGGCACGGCGGCAAAGGCGGTGAGCTGGGATTTGGGCATGGGGTAGAGCTTCATGGTCGCGCCGGTGATCACGCCCAGCGTGCCTTCGCTGCCTATGAACAGGTGGCGCAGGTCGTAGCCGGTGTTGTCCTTGCGCAGGCCCGTGAGGCCGTCCCAGATCTCACCCTGCGCGTTCACGACTTCCAGCCCCAGACAGAGGTCGCGCGTGTTGCCGTAGCGCACGACCTGGGTGCCGCCGGCGTTGGTGCCGAGGTTGCCGCCTATGGTGCAGCTTCCTTCAGAGGCCAGGCTCAGGGGAAACAGGAAACCGGCTTTTTCGCAGGCTTCCTGCAGGTTTTGCAGCACGCAGCCGGCGTCGACGGTGATGGTCAGGTTGCCGGCGTCGAGCGTGCGCACCTTGTTCATGCGCGTGAGGCTCAGCACGACCTGCGTACCGCTGGCGTCCGGTGTCGACCCCACCACCATGCCGGTATTGCCGCCTTGCGGCACGATGCTCACGCGTGCCGCGGCGCAGGCCTTCACCACGGCCGCGACTTCCTGCGTGGAGCCGGGACGCACCACGGCCAGGGCTTTGCCGGTTTCGCGTTTGCGCCAGTCCTGCACCCAGGGCGTCAGGTCGCCGTCGGTCAGGACGTTGGTGGCGCCTACGATCTGGCGCAGGGATTCAATCAGGGAGGTGTGCGTGCTCACGGTGTTCGGCTTCAGGTTAGGGGGTTGAGGGGACCGGGATATTTTTCAGGCGCACGCGCACATGCAGCGCGCAGGCGGCAAACAGCGTCAGGCACAGCACCACTTCAATGAGGCCCAGGTAGTTGCCCGGCGCGCGGTCGCTCCAGGCCCGCACCACGCCCTCAGTGAAATACAGCCACACCAGCAGGCTGAGCCAGCGGTAGGTGTACATGCGATTTTTCAGGATGCCGGCCAGGGGGATGCACAGCGGCAGCACCTTGAGCGCCAGCAGCGAGCCGCCCGGCCGTATGGGCGCCAGCCACATTTCCCAGGCCAGGCCCAGCACGATGAGGCCCAGCAGGCTGGCCAGCGCCAGGCGGCGGGTAAGGTCTATTTGCTCTGTTTTGTTCATGGAAATCCAAATGTCAATGGCATGATACCGGGGATGAAATTCCAGCAATACCTGCAGGACCTCCTGGCCGACCTGTCGCGCTTCCCGTGGCGCGGCACGGCGCTGACCCTGCGCGACCGTTTCCGCGAAGACCACATGGGCCTGACGGCCAGCAGCCTGACCTTCACCACCTCGATTGCGCTGGTGCCTTTTTTCACCGTGGCGCTGGCGATTTTCACGGCCTTCCCGATGTTTTCGAAACTGCAGGGCGCGCTGCAGGCCTGGCTGGTGCAGAGCCTGATCCCCGACAACATCGCGCGCCAGGTGCTGGGCTACCTCACCCAGTTCAGCCGCCAGGCCAACAAGCTGGGCATTGCCGGCCTGGCTGTGCTGCTGGTCACGGCCATCGCGCTCATCCTCACCATAGACCGCACCCTGAACGGCATCTGGCGCGTCAAGAAGGCGCGCTCGCTGGCTCAGCGCGTGCTGATCTATTGGGCCGCCATCACGCTGGGCCCGCTCCTGCTAGCGGCCAGCCTGGCGGTTACCTCCTATGTGCTGTCGGCCTCGGGCGGCCTGGTGGGCGCCTTGCCGGTCAGCCTGCGTTTCCTGCTCAGCGTCCTGCAGTTTTTCCTGGTGGCCGGCGGCATGGCGGCGATGTACCGCTATGTGCCCAACACCTTTGTGAAATGGTCGCATGCCTGGGCGGGAGGTTTGTTCGTCGCCGCCGGCATCGAGGTGGCCAAGCGCGCGCTCAGCCTTTACCTGGGCGCGGTGCCCACCTATTCGCTGGTCTACGGCGCCTTCGCGACCCTGCCTATCCTGCTGGTGTGGATTTACCTCTCCTGGGTCATCGTGCTGATGGGTGCGGTGATCGCCGCCTACCTGCCCAGCCTGCTGGCCGGCGTGGCGCGCCGAGGCAGCGCGCACGGCTGGCACTTCCAGCTTGCCGTCGAAGTGCTGCAGCAACTGCACAAGGCGTTATCCACGCCGCGAAAAGGCCTGAGCGCCTCGCAGCTGGCCGAGCGGCTCCAGGTGGATGGCCTGCAACTCGAGCCGGTGCTGGAAACCCTGGTGGCGCTGGACTGGGTGGGCCAGCTCAACGAATCCGAAGGCGAGGACGAAGCGCGCTTCCTGCTGCTGGCCGATCCCGACGCCACGCCCCTGGAGCCGCTGATGCAAGAGTTGCTGCTCGACAAGGCCGAGGCGGTGCAGGGCTTGTGGGGAAAAGCCCGCTGGCCCGAGCTGCGGCTGCGTGACGCGCTGTAAAGCGCCGGTTCACCCCGAAAAAAACCGATAGATCGCCAGGGGAATTCTTGTTCGCGACAAGGCGCTGTAACAAAATCAAGCCCCCTGTTTTTCAATGCACAAAAAGATGCCAGAAAAAACTAACGCCCGGGAAAAACTTGACGGCGCCATCGCCCAGGAGCGGCAGGCGCAGCGCGATGCCAAGCAGATTTATGAAGAGCTGACCGCCAAGATGTGGGCCTACCAGACCGGCAGCGGCCCCGCACCCACCAACGAAGACTTCGAGCAGTGGAGCCATGCCGTGGAGCAGCGCGTCAAGATCAAGCAACTCGGCATCCGCGTGGAAGGCGAGCCCGGCGGCGCGTAACGTGGTGCAAAACTGGCTTGGGCCTGTGCCCCCTTCCCCTGGTTCGGCAGAAGCTCATAAGCTCAGGTTTTAAAAGCGTCAACCTTTTGTCAAGGTTGTTAAGCCTTCGTCACCTCCGCCACGTTTCGTTGCTTTTGTTCGGCCGTGACTTCAAGCGGGCGAGTCGGATTCTTACAAGGTGCACACGCGGCCCCGGTCAAGATTCTCCGCATCCCTCAACCCCAGCCGGAGAAAACCGTGACACCACCTGCTTATCCGATCGCCGATGCATCCCTGAAAAACGAGCCCATCGACATCACCCAGGAAGCCTCTTTGAACTACTGGGTCGCCACACTGGCCTGCAGCGAACTGGAATTGCGCGTGGCCGTGGCCGAAGTCGGCCCCGCGGCCAAGGATGTAAGCAATGAGCTGGGGAGGACTTTATGAGCGCCATGCCTCCCACGCTTCCGCTGCCGCCCGGGCCGCTCGCGGTCCGTGTCAAGGAGCCCTCGGCCGGCCTGTTTTACTGGGTGGTCACCCAGCTGTCCACCGATGAGCGCGGCGCCGATGTCCGCATCGAAGGCTCTGACCACCCTTATCCCACCCATGAAGCCGCGCTGCACGCCGGCGCGGCCTGCCTGAAGGCGCTCAAGGCCAGCATTTTTCAGCCCCAAGGCCCGCACTAGCGCACGGGCTTACGTGTTGTGGGTGGCTCGCCTGAAGGCCTGCACCCACATATCGCGGTACATCACCCAGTCGCCCATAAAACTGTAAAGCGGCCGCTTGAAGGACGCGGGCTTGTTCTTTTCGAAGCCGAAGTGGCCTATCCAGGCGAAACCGTAACCGCACAGCAGCCCAGCCAGCAGCCACCACGGGTTGCGCGTGGCGACCAGCGCCGCCAGGCACAGCAGCGTGAGGCTGGAGCCCACAAAATGCAGGCGCCGGCAGGTCGGATTGCGATGCTCGCCCAGGTAGAACGGATAAAAGCTCGCGAAGGAATCGAAGCTGCGCGGGTCGACAGGTGGGCTGACGGGTGTCGTGGGCTGGCCGCTTTGCACGGCGTCGCTGGGCGTGGCATTCATGGTGGTGTCTCCTGCGTCGGGCTACCATCGTGATAGCCCCGTGTCGCTCACCATTTTGCGGGCCTGGCCATAATAGTCAATCCTTGCTTTCTCCCGCATGCATCTCCCCATCACGCCGCCAGCGGCACCCTCCAGCTTGCAGGACCTTCCCGTGAACTGGGTGGTTTGCCTGTGCGCCGACTGGTGCGGCCTGTGCCGCGACTACGCTGAAGTTTTCGCGCAGATGGCGGCGCGGTATCCGGACAGCCGCTTTGCCTGGCTGGACATCGAGGACGAGGCCGAGCTGGTCGGCGACATCGACGTGGAGACTTTTCCCACGCTGCTGGTCGCCGATGCGGGTGGCACGCGTTTTCTGGGGCCGCTGATGCCGCAGGCGCAAACCCTCTCGCGCCTTCTCGATTCACTGGCGCAGCCGGGCCAGCCCGCCACGTCCCATCTGCCTTCCACCCAGGCCTTGTTGCGGGGTCTGGCGGCGGCACCCCAGCATTGGATCCCGGCTGGCTAGGCGACGGAAAACGGCACCTTCAGAAATCCCCTGAAGCGCGCACGGCCGCCGCGCGTGGGGCTGGCGCTTAACCGGTAACTCGGGAAGCGCTGAAGAAATCGCCCAATCGCGATGCGGCCTTCGAGCCGCGCCAGGCTGAGCCCGGCGCACTGGTGGATGCCGAAGCCAAAGGCGAGGTGGCGGTTGTCCCGGCGTGCCAGGTCCAGCTCGTCGGGACGCGCAAACTGCGCCGGGTCGCGATTCGCCGCGCCTATGCACAGCGTCAGCAGGCTGCCGGCGGGTAGCTGAACGCCGCCAATGGCCGTATCGGCCCGTGCGCGCCGGTTGCTGAACTGGTTGGACGACTCGAACCGCAGGAACTCATCGACGGCCGGCACCATGAGCGCCTCAAGCCCCTGCGCGTCATGCGCCAGTGCTTGCATGCGGGGCAGCAGGGCGGCCAGCGCCGCCGGCCGCTCCTGCAGCGCCACCAGCGCGTTGCCTATCAGGTTGGTGGTGGTTTCATGGCCGGCGTTGAGGATGAACACGCAGTTCTGCAGCAGCTCGGTTTCGCTGAGCCTGTCAGGCCCCATCTCGCCGCCTATCAGCCGCGTCAGCACGTCGTGCTCGGGGTCGCCCGGGTGGCGGCGCCTGTCGGCCACCAGGTCCCGCAGGTAGGCCGTGAACTCGCGCACGCTGCGGTTGCCCAGGGCTTCCTGCTCCGGCGTGAGCTTGGGTTCCAGCGCGCCCAGTATCGCCAGCGACCAGCCGCGCAGCGGCGCGCGGTCCGCATGCGGCACGCCCAGCAGGTTGCCGATGATCTCCACCGGGATGGCCGAGGCGAAGTCCTCGACCAGGTCGCCGCCGCCCCTGGCCGCGATGCCGTCGAGCAGGCCATCGACCAGCGCCACCAGGCCAGGCTCCATGTCGGCAATCGCGCGCCGTGTCAGCGCGCCCATGATGAGCTTGCGCACGCGCGTGTGCAGCGGTGGATCGTTGAACACCAGGCTGGCGGTGTGGTGCTCAAACAGCGCGGAGGCCGCGCCGTACTTGGGCTCGAACTCCACTTTTTTGTCGGAGCTGAAAGTTTGCGTGTCGCGGTAGACCGCCACCAGGTCGGCGTGGCGCGTCAGGAAGAAGGAGCCGTCGGGCATGCGGCGTATCGGCTCGCGTTCTCTCAGGGCCGCGTACACCGGATAAGGGTTGGCGTAGAAGTCCGCGGGCAGGGCGCGCAGGTCGAATGACCTGGCAATCTCTCCCACTCGCTGGAGTGACATGAAGGGCGTCATGGCGAAGGAATGGACGGCAGGCATGAATTGATTCTGGCAGTTTTGGCGGCGCTGGATGTCGCAGGGCGGCACGCCGAGCTTTCAGCCGCAGACTGTGGCCAAGATACACTTGAATACATACTGACTAAACCCACGGAGGGGATTTTGAGAAACGCTGCTTTGTTAAAACTGCTGGGATCTTGCCTGGCTGTGCTGTTGATGGTGGGTTGTGCCACGAGTGTGCCCCTGCAACGGGCACAGGTCGACTCCTTCCGCACGGGTGATTCGGCCTCGGACCTTCAGGCCAAACTGGGCAAATCCACGCCTACCCTGGAGCATTCGTTTGACTACGCCGGTGCGCAGTACCTGGCCAGGCATTTCAACCTGCAGACCGGCATGCAGCAAAGCGGCACGGTGGTCTGCACCCCCACCTGCATGTACATCCCCATCATGGTTCCCGTTTACACGCAGTTCGTGATCGTCTACGGCGACGCGGGCCGTACCGTGCGGGCCTACGGAACGCTGGAAGAACTCAGCAAGAGCCCGGAGGAATCCATCAGCGCACTCATGCCCGGACTGAAGCTCGCCATGGAAAAAGCCCAGGCCGAGAAAAAGAAGGGCTAGGCGATGATTCGACTTTTTGCTGCGCTGTGCCTGGCGCTTCTCACATCGGGTTGCCTCACCACCATTTCGCACTACCAGCTGTCTCAGTTCAACCGCGGAATGTCGGCACCGGAAGTGAGCGAAAAACTCAAGAAGCCGCCGCTCATCAGCATCCCGGTGGTAGCTGATGGACGGTCATTTGTTTTCGACCGGTATTTTCTGAACAACGGCATGGGCGCGGACATTTACTACCTTGCCTATGAGAAAAACGGTCTGGTGTTCTGGGGTTATGTCAGTGAGTTCCGCCGGCACCCTGATGCGACGCTGGGGCGCGCCGTAGACCAGGCCATCCTGGTTCCAACGCCTGCTGCGACGCGCTAGCTTGGCATCACGGTGTTAAAGCCGGGCTAAAGATTCCCGGCAAACAGTTTGCGCATCAGCATCTTGCGCAAGCTCGTGGCCTCGTCCAGGCCCAGCCGCTGCAAGTAAGCCGGCGGCGCTTCGCGGTCCGTCCACAGGCTTTTGACGAGCATGGCCGCCAGCTCGGCCGGGTGCTGGCTGGCGTGCTGCATTTGCCTGAGCGCGCCGATGATGCGTAACTCGTCGGCCGTCAGGTCAGTGCCGAAGGGGAAGTCGGGCAGCAGCGCTGACCCGCTCCAGGGCTGCAGCCGGGCGCGCAGCACCTCGGGCAGGTTCTGGCGATGCTGCGCTGGCACCTCGTAGCCGGCGTCCAGCTTGCCGGCGGCCTTGGCTTGCGCGACAAGATCGTCCTGAAAGCGCGAGTCGGCAATCGCGATCAGCCGCTTGACGACTTCGCCGTCGGGCTGGGCGCGCAGGTCGGCCACACCGTATTCGGTGATGACCACGTCGCGCAGGTGGCGCGGGATGGTTTCGTACGCATAGTTCCACACCAGGGTGCTGCGCACGCCGTCCTTGCGCTCATAGGTGGCGCGCAGCATCAGGATGGAGCGCGCATCGGGCAAGGCGTGCGCCATGGCCACAAAGTTGTATTGCCCGCCCACGCCCGAGACGACCTGTCCCGACTCCAGCCCATCGGACACCGCCGCGCCCAGCAACGTGACCATCATGGTCGTGTTGATGAAGCGGCCCTGGGTGCGCTGTGCCTGTTTGAGGCGGCTCTGGCCCTGGAGCTGGTTGATGAAAGCTATGCGCGTCATGTCGATTTTGGCCAGCGCCTCGGGTGGCATGGCGCGCAGGTGCTCGTAAAAATCGGTGGGGCCGAGGAAGAAGCCTCCATGCAGGACTACGCCGCCCGCCAGGCGAGTTCCCAAGCCGCCGGCCTCTTGCAAGGCAATGCGTACGGCAGCGTCGCCCAGCCGGTTGGCGATGCGCGTGCCGGCCACGTCGAGCACACCCTCCTGCGCAAGGCGGACCTTGCCGCTGAGCACGCCAAAGCGTTGCAGGAACGCCAGGTCGCCGGCGCTCAGCACGGAGTTGATCCGGCCTGCGTCCATCAAGGCGGCAAGCGTGTCAGTACTGACCGCCAGGCCTGGAGCGCGGCCTTCGTTAACCAGGTTCTGCAAGGCCAAATCGTCAAACACCTCGCGCCGCACAATACCCGCTTCAATGAGCTTGAGCAGCCCGTTGACGAACATCTCCGAGCATGCATAGAGGCCCTGATCAAAACCGCCCAGCTCGCGGCCCTGCGGTCCGTCCGGACACAGGGTCGCCATGATGCGGCGGTAGCCCTCGTTGTCGCTGTCCCGCACGATCAGCGCCTGCGCGATGGCGTCACCCAGCGCGCCTATGCCGATCTGCAGCGTGCCGCCGTCGGCCACCAGGCTGGCGGCATGCAGGCCGATGGCGTAGTCGGCTGTGCCGACCTTGTTATTGGGCGGCGCAAACAGGGTGTGCGTGGCCTCCGCGTCCGTCACCAGCACGTCAAAAAAACCGGCAGGCGCCACTGCATGGTTAGGCATGAAAGGCATCTGGCGATTGATAACGCCCACCTTCAGCAGCAGCTTGCCCTGCGCGGCCTGGCGCTCGGCGAGTTCAAAAGTCACGTCGGGGTTGCTGCCCAGGGACAGCACGAGTTCGCTGCCCACGTCACGCGCGGCGGCGGCCTGCGCGATCACGTTCACGCCCAGCACCCCCATGTCGCGGGCGACAAAGGTGTAGTTGGTGGCGATATAGGCCTGCTGCGCGCGGCTGTTGCCGAGGTAGTCGCCGGTCTTGAAGAAGAACTCGGAGACTTCGATATGCGGCGGCAGCACGCCCGCGCGCAGGTCTTTCACATAGTCGAGATCGGGGTAGTCCTTGAACACCCGTTCGACCAGCGGCGCGAGAAAGTTTTGCTCCAGCTCGCTTTTACCTTCGGGTTTTTCCAGTGACAGCGCGGTGATGATCTTCAGGCGCCTGGGATTCGCCTCGCCGCCCATGGCCTTGATGCGGCGGTAGAGCAGGTTCACAAAGGGGTTGGGTTTGCCTATGCCCAGCGGCAGCCCGAGCACGATGTCACCCTCCACCGCGGCGAGCACATGCTCCACCGCCTGCGCGAGTGTGGGGACGAGGAGAGAGCTTGCCATCCGATGTGTCAGGCTGATGGGGCCTGGAGGAAATCGCGGATCGCGAACAGCACCTCTTCGGGTGCCTCGGTCATCATCTGGTGGCCGGCTTGCAGCAGCACGGTTTTGCCATTTTTCGCCTTGGCCTGCAGCGGTGCCGCCATTTTGGGCAAGGTCATGGAATCGCCTTTGCCGAGGATGAACAGCACCGGGCACTGCACCTTGTCCATGGCGGCTTCACCGGCCGTGTAGTCGTCGCAGGCTTTGAAGCCGCGGTGAAACAGGTTGACCTGGGTATTGCTGGCCAGCACCCGCCGCATCAGGGCTTTGGAGCCTCCGTACAGCCAGGTGCCCGGGCCCAGCGCCGAGGGCGGCGGCGCCAGCATGGAATGCGAGAAGGTGTTCACCATATCGATGGCCTTCATCGGCTGGTTTAGCGCGCTGTCCAGCAACGCGGGCGAAACCTTCATCGGGGCGGCGGTGCCCAGCAAGGCCAGGCGCGCCACCCGCTGAGGCGCGATGGATGCCGCATGCAGGGCCGTGAGGGAGCCAAAACTGTGGCCTGCCAGCGTGACGGTTTTCACGCCGGCCGCGTCGAGCAGGGCGATGACGAAGGCAGCCGCTTCCTCCACCGACCGGGGCGGTTCGCCTTCGCTTTTGCAGTGGCCGGGTAGGTCCGGTGCCAGCACGTTGAACCCATGGTGCGCGAAATAGCGCGTTTGCAGAATCCAGATGCTGTGGTCATTGAGCACGCCGTGGATGAACACCACGGTCGGCTTGGCGGCCTCAAAAGGCTTGCCGCCGGTGTAGCAATAAGTTTTATGGCCGTTGACGTCGAGGTACATGCTCAGGCTCCCGCTTTCATGGGGGCGGTACCGGCCGCTTTTTCGGCGGCCTTGAGGGCGCGCTTGAGGTCGTCGATCAGGTCGTCCGGGTCTTCCAGGCCTATGGACAGGCGTATCGTGCCCTGCGTGATGCCGCCGGCCGCCAGCGCCTCGTCCGTCATGCGAAAGTGGGTGGTGCTGGCCGGGTGGATGACCAGGCTGCGGCAGTCGCCGACATTGGCCAGGTGGCTGAACACCTTGAGCGCCTCGATAAAGGCTTTGCCCTGCGCGCGGTTGCCTTTGATGTCGAAGCTGAACACCGAACCCGCCCCGCGCGGCAACAGCTTTTTGGCCAGCGCGTGGCTGGGATGGGATTCGAGCAGGGGATGGCCCACGCGAGAGACCAGCGGGTGGCTGGCCAGGAATTCGACCACTTTTTCGGTATTGCCCATGTGCCGCGCCATGCGCAGCGGCAGGGTTTCTATGCCCTGCAGGATCAGCCAGGCCGTGTGCGGGCTCATGCAGGCGCCGAAATCGCGCAGGCCTTCGCGCCGCGCGCGCAGCAAAAAGGCGCCCACCGTGCTTTCCTCGCTGAACACCATGTTGTGAAAGCCATCGTAGGCTTCGGTCAATTCGGCGAATTTGCCGGATTTTTCCCAGTCGAAGCTGCCGCCGTCCACCACGATGCCGCCTATGACGGTGCCGTGGCCGCTCAGGAACTTGGTGGCCGAGTGGTAGACCAGGTCGGCGCCGTGGTCGAAAGGCTTGATAAGCCAGGGCGAGGTCAGGGTGGAATCCACCAGCAGCGGCACGCCCGTCTCATGGGCCAGGGCCGACACCGCCGGAATGTCCAGCACGTCTAGCCCTGGGTTACCCACGGTTTCGCCGAAAAACAGCTTTGTGGTGGGCCGCACGGCCGCGCGCCAGCCGTCGATGTCGCCGGGCTTGACGAAAGTCGTGTCAATCCCGAAGCGGCGCATGGTGTAGTGCAGCAGGTTCTGGCTGCCGCCGTAGAGCGCCGTCGAGGCCACGATGTGCGAGCCGGCCCCCATCAGCGTGGCGATGGACAGGTGCAGCGCGGCCTGGCCGCTGGCGGTGGCGATCGCGCCTATGCCGCCCTCCAGCGCCGACACGCGCTGCTCCAGCACCGCGTTGGTCGGGTTGCTGATGCGCGAATAGACGTGGCCCGCGCGCTCCAGGTTAAAGAGGCTGGCCGCGTGATCGCTGGATTCGAAGACGAAGGAGGTGGTCAGGTGAATCGGCACGGCGCGCGCGCCGGTGGTTGGGTCGGGCGCGGCACCCGCGTGCAGTGCGAGGGTGTCGAAGCCGGGATCGGAATAACCGGGCATGGGTTTGTCTCCAGTCAGAAAAAGTGGCGGTGCGCGGGGAAATTGTTGCAACCGGCCGTTTGATTGTGGGCTATATTTAAACTGAATTCCTCTTCCCGCCGCGCTGCGGTGGGACAATGGGGGCATGTTGGCAGCACAACCGAGGAGATCGCCATGAAGGTTCTAGACATACTGCGTGTCAAAGGCAACACGCTTTACACCGTCCAGCCCGATGAACCCCTGGCCAAGGCGGCGCAGGTCATGGCCGACAAAGACATAGGCTCGCTGGTCGTCATGGAGCACGGCGACCTGGTCGGCATGCTGACCTTCCGCGAGGTCATCGTCTACATCGTCAAGAACGGCGGCGAGATCGGCAGCACGCTGGTGCGCACCGCCATGGACGACCACCCGCTCACCTGCACCTCCGAAACCGAACTCGACGAGGTCCGCCGCATGATGCTGGAGCGCCACGCGCGCTACATGCCCGTGATGAACCAGAAAGTCCTGATGGGCGTGATCAGCCTCTACGACGTCGCCAAGGCCGTGGTCGACAGCCAGAACTTCGAAAACAAGATGCTCAAGGCCTATATCCGCGACTGGCCGGCCGAGGACGCCGCCGACCACAATTAAAAAGCCGGCGCCCGGCAGCGTGCCGGGCCGCCAATTCCTGAAACAACAATAACGGCCTGGTGCGCAAGGCACGCAGGGCGCAAGCGAGGGCAGGGGTGAGCGACAAGCGTGATGCCGGCGGGCTGCTGTTTTATGCCTCGCTGTTTTTCTCCCGGCTGGCCGACCAGATACTGCTGTTCCTCGTGCCCCTGGTGGTGTTCGAGACCACCGGCAGCGTCGCCTGGTCGGGCATTGCCTTCACCCTCGAAACCCTTCCGCGCTTTTTGGCTTTTCCGGTCTGCGGCATGCTGTGCGATCGCGTCTCGCCGCTCAAGCTGCTGCGCATCAGCCAGCTCTACCGAGCGCTGGTGTGCATTGCCGGCGTGATTGCCTTCCAGTGGGCGGGCGGCGTCGGCTGGCTGATCGCGCTGTCCGCCGTCTGCGGCGTTCTGACGACCCAGGGCCTGATGGCCCGCGAGGTCATGCTGCCGCAGATTTTTCGCCAGCACCGCTTTGAAAAAGTGCTGGCCCACGCGCAGCTCGCCGACCAGCTCGGCATGGTGCTGGGCCCCTTGCTGGCGTCTCTGCTGTTGCGCTGGATGCCTTGGCCCATGGTGGTCGGCGCGACGGCGGTGTTTTTCCTCATCGCCGACGGCGCCGTGACCTGGTGGCATCGCCAAAGCGCCGTCACGCTCGCGGCGCCCGAACCGGCGCCCGGCCACTGGACCGCCCCCATACGCACCGCCTTGTCACAGGTGCTGCACCTGCCGGGCTTGAAGCAGGTGATCGCGTTGGCTGCAGGCGTCAATCTCGTCATAGGCGTCACCCTGGCCACCTCGGCCGCCATGGTGACCGGCCTGCTGCAGCGCTCGGCCGGCGACTACGCCGTGTTGCAAACGGCAGGCGCCGTGGCCACTGTCATCATTCTGCTGTTCATCGCCCGTACTGTGTTGCCGCTGCGCACCCTGGGCCTGGTGTCTTACACCGTGATGTTGGCCGGCGGGCTGCTCACTGGACTGGCCGGCAACTTCTGGGTCTACACCGCCGGTTTTTTGCTGGTGATCGGGTTTGACAAGATGTTCAACGTCTACATCCGCAGCCTGCGGCAAAAGCTCATCCCGCCCAAGGACCTGGGCAAGACCACCGGCGTGATTGTGATGTTCAACAATTTGTCGCAGCCGCTGGCCGGGATGCTGGTGGGGGTGTTTGCCGGGGTGATGGAG